>CAYXYD010000009.1:0-27233 GCA_964469205.1 uncultured Sphaerochaeta sp. | reverse complement strand
GAAAAGCAAGACTGAATCCAGACAAGGCAAATATAACCTGCAGAAGGTCAACAAGTTGCATGCTGCCTTTAAGCAGGATTTGGCTAGATTCTACGGTGTAAGCACAAAATATCTGGAAAACTATGCAAATCTGACCATATTCAAGCAGGAAACCCCCAGCATCTCAGGCATTGCCAGGGCAACCCTGCTTGTTGAGAAACTTAGCAATGTTCCCCGTGTAGCAAGATGGAAAGACCTGAGAGGTACGGATTATCCCTCATTCGTCTATAATGTGCTTGATACAGCATCACCAGATGAGGTTTCAACATGATTTGTCAAATACAGCCTTCTTTATTGCTTCAATAAGTGTTTTAATGACTCTATCGGTAGTTTCTAGCCTTGGTGCAAATCCACCTTCATCTCCAACTGCAGTAGACAATCCCTGTGCAGACAAAATTCCTTTGAGTGTATGATAGACATTTGCAATTTTTTCAACGCCATCTCTAAATGATTTTCTTTTTACAGGTGTAAGCATAAATTCCTGTGTATCAATACCTGAGTCTGCATGCGATCCACCATTGATGACATTAAAGAATGGTTGTGGCAGTTCAAAATCTATTCCTCCAAGATAACGATATAAGGGAAGGCCTTTACTGTTTGCAGCTGCCCTAGAAACGGCCATTGAAACACCTAAGATAGCATTGGCTCCCAGTTTGCTCTTATTCGGTGTACCGTCAAGGTCAATCATGATTTGATCTATTTCAGCTTGGTTATAGGGAGATTTTCCAAGTAAGCTCTTTTTAATGTCCTTATTGACATTACTTACAGCCTTTAGGACTCCTTTTCCCTGTAATCTATCACCACCATCACGTAATTCCATTGCTTCTCTAGTCCCTGTTGAAGCCCCTGATGGAACTGCAGCTCTTCCTGTAACCCCGTTAGATAAAAGTACATCAACCTCTACTGTAGGATTTCCCCTAGAATCAAAAATCTCTCTAGCCTTAATGTTTTCAATTGTTACTGTCATGTCGAATTTCTCCTTTTGATAATAAAAAAACACCTGTTTCACAAATTGCATGTAGAGAGCTTGGTCCAAGCTTCCAAATACAATGTATGTAACAGGCGTCATCAGCTATTACTAGCGTTTATAGGGAACACCATCCCATGAAATTTATATTACCACAGTAAAATGTATTATTCAGGGTAAGGTAGTTTTAGACATTTTGAACTATATAGCTCTCCTCTTATGGTTGTTCTGAAGCCGTTTGTTGCGCTGGAACGTAAGAACCCCATAGGTATGACTTCTATACATATCAACAGCAATAAAAACCCTAATCGTTGATTGCTCCAGCAAAACTACATAGGCAAATCCTATGAAAACTACAGAAGCCTTTCCTGCCAAAACTGCAGGATGGAAGAGGAAAGAATTTGATCTCTCCTCTTCCTGATAATCTGTAATTCGTACGCCAGTTCGGCGCTATAGCTGGGGGAAACTCCCGGCCTGACAAAGCCTAACCAGCAGTCAGTTGCAGATGATTATGGGATTTTCTTGATCCTCGGCAATAATGGACTGATGACTCAATGCAATGTATATACATTGTATTGACTACATCATTTCCGAATGATAGAATTTCAATAGGGAGAAACTATATGGCAAGTACAACAATCAGTTTGAGAACGGATACGGAACTAAAGGCTCAGGCCGAGGAAATCCTCAATCAGCTTGGAATGACACTGAATGGAAGCTTCAACATGCTTCTTAATCAGATTGTGAGGGAAAAGTCAGTGCCATTGAGTTTGTCTCTGGCTTCCCAGAATTCATTGTATGCAGATTTGCTTGTTGCAGAAGATGAACGTAGAAACGGTTATGTCGGCAGAAGTGGAGATGAAATGCTTAAGGATTTTGACTTGATTGTGGCAGAGGCTGAAGCCAAATATGGAGTATGATGTTATCGTCTCCAGAAAAGCCGATGAAATGCTTGTCAGTCACGTAAGGTTCCTTGCCCAAGTGAGTATCCCTGCTGCCAAAGTATTGAGAAATGAGTTCTGTTCTGTTCTTGTTAAGTTGAAGGATAATCCCTTCCAATTCCAACTGGAAGAGGATCTTGGATTACCTAGCGGAAAATACAGACGGGTTGTTTTCGCTAAAAGGTACAAGGCGGTCTTTTCCGTTTTTGAAAATAGAGTGTTTATTGATGCCATCATTGATTGCAGACAATCAATGTGACCATGACATGCAGAAGAGTCTGCAGATATTTTTCCTGAAATGGGCAGTCTCGAAACAACTGCAATACTAGCGCTAGCAGTACTGTACTCTCGAGGCATGTAGACAGGTGCCTTGTATTGGAGCGAGGCTGAAGCGACCATTGGAATTATTAACGATATTTGCATATCTTGTCGTAAATGTGTGACTGATGGATGCCCTGATGGAGCAATAATTGTCACCGATTCAGACTCGGATTTTGTGAAGGCAAAACTGGAAATCGAAAGCGATCCCCACAATAAAGCACAGTTTTTCGTTGACAGATTCGGAGCGGCACCGATCAGCGATAATGTGTTAATTCAAACTCGTTCTTCGCATACCGCTAAAACTTAAAAAAGGCTCTGAATTTAGGTGGAAAACCTCGTAATATTATGTATTAATTGTTTATAAAATATATACATAAGACCGTTTGTCTTGTTATTCGCTGAATCGTGTGGGTGAGATTACATGATGGTAGCTTTTGGAAGCTCCAGCTCACCACAAACAAAGTAGATCAAAGCCATGAAATTCTCCATGCTCTTGATTCGTAAACTGTGCATAGATCACCGCATTCGGGACAGGGGAACTTGCTTTCCCCCTGATAACCCAGGGTTATGTGGACATCAAGCCTGCCAGGGTCTTTCTTGGAAGGTTGGAACTCCACCTGTGAAACAAAGCATGGCTCGACCAATCCAAGTGCCTGTGTAAAGATGTCTTGAAGAGAAATATAAAAATTATCAGTGAAAGCAGAAAATATACCTGTATAATTACAAATTTTGTAAATTTGTAAATAAAAAAGTTCTAAAAATATCCCAACCTATCGCATGATTTAAAAAACTAGTCAATTAGCTATAATACTATCGGTCTTGCTGCAAATAGCAAGGGAAATGGGCATATAGAGAGCCTGAAGAGCCTCTCCTCGTGATGGAGATACTCTTGAGTACCGTACCTAATTGATGAAAATACCTTACATTTTGCTCCAAAGATGGATGTCTGGTAATCAATTCATCTCTATAGCTTTATACAAAAGAGTGGAATATGGGTTTAGTTGTTGACGCAATAGGGGTTTTTCGTTATTCTTCCCTAAGTGTCAAAATTTTGCGTAGGATAAGAGGATTTTCAACATGGCAACACCTAAATATAAGACTTCAAAAGCTAGTTCAGCTTCCCGTAAGGCAGCAAACATGCGTCTTGCTCTTCCAACCCTTTCTCGCTGTGGTACCTGTGGCAACATGGTAGTACCTCACCGTGTATGTCCCAAGTGCGGCTTTTATCGTGGTGTTCAGGTAGTTGAACTACAAGACAAATAGTTCCCATTTTTAGGAGATATAAGTAATGGATAATAAAGAAGTTTTTGAAAAAGTAAAAGCGCTTATCGCTGATAAGCTGGAAATTGATGCTTCAAAGATCACTATGGATGCTTCCTTCAGGAAGGATCTTGGAGCTGATAGCTTGGATACCTATGAGTTGGTATACGCCATCGAAGAGGAAATGGGCATTTCCATTCCTGATGAGAAGGCTAACGAGTTTGAAACAGTCAAGGATGCAGTAGATTTTCTTTCAACTCAGCTCTAAGGCATAGATCTATGGATCCCTTTGCCTTTGGAAAAGCTCCCGCTATCTCTCCTTCGAGAGAACGGGAGCTTCTTGCTTTTAAAGAAGCAAGCAACATGAAATGTGACAATCTGAACCTGCTCAACCTTGCTTTTACCCATCGCTCGTTTGCAAACGAGACGACAGAAGAGGTGGGAAACAACGAAAGGTTGGAGTTTCTGGGAGACAGTGTCCTAGGCATGTGTGTCGCTGATTGGCTTTTAAGAAATCTTCCTGCCAAGCAGGAGGGGGATTTCTCAAAAATCAAGAGTGTGGTCGTCAGTGAGGATAGCCTTACCATGATCGCCCGCAAACTTGATGTGGATCAGTACTTGCTCATTGGTAAAGGGGAAGAGAACAGTGGTGGTAGGGATAAGAAGACCCTGCTTGCTGACTGTATGGAAGCTCTGTTTGCCGCATGCTATCTCGATAGCGGCTTTGAAGTGGCCAGAGAGTTTGTCATGCTCTACCTCAAGGATCAGATCCAAGCGGTTCTCCAGTATGACTACCACCGTGACTATAAGACCAGCTTGCAGGAGTACATGCAAAAGAAGTGGAGAAAATGCCCAGTATACACCCTGGTGAAGAAAACAGGACCCGAGCATGAGTTTACTTTTTTTGTTGAGGTGCAGGTGAACAACCAGAGCTTTGGTCCAGCCCAAGGTCGTAGCAAGAAAGATGCCGAGCAGAATGCTGCCAAGCTAGCCTATGACTCTGTGGTAGCCCCGACGCTCACCTGATAGTTCTTTGCTATGGTGAGCAGTTGCTCAACATTGTTCTGAGAGGGGTCATCAAGGACAGTCTCCAGCAGATAGGAGAGCGTCGTCCCAATGCTTTTCCCCTGGAATCCCATCTTCATCAAATCATTTCCGCCTATAGCCAGGTCCTTGATATTCAAGGCATCCTTTGCCGCAAGGATTTTGTTGATTCGCTCTTGCAGTTCGTCAATGAGGGTCGTATTGGGTTCCCCATGGATGGCTATCTGGTCGGCGATGCGCAACTGGAAGAGTAGGGGAATGTCCTCAAGGCCCACACGGGTGATGAACCTTCTCACTGCGCTGTCACTCCAATTGCTCTGATAGTTGAACATATGCTCTTTGACCAGATGGGTGACTAAGTGTATCTGCTCCTTACTCGACTTCAGATATTGCATGATGGCCTTGGTCTGCCTCGCTGAGACACTCTCATGGGCATAGAAGGTATTCTTTGTCTCCCCTTCCTTGATGACCTCGCTCTTTCCCATATCATGGAAAAGGGCTGCAAGACGTACAGCGAGAGGGAAAGCCCTATCAGCTGCTGCCTGGCAGGTTGCTATGTTGTGTTGCAGAATATCCAGCTTGTGCATGCCGCCTTGTTCGATCCCATCGCCTTTGGCGAGGGAGGGAAAGAGAGTGGTCAGGATGCTACTCTGATGCATATATGTTAGACCCACCTTAGGATGATCGGACCCGACAAGCTTGAACAGCTCCTCTCGGATACGCTCGCTGCTTACCTTCTTCAGGTTTTCCTTCTCGCTTCCCATAGCCCTTAGGGTCTCTTCTTCAATGCTGAAGTCTAGCTTTGAAGCGATCCTGCATGCTCGGAAGATGCGAAGCGCATCCTCCTCAAAGCGTTTCTTTGGAATGCCGATGGCACGGATGGTCTTCTTTTTCAGATCATCAAAGCCACCATTGAGGTCGATGATGGTCCCGTTGGTGCAATCTGCTGCAAAGGCATTGATCGTGAAGTCGCGCCTTTTGAGATCCTCTTCCAAGTTCCTGATGAAGGTCACAGAACTTGGGTGCCTTCCATCGAGATAGGTCCCTTCGCTACGGAAGGTAGTGACCTCAAACATCTGTTTCTCAAATATGACTGTGACTGTGCCATGCTCTATTCCTGTTGGGATGACATGGCCAAACAGGGCTTTTACCTCGTTAGGCTCGGCATCGGTGGTAAAATCATAGTCGACATTCTCCAAACCCAACAAATAATCCCGAATTGCCCCACCCACTATGTAGAGGGAGAAACCGGCTTCTTTGAAGCGGGAGGAAAAGCGTTGTATTGACGAAGAAACAGGGAAGGTTTGCATACTGCCACACTACCCGTACAAAGAGGAAAGGTCAACTATAATAATGGCTGGCAAAGGTTGTCATTTCGAGCCAATATGAATAGAATGGCACTAATGCGGGAGTCCACCAAGGCTTCCGGGAACAAGGAGCGTCTATGTTTCGTCCAGTAACTACAAGAGTTGATTTCCCTGCAATGGAAGAGGGTATCCTCACTTTTTGGCAGCAAGAGGATATTTTTGGAAAATCGATTAATATGCGTCCAGCATCGGATGAGTTCGTCTTTTATGATGGGCCTCCCTTTGCTACAGGCCTTCCCCATTTTGGCCACCTGGTCCCAGGGACCATTAAGGACGCGATACCCCGTTACAAGACCATGAAAGGCAAGCGTGTGAACCGCCGATTCGGTTGGGACTGTCACGGCCTGCCGGTAGAGTTTGAGATGGAGAAGACGCTGGGCATCAGCGGACCTTCGGCCATCCACGAGTACGGTGTCGCCAATTTCAACGAACAGTGCCGCTCCATTGTCCTTCGCTACACCAAGGAGTGGGAGAATACCATCAATCGGATGGGACGTTGGGTCGATTGGGAGAACGGGTACCGTACCATGGACACCAACTACATGGAGTCCATCTGGTGGGTATTCAAATCCCTGCATGAAAAGGGTTTTATCTATGAAGGGTACAACATCCTTCCCTACAGTCCTGCCCTTGGGTGTCCTCTCTCTAACTTTGAGGTGAACCTCGGAGGCTATCAGGATGTCGTTGACCAGGCCGTAACTGTCCGTTTTGCCGTAGACGGCGAAACGGACACCTATTTCTTGGCTTGGACCACCACCCCCTGGACCCTGCCTTCCAACCTAGCCTTGGCCTTTGGCCCCGATATCGACTATGTGAAGATCCTCGACAAGAGTGATAACTGCCACTATATCCTTGGTAAGGACCGTCTTGGTCACTACTACAAGGATGAGACCCAGTACGAGATAGTGGACGAGCAAAAGGGCACCTTCTATGAAGGGATGCGCTATGAGCCTCTCTTCCCTTATTTTGCCCATCTGAAGGATGTTGGTGCGTTTGTCTGTGTCACAGGCGATTATGTTACCACTGAAGACGGCTGTGGCATCGTCCATACAGCCCCTGGCTTTGGTGAGGATGACTATCAGGTGCTCAAGGGTACCAGTATACCCGTAGTATGTCCCATCGACAGCGAAGCAAAGTTCACCAGCGAAGTCCCAGACTTTGCAGGAAGGTTCGTCAAGGATACCGACAAGGATATCATTGCTATGCTCAAAGAGAGTGGCTCCTTGGTCAAGCGGGAGAACTTCCTGCACCCCTATCCCTTCTGCTATCGTACCCGCAAGCCCCTCATCTATCGTGCGATGGAGTGTTGGTTTGTCGATGTACAGAAGATCAAGAGCTCGATGCTCAATGCTAATGACCAGATCACCTGGATGCCTGAGCACCTCAAGAGCGGACGATTCGGCAAATGGCTTGAAGGGGCTCGTGACTGGGCCATAAGCCGCAACCGTTTCTGGGGCAACCCCATTCCTGTCTGGAAGTGTGATGGCAGTGACCACATTGAAGTGATCGGCAGTAGGGAAGAGCTGGAAGCAAAATGCGGACAGACTGTCCCCGATTTGCACAAGCACTTTGTTGATGAGCTCACTTGGCCAAGCCCCGACGGAAAGGGAACCATGAGACGCATCACCGACGTCCTTGACTGTTGGTTTGAGTCCGGCTCGATGCCCTATGCACAGCTACACTATCCGTTTGAGAACAAAGCGTATTTCGAAGAGCATTTCCCAGCTGACTTCATCTGTGAAGGGCTGGACCAGACACGTGGTTGGTTCTATACCCTTACAGTTCTGGCAGCCGGCCTGTTTGACAAGCCAGCCTTCATGAACTGCATCACCAACGGCATTGTGCTTACTCCAGAAGGCAAGAAGATGAGTAAGAGTGCCAAGAACTATACTGACCCGATGGAGATCGTCAACGCATACGGTGCTGACTCGCTGCGGTTCGCCCTTATGAACAGTGCGGTTGTCAGGGCAGAGGACCTCAAGTTCAGTGAGGATTCTGTCAAGGATGTATTGAAGAACCTCATCATCCCCTTGTGGAATGCCTACTCCTTCTTTGTGACCTATGCAAACATCGATGGGTATGAGCCCAGCGAGACCCCCTACGAGAAACTCTCCAATCCGATGGATATCTGGATTATCTCTAGCAGTGAGAAGCTTATCGAAGAGGCCACGGCTGCCTTTGATGCCTATGACATCCAAAAGGGCTGTTCCTTGTTTGTGCCATTCATTGATGACCTGAACAACTGGTATATCCGCAGAAGCCGCAGGCGCTTCTGGAGAAGTGAGAACGACGGGGACAAGAAAGAGGCGTACGATACCCTCTATCGCGTCCTCTTGACCTTCATCAAGATCGCCGCGCCCATCATTCCCTTTACGACCGAGGACATCTACCAGAATCTCAAGACTTCTGATATGCAAGAGAGCATCCATCTTGAACTCTATCCAGAGTATCAGAGTGGTCAGCGTGATCTCGAGTTGGAGAAGAGGATGGCCCTTACCCAGAAGGCCATTGTCATGGGAAGGTCCCTTCGTGCCTCTAACAATCTGAAGACACGCCAGCCCTTACAGACCCTCTTCCTTGTCGATAGGACAGAGGAAGAACGTGATGTTCTTTCAGCAATGACAGATATCATTGCTGAAGAGCTGAACGTGAAAGAGGTCCTCATCCAAGAGGATGAGAGTGCTCTGGTAAGCTACAGTGCAAAGGCAAACTTCAAGGTGCTCGGCTCCAAGCTTGGCAAGCAGATGAAGGAAGTGGCTTCTCAGATTGAGCTCTTCACCGGTGATAAGATTGCTTCCATCCTTGATGGAAAGAGTGTCTCCCTTACATACAGCGAAGGGGAGATTGAGATCTCTGCCGAGCATATCATTGTCGGTCGTACCGAAAGGGAAGGGGTGAAGGTGCTCAACGAAGGATCGTTGACCGTAGGCTTCGATACGAAGGTGACAGAAGAACTCCTGCAGGAGGGAATTGCCCGCGATATCGTGCGCAGTGTCCAGAATCTTCGTAAGGAGAGTGGATTTGAGGTCTCTGACCGAATAACCCTCATCTATGATGGTGATGAGGTGGTACGGCAGGTTTTCGCCAACTTTGGCACCACTATTGCCAAAGAGACGTTGTCGAACGCCCTTTCCTTTGCTACACTGGAAAATGTTGAGGCGATCGAGTGCGGTGAGCATATGGTGAGGCTAGCAGTAGCAAAGGAATGATCCCATGAAAAAAAGTAAGGCTGTAGTCCTATCGATATGTATCGTACTCTTTCTCACTTCTTGTGCCTCCTTGGGCAAGAGGGAGCGACCTTACTTCAATTTTCAGGGAATGGCCCAAAGCGGTAGCATCGTAGCTACTGTTGATGCTAGTGCTGAACCGGCCTTGGTAGCTTCGGCCTTTGGTGAACTTACCGAGTTTGCGAAACGGGCGAAACGGGTATCGCTCTCCCTTACCCCTACCAACGCTACCTATCCGTTGGAACAGGATGCACTTGCTGCCTATGGGGTGGTAGAGGGTGATTACCCTAGGTTTTTGCTCAATACAGGGATGATGTACTCCAGGGAGCTGTCCCAGAAGAGCAATGCCGATGGTCTTTCCTGGTTTAACCAGAAAGATGGGCCTTTGAGTCTGTACACTCCTAGGAATGATGAACTGATTTTCACCAATGGAGCGTATGAGGACGCCTATGCATCCTATAAGGCTCGCCAGAGGCTTATCACCGATGAGATGGCACTCCTGATGGCAAATGCTTCTATCGCGCTGTATGCCTTTGAACCCGAGACGTTTTTCGATCTGGGGCTGAACCTTTCGCAGGCTGTATTCCAACAGGCTAGGGAAGTGCTCCTGCTGATCAATCAGGAGGAGGGCATCTACACCATAGATGTGTTTATCCAGATGGAGAGTCCGAAGCTTGCCACCACCCTCTCTCAGATGGTGCGTAGCGGCTACTTGGCAAGATTGAAAAAGGATAAGATTCCTTTTAAGATTGCCGCCCTGAGATTGATGTTTTTACTCGATGAGGACCTTGTATCAATAGTAGAGATGCCCTTGAGCGAAGAGCAGATGCTGCTGTTGAAACAGAGCCTGACCGGGGTCTTATAAAAGAGGAGATACCGTATGCCTAGTTATGAATATGAATGCCAGAATTGTCATGCCCACGTAGAGTTGGTGCAATCGTTTGAAAAACATCAGCCACCTGCCAAGTGCCCCTCATGCAGTATGCAACACACCATGGTACGGGTGTTCAACCTACAAGGAAGCACCTCTGAGGCCGAATCAGAAAAAACGGACAAGGAGTAGGTAGTGGAAACCAGAAAAAGAATACTGACAGGTGATAGGACTACTGGAAAACTCCATTTGGGGCATTATGTCGGTTCCTTGAAATCACGCTTTGAGTTGCAGGATACCTATGAGGAGTTCATCCTCCTTGCTGATATCCAGGCTCTTACTACCCATTTTGACAATCCCAAGCTTATCAACAGCAGTATCTATGATGTGACCATCGATAACCTCTCTGTCGGCCTTGATCCCAATAAGGTTACCTTTGTCCAGCAGTCTCAGGTGAGTTCAATTGCTGAACTGACCATTTTCTACTCCATGATAGTCACGGTAAACCAGCTGAGGCATAATCCGACTATCAAGACAGAGGCGCAGAACTATGGGTATGAGGATATTACCTATGGGTTTCTCGGATACCCGGTAAGCCAGACAGCAGACATCACGTTCTGTAATGCTGACCTTGTGCCTGTTGGTGAGGACCAGGTTCCCCATATCGAACTTTCTCGCAAGATAGTGCGCAAGTTCAACAAGCTTTATGGGACATCCATTATCCAGCCACAGGTGAAGCTCAGCCAGGTCAGTCGGCTCAGTGGTCTGGACGGCAATGCCAAGATGGGCAAGAGCATGGGAAATGCGATCTATCTCTCCGATACTCCTGAACAGGTATGGAAGCTTGTCCGTAAGGCCGTGACCGACCCCGCTAGGGTTACCACGGATATCCCTGGTCATCCGGAGATCTGCAACATCTACAAGTATCACCTGATCTTCAACCCAGAGGAAGCTCCTGAAATCTATGAGGGGTGCACCTCCGCCAAGCTTGGTTGCTTTGAGTGTAAGAAGCGCCTGAATGTGGTGCTGAATAACCTTCTCGATCCGATGAGAGAGAAGCATTCTTACTATGAGAACCATATGGCTGAAGTGAAGGAGATCATAGTGGAAGGGACACGCAAGGCCAACAAGATAGGCAATGAGAACCTTGATACCATCAAGGAAAAGATGTTCTTGAAGATTTGAAGGGAGGGGAGGGAAACCTCCCCTTTTACATGAATTAGTACTATTCCCATGCTTACAGTGCTCTTCTTGTGCAATACATGCTACATCTATTTTTGCTCAGACTGGGTAGGATTGTCCTCTTTTTCTGTAAGAGTACGGTACACCGTACAAAGGAACAATAATGAAAAGAAATCTTTTCAAAGCGTATGATATCCGTAGCAAACAGACCAACTTTGACGAGGAGACCTCAAACGGCCTCTGTCACGCCATCGCTTACTATATGCTCCACGATGTGAAGACCAAGAGTGTGGTATTGGCAAGGGACTCCCGCCTTGGCGGAGAGGAGCTGATGCAAAGATCTGTGGACATCTTTGTGCAGTCAGGTCTGACTGTCTATCTTGAAGCTAACCCCATAGGATCGTGTCAGTTCTACTACGCATGCATGCAACATCCAGAAAGTGGTGGTGTCATGATAACGGCAAGTCACAATCCCGGCTCGTATCTTGGCATGAAGATAGTTGCAAAGGATGTGGAGAGTGTCTCTTTGGAGAGTGGCCCCGAAGGTGGGCTGGGTAAGATAGAGTTTTATTATGAAAAGCCTCTCTTGGCCAATCGCCGCAAGGGTGGGGCGATCATCCCCCTCAATACGATGGATCAGTTCATCGACTACTCCATGCGTCTAGCTAAAGTGCCTTCCGGCAGTCTTGATGGGCTGCCTGTTGTCTGTGACTTCCTGCATGGAAGCTTTGGCTCTGCTGTGAGCCGAGCCCTAAGCCAGTGTGGTGTCGATGGCGTATATCGCCATCTGGTCCCCAATGGTAATTTCCCCGTTGGCGATCCCAATCCAGGTATGGAAGCAAGCATGCGCTCTACGCTTGCATACCTTGAGGAAAATCCTACAGAACTCTGCTTTGCCTATGATGGTGATGGGGACCGGATGGATTTCCTCTACAAGGGAAGCCAGCTCTCCCCGGCCTTTGTGATGGGAGTCATCTCAAACGAGCTCAAGAGTATGTTTGCCCCATATTTTAGTTCAAACGAAGAGAATTTTGAACCAATCTTCCTGTTTGATATCAAGGCTGCACCCACACTGCTTCTTAAGAGTGTCATGCAAGGTAAGAAGATATCCCTGGTACAGAATGGCCACTCCTACATAAAGAGTGCCCTGCTTAAAGGTCGATCTGAACATGTCCTGGCTGCTGTGGAAGAGTCTGCCCACTACTACCTGCAATTCCCCCAGAGTGTAGGAGAATGGGACTCTCCCAAGTTCTCAACTGAGAACACCCTCTTCTATACCCTGTTGGTCTTGAAGGCCTATGTTACCGATCCAGCTCGCTTCAATGAGGCAAAAAGACTGCAGGATAGTTCTTGGAGGGCCAGGGAGTGGTCTATCATGATCAAGGAAGCTGGCAAGCGCATAGCGCTGCAAAGCGATATAGAGGAGCTCTTGTTCAAGATGGGTGCTTCCAAAGTCACCGAGAATGAACAGGGGGAGTCCCTTGGTGCTTCTCTGTACCGTTTCAATCTTCCTCTGCACTATGATGCTACAGCAGAGTTGCAAACCCCTTGGTTCCAGGTCTTCCAGCGTGTCAGCCAGAGCGAAGATGCCCTACTCAGGTGGGAGGTCATTGCAAGTGACGAGCGCATTGGAAAGAGGGTATTTGAAGAGATAGCCAAGTTGCAGCAGCGATATAGGTAAAGATATACAAGATAAATAATATGCTGAAAAAGAGAACAGGTATCTTCTAAAAAGAGGATACCTGCTCTTTTTGGTTTGCCCAACATGGTCAATACCCCTATGGTGTACTTCGTGAGAGAAAAGAAATCTCCCGATAGAAGGGATTTCCTTTTGTAGGTAGGATTCTTAACGGTTTTCAAATACAAATCTTAAAAAATCAACAGAATTTTTAGCATCATTATCCATGTGTTCCAGTGATGAGGCCCCTTTGTTTATCTCTCGCCAAACCTTGATGTCAGAACCAATCGTTCCTCCACTCATTACAAAAGGTTCCATAACAACTTTTTTATCATACTGTATATGTTTTAAGGCACAGCCTATTTCATACCATGGCAAACACCCTTGTCCTGGTACTCTTCTATTATTCTCACCCACATGAAAGTGGCCCAGTTTATCGCCAGCGATTCTTATGGCATCCATCATGTTGTTCTCTTCAATATTCATATGGAAAGTATCTAACATTATTTTTACTGAGGGCACATCAACCTCTTCGACGAATCTTCTGGCTTCTTCTGCTGTATTAAGAAGATATCCTTCAAAACGATTCAATACTTCCAGGCAATAATCGATTCCATAGCTCTCAGCAACTTTAGCGACAGTACGTACGTTTTCAACACTTCTGTTCCAATCTGCCTTTTTGTCAATTTTAAGAGAATAGTCGACAGGCCAATATGAATAGATTCCGCCACCTATCGTTGTAATTCCTAAAATATGTAATTTTTTCAGTATGTCACCATAGAAAGAAATTGCATTTTTAATGATGGCTGGATTTGAAGAAGCCAAATTTTGTTCTGCAGAAGGTCCATATCCTGCTGAGAGAATAATACCTTCATCTTCTGCCATTTTTTTTACTTCTAGTAATTCTTGCTTTGTTTTATTAGTTAAGGAAGCACAGGAAAATTCAAGGACATCAAATCCTAATTTTTTAACCTTCTTTATATATGGCCTGTAATCCACATCCCATTCTTTTTCCCAATAAGCAAAGTAAATTCCATATTTCATGTGAATACGCTCCTTTGATACATTGAGCTTTTACCACCTAGGTATTGACCATGCCTGGCAGACTAAAGAGAGCAGGTATCTCCTTCAAAGAGGATGCCTGCCAGCTCTTATTGGTTGTGTTGTATTCCGCCCAAAGTTACCAAGCGCAGTAACCACCATCAACCAGAAGATCAGAACCCGTGGCATAGTCACTTACAGAAGAAGCCAGATAGACAACAGCACCCTGCAGGTCATCAGTGAGGGCCATCTTTCCCATAGGAATCTTTTCCAACCACTTGGGAAGCATAGACTTGCCTTCAGGGGTTTCAAGCAGCTTCTCCACCAGGTCTGTTTGGGTATAGCCCGGGCTGATCGAATTGACCCTTATTCCAAGGGGAGCCCACTCAGCAGCCAAGGATCTTGTGAGGTGCAGTACCCCTGCCTTTGAAGCGTTGTAAGCTGACTGGTTTTGGGGGGTATTGGAGATATGGGCAGACATACTTGCAGTATTGATGATCTTTCCATAGCCTGCTTCTTTCATTACCTTGGCTTCAGTTCTCGCACAGAGGAATACTGCATCCAAGTTCAAGGCCTGTGTCTTTCTCCATGTCTCAAAGGGCATGGTAAGGGCATCATTCCATATTCCCATACCGGCATTGTTGACTGCTATGGTCAAAGAGCCAAAGGCCTTTACCACTGTCTTGACCATAGCCTCCACATCAGCTTCATTGGTAACATCGGTCTTGATGGCTATCGCATCAATCCCTTTTTTCTTTAGTTCATCTACGGTTACCTGGGCACTAGGGAGGTTGATGTCTACTACAGCAACTTTTGATCCGGCCTCTCCCAAAGCATGACAGAAGGCCTTGCCAATGCCAGACCCTCCTCCCGTAACCAAACTAACCTTTCCTTCTAAGGAAAATCTTTCCAAAATAGTTTTGTTAATACTTGTCTCCTTAGATTCCACCAGAAATCTTAATGTTTTCGCCAGTTGTAAAAGAGGAGTCATCACTCATCAGGTACGCAACAGTGCCTGGAATCTCATCAATGGAGCCATAGCGACGCATGGGAACTTCACTGACCATCTGTTTTGCTACCATATTGCGGTCCTTGTCGTAGTACTGTGAATTGGCAGCTGCTTGTAGGTCAACCTGCCTGTCCCACATGAACCCAGGTCCCATGTATCCTGGACTGATCGCATTGACCCTGATGTTATATGGAGCAAGATCCTTTGCTGCAGTTTGTGTCAGGCCGACCAGGGCAAACTTGGAGGCACCATAGGCTGCCATATTCACCGGTCCTCCCACTCCAGCCATGGAGGCGGTGTTTACGATCACACCCGACTTTTGTGAGACCATGACAGCTGAGACTGCTCGCAGGACATGGAATGCCCCAATGAGGTTGATCGATATTACCTGATGGAAATCCTCTACAGGGTAGGTATGGATCTGGCTGAAGGCGCCCTGGATCCCTGCGTTGTTAAAAAGCATATCAATCTTGGAAAAGTCTTTCTGAATCGCTTTTACAGTTTTTTCAACTTCACCATAGTCAGCAACGTTGCACTTGTATCCAACACAACGGGCCCCTGTTTTCTCTATCCTCTCAATAGCCTGTTTCATATCCTTGAGGTCTATAAGAGCTATATCAGAGCCCTCACTGCTCAGACGAAGTGCTGTAGCGATCCCTATCTCACCAGCACCTCCAGTAACCACACATACCTTACCAAGAAATCTCTTTTTTCCCATATGAGGAATCTCCTTCTCTCTGCCAATGTTAGAACGTGACGATTACTTTAAGAACGCCTTCTTCACTTTTTTCAATAGTCTCAATACCTTTTACAAACTCCTCCAATCGGAGCCTATGGGAGATGACGTCTGAGACATCAATCTTCCCATTTTCAAGCATCCTTACAGCTTGTATCGAGTTTCTCACAGATGTATAACTGCTGACGATGTGCAGACCCTTTTCAAAGATTTTGAATGGGGGCAGGGTAACTGTCGCCTCTTTCTTGGGAACGGCAAACCATAGCAGTGTTCCTCCCTTTCTTGCAAGGTCAAGGGATTTTTCCAGTAGGAAGGGAACACCTGTGGCATCAATTACCATGTCGTAACCCTCATTTTTGAGGTTGTTCACATCAGTCTCTATATGTTTAGCCCCGCTTTTCTTAGCAAGCTGGAGCCTTCCCTTATTCGTATCAAGTTGTGTAACTTCACTGGAGCCTTGGGTAAGCACTGTCTTAAGCAAGAGGATGCCGATAGGACCTGCTCCCATGATAAGTATCTTGTCTGCAAGGTTCACCCGAGCCTTCTGTATCCCATGCAGGACACACGAAAGGGGTTCCATGAAAGAGCCTTGAGCAAAATCAAGGGACCCGATGGAGAAGGCTGCTCTTTCAGGAACAACGGCATACTCGGCAAATCCGCCAGGGAGTGTTACGCCGACACCTTGCCAATTTTCACAAAAGTTTGGATGGCCACTAAAACAAGCACTGCAGTTGTTACAGCTGATATTGGGCTCGACCGCCACATGGTCTCCGAGGGCAAACCGGGTAACGCCTTCACCTACTGCATCAACAATACCTGCGAACTCATGGCCTGGTATGATGGGATACGATCCCAGATACTCTCCTCTGTAGATATGGATATCGGTTCCACAGATTCCACTTGCCTTCACCTGTATGCGGATTTCTCCTTTTCCAACTTCTGGAATAGGGACTTCTTTCACTATTGCTCTGTTTGGTTTTTCAATAACCAGTGCCTTCATCATTTTCATGAGAGATCCTCCTCGTACGATTTGTTTAGCCTGTAAGCTTCAGCAAACAGGGGCTTCATTGACTGATACATTTTCTTATATAGCGGGTAATACTGCATGTAGATCGCATGCTTGTCTTGGTCTGGCATAACGGTATGGTCTGTAAGAGGAATTGTTGCTATGGCATCCTCTAATGAAGCATAGGTTTTGTTGGCAACCATTGCACAAAGGGCCGCCCCAAAGGATGTTCCATTCTGGTAGTGGGGATGGACGGCCAGGGGCATACCAAAGACAGATGCGATCATCTCAAGCCAGAACTTGCTCTTCACTCCCCCTCCCAAGAGGGTAAAAGAGCTGAGTGGGATCTTGAGATCATCGTATACCTCTTTTATCTCATACAGGGCATAGGCTACCCCTTCATAGAGAGAAAGGGTCATTTCAAGAGGGGTTGTTGCTTGGGAGACACCCATGAAAGAAGTTCTTGCATATGCATCCCAGTGCGGTGTCCTCTCTCCCATGAAATAGGGTAGGGCAACAACGTGGTTGGGTAAAGGTATTTTAGCAAGATCCCTTTCCAGTTCGTCAAAACTTAGAGAAGGGAAAAAACTGTTTTTAGCCCACGTTAGGGCAGATCCTGCACTCTGGACGGTGCCGCAAACATTAATCTTCGTACCATCAAGGTCATAGAAATGCTGCATCCTCATTTCTGGGTCGTCGATCATAGTTGGATACAAGGTAGAGATCCAAGCCGATGAGCCAAGAGAGGCATAGGCATTGCCAGCATCACTGACCATCGCACCGCGGGTTGCACTTGCAGCATCGCCAGCACCATAACAGACTGGAATACCCGAAGGGAGGTGCAAAAGTTTTGCACACTCTGTTGTCAGGACCCCTTCTATCTCGGTAGAAAGATGAAGCGAAGGGAACAATGACAGATTAATACCAAGAGAGGCGAGGTATCCCTCGTCCCACCGTTTTTCCCGAATGTTCAGAGCCCCTGTAAGGGAAGCGTCAGAGAAATCGGTGGTACCCAGGACACCGGTTAAACGACTACGTACATAGTCCTTTGCATTGATGACAAAGCGGGTCTTTTTGTACGCATCCTCTTGGTTGTTCTTCAGCCAAAGAAGCTTGGGAAGCGTGAGAAACTCATCGATGCGATTGCCCGTGATCGCATACACCTCTTTTTGGCTATGCAGGCCCTGAATGAATGCAACCTCTGCTACACTTCTCGTGTCGCAATGGATGATCTCAGGGTAGGTAGGCTCTCCCCTGTCATCAACGGGGAGCATTCCATTCATATGTCCACACAAGGAGATGATGCCGATGGAATGTTTCGTATCGAGGCCATCAAGGAGGGTATGGGTTCCCTCTATGGCAGCATGCCAAAAGGCATTCGGGTCTTGTTCTGCCCAGCCAGGTCTTTGGTAGATTGTGGTGTAAGGGACACTTATCGATGCGACAATCTCCCCTTCAACAGTAAAAAGAGCTGTTTTTACACTGCTCGTACCTATATCATAGACAAGGATGTTCTCACTCATCCCTTTACTGCTCCACTGGTAAGGCCTTTAACCAAAGCCTTCTGTGTCATCCATCCAAGGATGATGGCAGGCATGACCGCTATGGTCGAAGATGCTGACAACTGGGCTACAAACTGCCCTTGCTGTTCCCTGAAGCGGGACATGAATACGGGAAGCGTTGCAGTCGGGTTACCTGTCAGGTTAAATCCTAGGAAGAATTCGTTCCAAATGAACACAGCAACCAAGAGAGCTGCAGAGATGATTCCCATACGAGCCATAGGGATCGCGATCTTGTACAGCTGCTGGAGCTTGGTACATCCATCAAGGCTTGCAGCTTCAAATATTTCATTGGGAAGGTCTAAGAAGAAGGAGTGCACCATCCAGACTATGATCGGGGTATGGAAGCCAATGTATGCTGCCATAAGACCATAAGGGGTGTTGATCAAATTGAGATTTTGGTACCAGGTAAATAGGGGTATCAGCACAGCAACCGGAGGAAGCAAGATGGTGGTAATAAACCAAAGGTAATACTTATTGTTGGAACCCTTGTGCTTCAACCTGCCAAACACAATAGCAAAGGCTGCGGGGACGCCCAACAGCAAGCTGATGCCTGTTCCACCAATGACTTGGATTATGGAATTCTTCAAATACTGATACATGGTAGGGTCGCTCAATACCATTTTATAGGTTTCTAGGGTCGGTTTGAAAAAGATGCTTGGCATTACTGCTTGTTGCTCAGTCTTAAATCCTGATAAGAACATATATAAGACTGGGAAAAAGTAGAAAATTGCAACGGCATAGATGGTAATGGCAAGAATCCATTTTTTGATAAAGCGTTTGCGTCTCATGCTTTTTTGTACTGCAACAATAGATCTTTGTTCCATATTCTTATCCTTAGCTATATTATTTATTTTGCTTGATGATCGAACGATAAATCAGGTTCACCAAGACCAGGGTGAGGGCCACAGTTATTACCGCAAGGGCACTAGCTCGCCCAATGCTATTGGCACTGAATACTTGCATATACACAGCATAAGGAAGGGTGTACGAACTTATTCCAGGTCCTCCTGCTGTAGTTACCAAGATAAGGCCAAACTCTTTGATCAGGAATACAAGCCCTAACATTACGGCAACTCTCATGTGGT
The DNA here is from genome assembly GCA_964469205.1 of uncultured Sphaerochaeta sp. Classification (GTDB taxonomy): domain Bacteria; phylum Spirochaetota; class Spirochaetia; order Sphaerochaetales; family Sphaerochaetaceae; genus Sphaerochaeta. Next base: position 7,897 of record CAYXYD010000009.1, on the reverse strand, counting down.
TCATGATCATGGGCAACTTGATCTTATACACTCCTTGGAACCAATTCACTCCATCAATTTTCATGCTGTCGACAAGTTCCTGAGGAATGCCTTGTAAGCCTGAAAGAAGGACCAGAATAAAGAATGGCATCCATCGCCAGGTGAAGAGAACAATGATGACAGGGATTGGATAATAGGATACCAGGTCCACTGGAGTAAACCCGAGGGATTTCGCGATTACCCCATACCAACCAAATGTGGTATTGAATATCGTGGTTTTCCAAATGACTCCACTTGCTGTGGACATGACAAAGAAGGGGCCTAGCATCAATGTTCTTGCTACATTGACTCCAGGAATCTCATTGTCCAACAAAAGAGCGAGTAAAAATCCAAATATGGAACAGAATAACAGGGTGATTCCTGTGATAAGGATAGTCTGCCAGAGAATGCTGTAGAATTCAGGAATTTCAGAGAAGGATTCAATCTTAAAGAAGTGCCAATAGTTCTGGATATTAATAAATATCCTTGGTAGGTCAGGACGCGATAAGTTCCAACGTAAGGTAGAAAAGATGATGGTAAGTATAAAGGGAACCTGTGTCATTATTGCAACTACCACGACAGCAGGGAGCAAAAAAGCATAATCGGTTTTTCTTAACGTTTTCATGGAATTCCCATTTACGCTTTAGTAAGAAGCGTTTCTCTTGTTCGACGGATGAATCTTCATCCAAGTAGGCGGTAATCTGTCTGACATTGCTGTCAGACAGATTATAAAGCGTTACTAGCTCTAGTTATTTGCGATAGTTTCCATCTATGGCAACCTGTTCAAACACAGCCTGTGTCTTTTTGATTGCTTCGTCAAGAGTCATCTTATCGACTACATAGTTAGCCAAGTACTCAGTCATCTTGGTCCCTGCATTAGCAAACTCAGGAATGGCAATGTACTGCAGCCCTACGTAAGGGACAGGTTCCAGAGTTGGTTTGGTAAAGTCCATTCCTTCCAAGGTTTTGAGGGTCATGCTAGCATAGGGAGCCTTTGCATAGACAGGAAGCTCATACGTGGAGGAACGTGAAGCTGGTGGTGTTGATGCCCCAGTTGGGTCGATAGCAACAGTCTGCTTGATGTAATCCTTGCTGGTTGCCCAGAGCATGAAATCAAATGCGGCCTGTTTCTTAGCATCGGAGGACTTGGGATTGATTCCCATTGCCCAGTTCCACAGCCAAGCCGTGTTGCTCTTAAGTTTCTGGGTAGGTGCCATCACATAACCAACCTTACCTTGAATTTTGGAATCGTTAGCTTCGAGAGGAGGAGCAATACTTGTCGCATCATAGTAGATACCACAATTGCCACTGGCCATGAGAGCAATACACTCATTGTAGGTGTAGGCAAGAATGTCGGTCTGACCGGCTTCACGCAAAATCTTCTTGTACATCATCCAAGCATTACGCTGCTCTTGTGTATCTACAGTTGCATTCCACTCCATGTCATAGAAACGACCACCAAATGCGTTGACCATGGTTACGAAAGGAGCACCGCTCATTCCCCAACCTGGAGCTCCGCGCATCGTCATACCAACAATACCCTTGGCAGGATCATGAATCTTTTTGGCAAGTTCATAGATCTGGTCCCAAGTGGGTTCTGCAGGCATGGTCAAGCCTTTCTTGGCAAACAACTCCATGTTGTACATGATGAAAGAACTTTCACCATAGAATGGCAGAGCATAGGAAGTTCCATCAACGGCAAGAGAATCGACCATTCCTTGGATCAGGTCTTTTCTGTCATACCAAGTTGCCTTTTCTGAACTCAGGTTCTTGAAATAGGGCTCGAGGTCTTCAAGCCAGCCATTCTTTGCCCAGGTCTGTGCTTCGTAAGGGCCGATGTAGAAAATGTCATAGGTAGTTCCACCACTAGAAGCTTCAGTGGTGAGTCTCTGCCTGAGGTCATTCTCTGGAAGTACAGACACGTTAACTGTTACGCCTTCGGCACTGTACTCTTCCCGAACCAGTTTGCTCATTGCTTGAGAGATAGGGTTATTGGCAAGTGCGATATTTACAGTTACCGGACCCCTTTCCTCTTTAGCACCTGTAGCGAAAACAGTCGTTGCACCGACTAGTAACGATACGATCACCAACAAGACTAATGTTTTTTTCATTTAGTCCCTCCTTTGTATTTGTTCGGTCAAACTGACCGAAAGTGCCTGAAATGGTTAGACAGAACCTCGCAAGATAAGTTGAGTCGAAATTCTCACTATCTGAAAAGTTTTCTTTTCTGCACTCTGTGGCTCCAAAAGACGTTCAAGAACAAGTTTAGCGGTGACTCGGCCCATTTTTTCCGGGTTCTGGGTTACAGCAGAAAGGGCCGGGGTAGTCATCGTCAGCCAAGATGAATCGTCAAAAGTTATGAAGGAAATATCCTTGGGAACCTGTATGTTTGCCTCCTTGATGTAGCTGAAAACCCCAAGAGTCGCCAAGTTGTTTCCAGAGAAGATGGCTGTGATATCGTAATTGGAAAGGACATCCATGGCATGGTGGTACATCACCCCATGACGGAGCGCACGCTGAGACACACTATCATGATTACCGAATCGGATCAGATTTGCATTGACGCTCACACCCGCTTCCTCTAAAGCTTTTTTGTAGCCATCCAGGCGTTCGATCATAGTGGAGTCCTGTCTGGAGCCAAAGAATGCTATGTTCGTATGCCCCTTATCGGTAAGAGCCTTCACTGCGTCATAGGCTCCCTGTTCATTGGTAGCCAATACCACGTCACTTTCAAAGCCTTCAGGACGACGGTCAACAAACGTAACAGGGATAGGGTTGTTATCAAGCAAGAAGCGGAGATAGGAACAATCGCCTATGGTCGGAGCAATTACCAGGGCATCGGCAGCACCTGCAATAAGGTTTTTGACGTTCTCGATCTCAGTATCCTTTTGCTCCTTGCTATTCATGATGATAAGACGATACCCCTCTTTGGTAAGTTGGTTTTCCAGACCAAAGGCAATTTCCTGGAAAAAATTGTTGGAAAGGTCACTCACCACAAAGCCAATGAGCTTGCTTTCACCCTTACGAAGGTTCCTTGCTAGGGAGTTCACATGGTAGTTGAGCTTAGTAACCGCATCCAACACCCTTTGTTCAGTTTCAGGGCGTACTTTCTTTGTTCCGTTCATTACATATGAAACGGTTGCTATTGAGACTCCGGCTAAATGTGCTACTTCTTTGATGGAAGATTTCATTGCCTTGGTTGCTCCTGTACATATAGCTTATGAGTCTATTTTGCTATCTGTCAAGGAAAAGACAAAGTTAAATTTTATCTTAAACGAATAACCAGAATAAATATATTATTACTTAATAAGCGTTAAAAGTACCTAAAATGCAGTTTATAAATGGTTATCATTCGGTTAAACGTTTCACCAAGCCTGATAATTTTTCGCTATTAGTTACTTAGTAAAATAGAACAAATTTGATATTTTTTAAAATTATAAATAGTAAGAACATTCGAATTTATCAGAAAATATAGGTGTTTTTCTATAGAAAAACTCTCGAGCGAGGACTAAATTGTGGGTAGAAAGCATTTCTTTTTCTTTCTCAAATACAGAAATAGAGCACCCATATGGTGCCCTGCTTCTGTATGCTTTTCTCTTTTGATATGTAGCTTTCATAGTGAACTACAACTCTTCTAATCTCCTAAGTATACCACTCAAAATGATTCTTCGTTGCAAGCTCAGTAGCAAAGCGAGGCAGTGTCCGTACAGGATAGACCTCACTGTGACCCTGGTGTTCCAACATAGGTGTCACAATCCTCCAGGACTCGGTGATCTCCCGCATGGTGGGGAAGAGGCTCTTGTCGCCTTGGAGGACCTTCTGCAAGATCTGTTCGTAGGCCTCTGGAGTATTGGCTCCGAATGTCTCAGCCTGATTGAACCTGAAACTCACAGGTTTTGATTTCCAAGAGGTGTTCGGCTGTTTCAGGTTGACGCTGATGTCTATGGTCAGCTCAGGATGGATGTTGATGATGACAGCGTTCTCAGCAATGCTCTGATCGTGCATTACGTCCTTGGTGGTGTTCTTGAACTTCACATAGATAAGGCTCTTTGCCTCATTTTGCATCTTACCTGTACGGATATAGATGGGGATGTTTGCAAAGAAGTAGGTATTCACACAGAGTTTGAGTGAGGCGTAAGTAGGGATATCCACCACATGACCGCTAGTCGCCCCCAAAGACTCATACCTGCCCATGGAGAACTCCTCAACAGGGGAGATGGACTTCAATACCTTCACTTTTTCCACTGCTATATCGGCAGAAGATAGGGAAGCAGGCTCATTCATGGTGAGGTAGGTGATGATCTGCATGATATGGTTCTGGATAGTGTCGCGCACCACCCCGATCTTCTCATAGAAGCCGAGTCTCTGATCCACGCCATAGGTCTCATCGAAGATGATCTGGATGCTCTCGATGGAGTCCTTGTCCCAGATTCTACGGATGATGTCGTTGTGGAAGCGCATGATCAGCAGGTTCTGCATGAATTCCTTGCCCAGGTAGTGGTCGATCCTGAAGATTTCCTTGTCTTCGAATGCAGTTTCAAGGATGTGGTTATAGCGAACAGATGATTCCAGGTCAAAGCCAAAGGGCTTCTCCACCACAATCTTCTTGGTGAGGGTGCAGATACAATCCATGGAGGAGTCGACCTCCTTGATCTGGTGAATAGCCTCTTCATAGAGGTTGGGCTGTAGCGCTAGGTAGTAGATAAGCTCCACACACTCCTTGTCCTTGACCATCCCCTTGAGTTTTTTAGTCAGATTGCCTGTTGCCTTGGGATCGGCCATATCATAGGGCAGGTAATCAAGATGCTTAAGGAAAGAGGGGAAGGCGCTCTTGTCTATGATGGTGCTGACAAAGGTTTCACGATCTTCGAATCTTCTTCCCAATGCAAGTATATCAAATTCAAATCCTTTGCCGATGAGCTGTTCATAGGCAGGATAGAGTTTTTTCAAGGCAAGGTCCCCAGTACCTCCGTACTGTACGATTATTCGTTTCATAGCTTTACTCCTCTAAGTCAGTGATGATGGTCACGGCAAAGTCCTGTTGGATAAAGAAGGAGCAGGGTAGGCTGTCAGCCTTCTCCTTGTTGGCAAGCAGTCGGCCCAGCGACTCTCGCTTTCCTTCCCCTAGGAACAGAAGATAGATAGGCGTCTTGTGAGCATGCTCCAAAAAACCCCTGTAGGTGAAGGTGACCCGCTCATTTGGGGGTTTGGGAGAGTCCTTGACCAGAGCTGTCTGGCTATCGTCCTTTGAAGGGTAGGAGCCAGGGAAGAGAGAGGCCACATGGCCATCCTCACCAACGCCTAGGTAGACCAGGTCAAACTGTGCTTCCTTACTATCAAGCAGTGGTTTATCGATTTTTGGGATAACCAGGCTTGTCTTTGTAAACCTTTGTTCTTTTAGTGCCTTGTCCAAGCCTGCTTCAAGGAGTGTATCAGCGTTCAATTCACCGCTAAGCCTTTCATCGAGGAGATAGAGCCTGATGCGTTTGAATAGTGTTTCATCAAGTTGTAACATGCCTCTGATGAGGCTTTTCGCACTTCTTCCGCCAGGAAGACCAATGCGAATAGGCCCTTTTTTTCTTCTTGCTACATCTGCTATATGGGAGCGAACCAACTCTTCCAGTTCTTCTTTCTCGTGTATTGTTAGTTTCGTCATACTTCGAATATACCCAATATACGTGCAGGCGAACAGTACTCGGGCATGGGGTAATGGAAATAGGCTTATTGGTTGGTTGTTTCCAGCTTCTCTTTAGCTATTGCAAGCATAAGCTTGATGCGGTTTTCCTGGTTCACATGGGTAGCCGAAGGATCATAGTCGATAGGAACGATATTAGCATCGGGGGCCTTCTCAGTCACTGTCCTGATCATACCCTTGGCACAGATATGGTTGGGAAGACACCCAAAGGGCTGGGTGCAGACAATGTTCTTGTATCCTGTATGGACCAGCTCGAGCATCTCGGCTGTAAGCAGCCAGCCCTCACCCATCTTGACGCCGTAGTCGAGGATTCCCTCGTTGAGTTTTTTCATCTCAAGGTAGTTGGAAGGGACAGTGAAGCATTCCTGTTTTCTTATCGCATCGAGGGACATCTTCTCTACCATGAACAGAAGCTTCATCAAAAATTGGGTGAAGTGGGATGAGAAGAATCTTCCCCCATAGTATTTGCGGTCTATGATGGCGTTATCAGAGCCATAGTAGAGAAAGCCCATCATGGAGGGGACCATGACCTCACAGCCCTGTTCTTCAAGGAATTGCTGGAGGTTGTTGTTCCCTAACGGGGAATATTTCATGTAGATTTCCCCTACGATACCCACCTTGATCTTCTCTGTCTTGGTAATCTTGATCTGGGCAAACTCCTTGGCAATGGCGTTGAGGTTACGTTTCATCGCCCAACCGATATAACCGCAGTTGTTGGCAAACTTTTCAGACAGATATGCTATCCACTTGTCAACCAATTGGTCAGCTTCCCCTTGAGTGTCCTCATACGGTCGCACCTGGTTGGAGAGGGTCATCAGCAGGTCCCCGTAGACAAAGCCGGAATAGGCTTGCAAGAGCATGAAAGGCGTAAGCCTAAGCCCTGGATTCTTCTCCATTCCCTTGAGGTTGAGGCTGATTACAGGGATCTGCTCCATGCCACACCGTTTCAAGGCTTTCCTCAAGAGGAAGATGTAGTTGCTGGCCCGACAGCCCCCACCGGTCTGACTTATTACCAGTGCTGTCTTATCCACATCATAAAGACCGCTTTTCAAAGCATCAATCATCTGCCCTATGACCAGCTGGGCTGGGTAGCAAATGTCGTTGTGCACATACCTCAGGCCCTCTCTGATGACGTTCGGTCCCTGGTTTTCCAGAAGGATGGCCTTGTAGCCATGATTGACAAAGACCTCCTTGATCAGGGTGAAATGTACAGGGGACATATTGGGGATGAGGATGGTGTAATCCTTCTTCATCGCTTTGGTAAATGAGACTGCCATTACCTGTTGCCCTCCTCAAGTGCCGCCAACAAGCTTCTGATGCGGATCTTGACCGCCCCTAGGTTGGTTATCTCATCAATCTTTATTTGGGTGTAGATCTTTTCACTGTCATGCAGGATATCCCTGATCTCATCGCTGGTCACCGCATCAAGACCACAGCCGAAGGAGACAAGATGGATCAGGTTCATATCCTTCTGGCCCAACACATACCTTGCCGCATCATAGAGGCGCGCATGGTAAGGCCACTGGTTGAGGACCTTGCGACCTTCTTTCTTCATCTTGTAGGCAACGGTGTCCTCGCTGATGATGGCACACTCACACTGCAGCAGCAGCTGGTCGATACCATGGTTGACCTCGCTGTCCAGGTGGTAAGGTCTGCCGGCAAGCACGATGATGGGCCACTTTTTGACTCTGGCATTCTCTATGATTATCTCGCCTTGGGCCCGAATGGCCTTGAGATACGTTTCGTATGCCTCATAGCCTCGCTTGCAAGCCTCCCGAATCTCCTTATTGGCAATCCCGTAGGGTTTGCCAATGACAGAGAAGAGCCGCTTGGGCAGGAAGGAGCGGTCAGCTAGTGAGAGATAGTCACTGATGAAGGTAATGTCATCTGATTCGAGCTCAGGGATGTTGTTTTTCAACACCTCAGGGTAGTAGGCGACAACCGGACAGTTGAAATGGTTGTCTCCCTTATGCTCGTCAATATTATAACTGCTACAGGGGTAGAAGATGGTCTTCACCCCCTCGTCTAAGAGGTGTCTGATATGGCCGTGCATCAGCTTGGCAGGGTAGCAGACCGTGTCGCTGGAAATGGTCGACTGCCCATCCAGGTAGGTCTGCCGGGTGGAAGGGGGTGAGACAACAACCTCAAAACCAAGAGAGGAAAAGAAGGTGTGCCAGAAGGGCA
>CAYXYD010000008.1:0-28490 GCA_964469205.1 uncultured Sphaerochaeta sp. | reverse complement strand
CTGATTTGCTCTCTTTTCTCTTTCTTGGTATTCTGTGGAAACACCCTGCAATAGCGGTTATACTGGGGCGAGGAGGAACGAGTGGCACTAATTCCATTTTATAAACCCACCATACGCCGAAAGGATATGGATGCCGTACTGCAGACCATGGTTGACGAGAGGATAGGTCCTGGAGAACGTGCTCAAGAGTTTCTCAAGCAGTTCTGCACCCTTGTAGGCGCAAAGGAAGGGATAGCCCTCAGAAGCTATGTCGACGCCCTTGTCGCCGCCCTGAAGCTTTGCAATATAGGACAAGGAAGTATCGTAGGGGTGAGCATACTCTCCCCCTGTGTATATGCAGCGGCGATAGAGAGCCTTGGGGCAGAGGTTCTTATTGGTGACATAGATCCCGAACATGGATGTCTTTCCCTATCAGAAGCAACAAGACTCGTCTCAGAAGGTGCCTCAGCTCTCCTTATTCATGAGCCCTTGTGCCAGATACCCTACGAATGTGACTATCGTCAGTTGGGGGTGAAGGTCATTGAGGACATCAGCCAGAGCCTTGAAAGCACCTATGAGGAGACTAAGGCAGGTTCCTTTGGGGACCTTGTCGTCTGTGCCTTTGAACAGGACTGCCTTATCTCCACCGGAGGAGGGGCTGCTCTGGTCTTCAATGACCATGCTTTCGCTGCTCCTTTACAGGATCTATACAAGAGGGTGCGCAGCTTCGAGGAGCTTCCTGACATGAATGCCGCCTTGGGTATCATCCAGCTTAATAACCTTCCATTCCAGATGACCAAACGCAGGGAGTTCTATGCTCTTTTTCGAAAATCCCTGCTTAAGACTCCCCATAAGCTGTTTGGCATAGGAAACATCGACTTCGAACCAAATGGGTATGGCTTTTGTGTAGTCTTGGATTCCAGGGCCGAGGATGCCATAAAATTTGCAAACAAATACCAGGTATCCGCCCAGAAGACCTTTGCTGATAGCCTTGGGACCCTTCACAGCCAACGCTTTGATTTGTATCCTAATGCAGTGCCTCCTCTCTTGAGGGCACTCTCGTTCCCAACCTATCCGTTTCTCAAACAGGGTGATGTTGAGATGCTGATGAAAGTGATCTCTCACCTTCCCTAAGGAGTAGCCATGAAAAAACGAACACTGCACAAGGTGCTCATCATAGCCAACTGGCAAAAGACAGCCTCCCATGAACTCTCCGAGACGATAGAACGCTATCTTGAAGAGAGGGAGATAAGCGCGACCATCTTCCGCACCTGTGAGGAGAATGAGGCTCTTGTGGTGGAGGATGGCACTGACCTGGTGATCTGCCTGGGAGGGGACGGCACCGTGCTCTACTGTGCCCGTTACCTCCAAGACCTGGGCATCCCCATTTTGGCCATCAACCTGGGAACCTTCGGCTATATCACCGAGATATCAGTCGATGAGTGGGAAGAGGCCATCGAGCACTACCTCAAGGGACGCAACGCCATCAGCCGCAGGCTTATGGTCCGTGTAGCTGTCATACGGGAAGGGGAGCGGGTATTCTCAGGGCATGGGCTCAATGAGATGGTCGTGACCTCAAGTGGCATCAGCAAGGTGATCAATCTCTCCCTTGCCATCGGGCAGACCCATGCGGGCTTCTTCCGAGCAGACGGTCTGATCATCGCAACGCCTACAGGCTCCACCGGGTACAGTCTTGCAGCAGGAGGCCCCATCCTCGATGTGGACCTATCAGCTCTCATAGTCACCCCTGTCTGTCCCTTTACTCTCTCACACCGCCCACTGGTCATCAGTGGGGAGTCAAAGGTCTCCATCAAAATCAAAAAGGACCAGCGAACTGGCATTATGCTCTCCATCGATGGGCAGCAAACCTTCAACTTACAAGAGGAAGATATCATTATTGTTGAAAAATCGAGAAGTAAAGCGCTCCTAGTCACAAGCGAAAGGCGTAACTATATAGAAGTAATACGTGATAAACTCAACTGGTCAGGAGGAGGTCTCCATGCTTGAGCGCCTTGAAATTCATCACTATGCCCTCATCGATGATGTAGAGATCGACTTTGGTGAGGGCTTTAGTGTCATAACCGGAGAAACAGGAGCGGGTAAGTCCATAATACTTGGAGCACTTGCCCTATTGTTGGGAGAAAAATCTGATGCACAGGCCATCAGAAGCGGCTGTGATGCCGCAACTGTAAGCGCCACGTTCTTTCTTGGAGACAATGTCCCCCCTGTGATAGGCGCCTATCTACTGCAGAACGACCTTGCTCTCGATGACGGCACGCTCTTGCTCTCCAGAAATGTCAGGAGCAACGGACGCTCCAGTGCATCCATCCAGGGAAGGGCCGCCACCCGTGGCGACCTTACCCTCTTAGGTGAAGAGCTCTTGGACATAAGTGCGCAGCGGGATCACCAGAGTCTGCTCTCATCTGCAAACCAGCTGTTGGTACTTGATGCCTTTGGAGCCTGCCATGCAGAGAAACAAGGCTACCAGGAACTCTACAGGCAAGTGCAGGCCCTAGAGCAAGAACAGAAACAGCTCAAGAAAAACCTGCAGGACAGCGCGCGGGAAGCGGAGTTCCTGAAATTTGCCGTTGACGAGATATCCAAAGCCAATGCCCAGATAAGTGAGGATGAGGAGCTCTCCGAACAGATACGCACCATCTCCTCCTTTGAGCAGATCCATGACTCTCTGAGCTTGGCAACCACATTGCTGCATGGAACGGACGCTGGCTCGAGCCTTTTGGGAAGTCTCCATCAGGCAGGCAAGCAGATAGGCTTGGCATCAAAGAGCGATGCTTACCTCACAGAGTTCCACCAGAGGCTGGAGAGTTCCTCCATCGAGCTTGAGGATATCTATGAGAGCCTTCGTGACTACCTCTCCTCCATGTCCTTCTCACAGATGGAGCTCGACCAGTTGCAAGGCAGGCTAGCTCTCTTACAGAGACTGAAGAAAAAGTATGGACACTCCCTTGAAGCTATGCTCTCCTTCAAGGCAGAGAGTGAAGAGAAGCTGTTGCAAAGCGAGCAGGGCGAGGACCTGTTGCTGGACTTGGAAAAGAAACTTGGACAGACACAGGCCTCGATGCACAAGGCCGCCCTTATTTTGACAGAGGTACGAAAGAGGTCCGCTCTGACCCTGCAAAAGGAGATAGAGGAGACCCTAAGGACCCTGGGTATGAAGGAAGCCCTGTTTACCATCGAGATGGTAGGCACAACCCCTTCGGTCAACGGAGCAGACTCCATAGCCTTTATGATCTGTGCGAACCCGGGCCTTGAGAGCCGTCCTATCAAGGATGTGGCGAGTGGAGGTGAACTTTCACGCATCATGCTTGCATTGAAGACCACACTCAGTCATCATGACAGGGTAGAGACCCTGATCTTCGATGAAGTGGATGCAGGCATAGGCGGAAGTGTCGCCCTCTCAGTTGCCAAGCAGCTGAAGAAACTGAGCAAGAGTCACCAAGTACTGGTCATCACCCACCTGGCCTCCATAGCCAGCCAGGCAGATGCGCACCTAGTCGTCTCCAAAGAGGTCACAGAGGGGATGAGCTTCAGCCACATCCAGCAAGTGCAAGGATCGAGACGGGAGCAGGAGATAGCACGCATGCTCAGTGGTGATGAGGCGAGTGAAGTGAGCCTTGTCCATGCAAAACAGATGTTGAACGCTACATAGCAGGAGGTAGGTAGATGATAGAATGTAAGAAAAGGGAGAACGGTTTTTATGTAGGGGAGGACGTTACCAACCCCCTAGCTGAGATAACCTACCACTTTCGGGACGAGCGGACCCTGGTGATCGATCACACCTATGTTTCGGATACCTTGCGAGGCCAAGGGATAGGTGGTGTCCTGGTACACAGGGTGGCAGAGCTAGCCAGAAAGGAGAACAAGAAAGTTGTCCCCCTTTGTTCCTATGCCAAGCGTGTCATGATACAGAATCCCGATTACCAGGATGTGCTCGCTGACGAAGAGATGTAGGAAAATACTGTAAAATATTATGAAGTAAAACATATATTTCAGACTTCAAAGCTAGAGACAAGAAATATGAGTAGTGCCTCTACATAAGAAAACCTCCAACAGTGTGTACTGTATGGAGGTTTTCTTATCTTAGATTCTTTTTTTCTTTTTTTTCTTTGCTCTCTTTTCCCTGTCCTCTCCCTACTTCAAAAAGAGAGGCCTAGTTGATGGAGAGGTCGAAGTTAAGTGATTTGCCCAACGTATTGATGAGACCTATATCAGTATCCTTATGGGTTTTCTTCTCTCCATTTAGGTAGGGGTAGACCGCATTCTGTATCTGGGTAAGATCTGGTTGGAAGGAGTGCTCCCTAACTATCTGCAGGAACTCAAGGATGAAACGGATATTTTTGTCATACAAGCCGTAAGCCTGAATCTTCTCAGCAAGATACGCCATCTCCGCATCAAAGAGGCGTTTGATGATATCCCTATCGCTGGGTTTCGTATACTTTACGTAAAATCCGATCAGCGTGATAAACGACTCCTTGAACTCATCCCACAAGGGCAGGGTCCCGTATCTGAACAGGCTTTTTATTGCCCTCAGGCACGATCCTATGTTCTCCTGGTAGAGCGAGCCCATCGGTAGGTAGGGCGTTGCCTTTGCAAGAGCCGCATAGTGGTGTATCTCGCGGGCAATCCTCTTTATCTCAGAGCTATCAAGGCGACAGATGCCATTGTCGATCTGTTTGAAGAGTTTATCACGCATTCTGGACGGTATGTCCTCAGAATCGATGAAATGACTCTGGATATCCCCCTTTCGCATATCTCTGAGACTTAGGGTATAGGTCAGTTCTGATTTTCCAGGGGCAGGGTCCAGGACCGTGCACTGGTATCGTACCAATGAGAATTGGTTGGAAATCTCCAGTATCTGGGTTTTTTCATCCTTGAAATCGAATTTTTCCAGCTTGAAGAACCCATAGCGGTCTCTTTGGTCCTCTTTCAGGCCAATCCTGCGGTTAAGCACAAAATAAAGGGAAGCCTCTACCTCACCGGGAAGGATGTCCAGAGCTTCAAGGGCAAGATCCTCACCATCACCATCCTGTTTGCGGTTTGACTTGGCAAGCTTGAGGTCTTCCAAAAGCGATTCCAACAGATTGTCCTCTTTGTTAAAGCGCTTATAGAGGTCCACTGCCATCAGTGCATAGACAATGTTCTGCCTGGGTTCCAGACCTGCAAGGTCATTGAAGAACCATCCGCAGCTGGTATAGGCAAAGTGTCTGTACTGCATTCCCAGCAAGAGCGAAGCAATGTTTGTACGTTCTTTCTGGTCAAATGAAAACTGCTCATTGATGCCGTTGAGGAAATCTTCCATGGAGACGAGATTGGAGATTACCGGACCGAACATCTCCACAAGATGCTGTGCCTCAAGCTTCCCTCCGAAGATACGTTTTACTTCCTTCTGCAGGCTGGCATCAATTTTCTTTCCCAGGTTGTCAAAGGCTTGGCGTAGGGGGGTTCTCCACTTCTGGTTCCAGGATTCGTCGCCGCCTGTGTGACAGCCACAATCCTTATACCATCGTGAGACTCCATGGACGCATGACCAGCTGGTCCCCTTGCTCTCCTCCCCATCATGAAGTTGGGCATGGAGCTTGGCAGGGTGTTTTTCGAGAAAGGTTGCATAGTTGGTCAGGCGGAAGTCAGATCGTTCATGCACCTTCTTTATCAGGGCGGCAAGAGCCATATCCCCATAAGGTTCGTGGTGCCCGTAGATCTCTCCATCAGTGGCTGTATGGATAAGTTGCTGCTTCTCCTCCCGCTTGATAGTGAGCAGTCTGGCATAGAGGTTGTCAGCATCCCTGAGCAGATGCCCGAAGCTGATCCCCTCTGCAAGGCTCGGGTGGTAGAAGAATGCGCTTATGGTTTTCCCTTTTTCACCGGTAAGGATAAAGGGTTTGCCATAGGGGGCGCTCTCGCCATTGAGCTCAACCATTTTTCCGTTTTCATCTTCAACGCTTTTGCACTGCCAAGGCGAGAGGATGACAAACTTCAGCCCGTACTCTGATAGCAGGTCGATGACCATGGGATTGATGCCGGTTTCCGGCATCCACATCCCTTCAGCCTCTCTGCCAAAGCGTAAGGAAAAATCCTTCATGCCCCAGACTATCTGTGCCCTTGCTTCCTCCTCTGTACAGAGGGGGAGGATGGTGTGGTTGAAGCTCTGGGCCATGGCATTGCCGTGACCCAAGCGTTCTACACTTCTTTTGTCAGCCTCAATGATGAGTGAATAGGTCTCAGGATGCTTGCGCTGTAGCCAACTGAGCAGGGTAGGCCCGAAGTTGAAGCTGATGTACTCATAGTTGTTCGTCATCGAGAGAATTCGTCTTACTCCCGAAAGGTATCGGGAGTGGACATTTGAATTATAACAATCGGAATAAATTCTCTCGTTCCAATCTGGATATGGGGACGCTGAGAGCTGTTTCCCTATGATTCCTGTGCGTGGATTCTCCCTAGGTGGTTGATAAAAATGTCCATGGAGAATCAGGTCAGTTATTTTTTCTTTCTTTTTCATAATTTCACAAGAAAGTATACCATAGGAATGTACGACAATGATAGGTCAAATGGGGATGTTTCCCTTGCCTTAGTGCGCCTAATGGTCGAATATGGGGTAAAGGAGAGCTGAGTATGAGTATACATATCGTAGCTGAGCAAGGGAGCGTCGCCGAGAGCGTACTGCTTCCAGGGGATCCCCTTCGGGCAAAACATATCGCTGAGACCTATCTGAGCGATGTCTTCTGTTATAATGAAATTCGTGGCATGTATGGGTATACCGGCTATTGGAAAGGAAACCGTGTCTCGGTGCAAGGCACTGGCATGGGCATGCCCTCCTTCTCCATCTATGCCCATGAGCTGATAGATACCTTCAAGGTAAAAAGACTCATACGGGTCGGAACCTGTGGGACCCTTGATGAAAAGCTCCACCTGAGGGACATCCTCATTGCCCAGGGCTCCGACACCGATAGCGGTATGAATCGGTCACGCTTCGGCCTCTACCAGCACGCCCCGACTGCATCCTTCTCGTTGCTTCAGAAAGCCTATACCCATGCCTTGAGTGCCAAGGTAGGCTTCAAGGTGGGTAATGTCTTTACCAGCGACCAATTCTATGACGGCCAAGGTGATGCAAAGCTTGCCCTTGCCCGTAGCCTTGGCACCCTGGCCATAGATATGGAGACATGTGAACTCTATACCCTTGCCCATCTCAAGAGGGTGGAAGCCCTGACGCTTTTGAGTGTGAGCGATTCCATGCTCACCGGCGAGCAGGTACCCTCAAAAGAGCGACAGAACACGTTCAATGCAATGATTGACCTGGCTTTGGAGACCCTCTTCGCCTAGATGACCAATATGCATGCTGTTGACTAACAGAACCGTTTCTTTTACGATTGGGTCAATTACTTTTCGCATATAAAACATTCCGGGAGTAAGCATGATTCTGATCAATATTGATTCCTTGTCCACTACTGAATTGCAGTACATCGCACAGCAAGAAGGGTTGGAGAACTGGCAAACTTTAGGGAGAGAAGAGCTCATTGACGAACTTGAGGAAGCCTATGGCGATCAGGATGACGATAGTAGCTCCTCAGGGTCGAAAAACAAGGCTAGTCGCAAGAGATTTTGTAACTCTCTGACCGACTTCAGAGGCAACATGCAGAATGTGCAGTGCCTCCCTGGCGTTGAGGACCTTCCTTATGTCTATGCTGAGACAGCCATCCATCTTCTCTTGAGGGACCCTGTCTGGGCGTATGCATACTGGTCTCTCTCACCAGCTACCAAGATCCAGGTCTTCGGCGAAGACGAACAGGCGGGAGGCTCGCTTTTCTTGCGCGTCTCATCCCACTCCCTGCTAACCGGCGAGGTGAAGACCTTTGACATTACCGTGGGCGTCGATGACACCCAGTGGAATGTCAACCTTCCTGATATGGGACACTCCTATCGGGTTGCCCTCTGCTACAAAAACAAGAAAGGTCTGGAGATGTCTCTTGCCGAAAGCAAGGACGTATCCACCTATCCCTCATACTGGGCCAACCATTACGATGAGATGGCCATGGATCCCAACCTGTTCAATGTCCATTTTTCCTCTCTGGTAACCAAAGAAGGGGAGATAGTCGATAATGCCGTGCTGCAGGAAATAGCACAGACCTTAAGCGGAGGTGTGCTTTAATGTCAAAAAAATCCGTAGCCTTCATTCTCAATCTCCATCTTCCCTATGTTCGCCATCTGGAGTATCCACGGTTTTTGGAGGAGGATTGGCTGTTTGAATCCATGTCCGAAAGCTACATTCCCATGCTGCGCATGTTTTACAAGCTGCGCGAAGAGAAGGTTCCTTACAACCTTACCGTAAGCATATCGCCCACTATCATGTGCATGGTCACAGACGAAGCCTTGCAAAACAGGTTCAACGCCTATCTGGAGCTCAATCGTGAGCTTGGTGAGAAGGAAGTCGTACGGTGCCGTGCCGAACAGCCTGAATTCCTTGAGATGGCCGAGTTTTACCTTGAGCAGCTTAAACAGAACCTTACCGATTTCAATGACCTCTATAGGGGCAACATCCTCGAAGGCTTCAAGAGCCTAGAGGCAAGTGGCCACCTTGAACTGATAACCACAGCCGCCACCCATGCTTTCCTTCCCCTCTATCAGGAGTATCCTACGGCTATCAACGCCCAGGTCGAACTGGCCATCCAGTCCTTCCTCACTACCTTCGGGCATGTGCCCAAGGGGTTCTGGTTGCCTGAGTGTGGCTACTACCCCGGTCTTGAAGAGACGCTCAAGTACCATGGGATCACCTGGTTCCAGGTAGCGAGCCAGAGCATGTTGCTCTCTCCAGACAAGGTCAAGTGCGGTGACTACCGCCCGATCCGCTGTCCCAATGGGGTAGCCGCATTCCCCCGCGATTATCAGGCGACAAGCCTGGTCTGGTCGAATACCAGCGGCTATCCTTGTGACCGCAACTATCGTGAGTTCTACCGAGACATCGGTTACGACCTTCCGATGGAGTATATCGGCGAGTATATCCACGAGCCTGAGGTTCGCGTATTCACCGGTTTCAAGTATTGGGCCATCACCGGCAATACTGACCAAAAGCGTCCCTATGACCGCACCCTTGCCCAGAAGAAGATTGTCGAGCATGCACACAACTTCCTCTATAACCTGGAGAAGAAAGGCTCTGAGCTCTCTTCTTTCATGGGAGAGGATCCTCTCTATACCCTCGGCTTCGATGCAGAGCTTTTCGGCCACTGGTGGTTTGAAGGCATAGCATGGCTCGAGCAGGTGCTGATCCTCAGTGGCAAATCCGACGAGGAGGTTACCTTGGTAACTCCCTCAGCCTTTCTTGCCAAGGAAGGGGAGAGCCTGCAGGTCGCCCGACCTGCATTCTCCTCATGGGGACAGGGTGGCTATAGCTCTGTATGGCTCGACGGCTCCAATGCCTGGACCTACCGCCATATCCACAAGGCCATCGAGCGGATGGAAGAGCTTGCCGTACGCTTCAGCGACCAGATAAGCCTGAAGCAGAGGTTCCTCAATCAGGCTGCCCGTGAGGTATTGCTCTCCATGGCAAGCGACTGGCCCTTCATCCTCTATAACAAGACCAGCAGTGAGTATGCGCATAAGCGTCTGACCGACCACTTGCGTAACTTCAATGTGGTCTACGGGAACATGTGCAAGAATGCCGTGAACACCGAATGGTTGGTCAAGGCAGAGAAGCGTGACATACTCTTCCCGGATATCGACTACAACATCTTCAATCCCGAACGATAAGCTGTTTTATTGATGATCTTACTTCCCCTTCTTTTTAGGAGGGGATTTTTCTATTTCTGGAAAAAAATGAAAAATACCCGCTAAAGGTCTACGTCTGTTAAGCGGTTATCATCCCTATGTACCCATGACAGCACAAATTAGGGCAACCCTTTGGTTGTATTGTAGTGGTAAGAAGTGTACATTTATGGAAGACAGTGGGAAGAAATCCCAAAAATGCGCTTATTTTGTAAGGAGTATGGGAAATGTTGACTGGTGAATTTTACAACACCATAGACGACAAAGGTCGGATCCTTATCCCTTCACGGCTACGCAACGCCCTCGATGGCGATGCCTTGTACGTGACGCGTGGATTGGAAAACTGCCTGTGGCTCATGCTCCCCTCACACTTTGAAGAGTTGAAACGTCTGATCGTCGATGGCCCCGGTGCCATGTTCGACCGTAAGATGCGCAACCTGCAGCGCGGCATGATAG
This sequence comes from uncultured Sphaerochaeta sp., assembly GCA_964469205.1. GTDB lineage: Bacteria > Spirochaetota > Spirochaetia > Sphaerochaetales > Sphaerochaetaceae > Sphaerochaeta. The sequence goes on along the minus strand of CAYXYD010000008.1, from coordinate 18,281 downwards.
CGCCGGCCCAGTTGTGCGAGATAGACAAGGTGGGACGGATCAACATCCCACCCAAGCTACGTGAGAGCGTAAAGCTTTTGGTACGGGAAGAGAGTGTGCTGCTTGGCACAGGAAACTATATGGAGCTGTGGAACAAGGATGAGTACGAGCACTACATGGATTTGAGCAACGCTGATTTCCTGGATGCTGCTCAGTCGCTCAGTGAAATGATCAGGGAGAAAGATTGATGGAGTATGTGCACTATCCGGTAATGAGACAGGAGATTCTTGAGTATCTCAACCCCCCTTTGGATCGGGAGGCCTTTATGGTCGACTGTACCTGCGGGGAAGGCGGACATACCCATCTTTTCCTTTCCACTTATCCGAATTTGCAGGTTACCGGTCTTGACCGTGACACCAGTATCCAAGAGAAGGCCATAGAGCGCATGAAGGAGTTTGGCTCCCGCTTCACACCCCGAAATATCTGGTTTGATGAATTTTTTGAAGAGTATGACGGTCCTGAACTTGATCTTGTGCTGTTTGACCTGGGTATCTCGTCCTTTCATTACGAAGAGTCCGAGCGTGGCTTCTCCTTCAAAAGGGGCGAGCTGTTGGATATGCGTCTGGACAAGGATGCCCCCATCAGCGCACTCGATGTGGTAAACGGCTACCAGGAAGAGAGGCTGGCCAATGTCATCTTTCAGTTTGGCGAAGAGCGTTACTCCCGTAGGATCGCACGCTCGATTGTGGAGAAGAGGAAGCTGGCGAGGATTACGCAAAGTGACGAGCTTGCCTCCATTATCTACAAGGCGGTCCCTCCAGGGTACCGCTATGGAAGGATCCACCCCGCAACCCGTTCTTTCCAGGCTATCCGCATAGAGGTAAACCGGGAACTGGATAGGATAGAACCCGCTATCAAGGGGGCCCTCTCTGCCCTTCGCAGTGGGGGAAGGCTGGCGGTTATCAGCTTCCACTCGTTGGAAGACCGCAGGGTGAAATGGTTTTTCAAGGGCTTGGGAGAGGGCGATAACCCCACTATCAGGATTCTGACAAAGAAACCTTTGATACCCACAGATGCAGAGAGTTCGGAGAATCCTCCTAGCCGCAGTGCAAAGTTGAGGATTATCGAGAAGATATAGAAAACGGAGGCCCTGTAATGGAACAAAATTGGTATTTCTCTGATCGAGTACAAGTGAAGAAGACGGAAAGCCATACTGTGGTCAGGATGAAGCATACCGCTACAATGTTCATGTTGCTCGCCATCATGGCAAGCATGCTCGTCCCTGTCTGGCAAAGTGCAGTGAACAGGGCCTTGGATGTGGAATACAGGACCATTTCTTCATCATTGAAGAACCTGGAGGAGCAGCAGAGGCTGCTTCGCTCCCAAATCGCACAGAAGACGATGCCCGAAGCCCTTGCAGAAGAGGCTTGGAGAGAGGATATCCTCCTGCAGCAGATCGATGCCGATATGCTGGTTATGGTAGGTAGGAGAATCTGATGGCAAGGATAGGGGGATTTTCCAACCAACGCTATTCGCTTGCAAAGGTCGCCGCCATGTGTGGTGGCCTTGTTATGCGCTCATCAGGCAGCTTTGTTGAGGATGCCCAGATAGACTCCAGAAAGTGTTCCCCCAATTCGCTCTTCTTCGCCCTCGGTGGTACAAAAGAACATGGGATCCTATACGTCGGCGATGCAGCTAAAAAAGGCTGCAGTGCCGTTGTCGTTCCTTCTTTGGAAAAGGAACGCGCCCTGGCAATGGTGGCTTCCACCAAGTGTGCAGTCATCCTTGTCTCAAATCCCCTGACTGCACTTCAGAGCCTTGCCCGTGAATATAGAAAGATGCTGCCTCAGGTAACCAATGTCGGCATTACCGGCAGCTGTGGCAAAAGCACCACCAAGGAAGCCCTTGCTTCCATTGCCCAGACTCTGGGCAAGACCGTCAAGACCCCGGGAAACCTCAACAGTGAGATAGGCCTTCCCTTAAGTATCCTGCAGATGGAGCCTGATACCCAGTACGGCATCTTCGAGATGGGTATCGACCATGTGGGGGAGATGGACAGGATGATTGCTATGCTCAAGCCTGACATAGGCCTGTTGACCAACATAGGCATCTCCCACATCGAGAAGTTTACAAGCCGCTCGACAATCCTTGCAGAGAAAGGCAAGCTCTTCCACCCTGGGATGCAGATGGGCTTTGTCTCCGATGATTGTCCCTATACCTCTATCCTCCAACAATGTTCGCACCTCAGGCTGAAACAGTATGGGCTGGGCGATATGAAGGCTTTGGACAGGGGCCTCGACGGATGGGACCTCACCTTTGAAGGCGAGCGTTTCCATGTCTTTTGTGTCGGGCGACATCTGCTCAGTGATGTGATGGGTGCCATACAGGTCGGCCTCTCCCTAGGTGCAAACAGAAAGGATATCGCAGAGGGCCTTGAAGGGTTCAGCCCCATGCAAGGGCGCTCCTATGTGCACAAAAGTGGGGTCACCATCATAGACGACTCCTATAATGCAAGTCCTGACTCCACCTCTTCAATCCTAGGATACCTCAATGCCCTGCGATGGAAAGGGGAGAAGAAGGTCGTCCTAGGTCCCATGAAGGAACTGGGAGCCGAGAGCCAAAAGGCCCATGCCCTGGTTGCCAGACAGCTCTATGCCTCCCCGATGGGTAGTGCCTACCTGTATGGTGAGGAGATGAAGGGCGCCTACGACCTTTTGAAGAAGAGTGGCTATACAAACTCCCTCTTCTACACAGATGACTTTGGCGAATTGGAAAATCATGTGGTAAATACGAGCCGACAAGGGGATCTCTTTCTTCTCAAGGCTTCAAGAAGCGTGGCTATGGAGCGGTTGATACCCGCCCTTAGCCAGGTGGGATAAGGGAGGGGAGATGTTTTTCCTTGAGATGGGCCTGGCCTTCAGCATTACATTCCTCATCTCGATGATCTTCATCAGGTACGCCCCGGTTATCAAGGTGGCCATAAAGCCCGAACTTGAAAAGATCCAGAGTGGAAAGAGGGGCACACCCTCAGTTGGGGGTCTGGCCTTTTGCCTGGGAACTGCCCTTGCCACCCTTGTGTTTCCCAACCGTTTTGAGCCTACAGTCTTTTTCCCCCTGCTGAGCCTGCTCCTGTTTGCCGTCATAGGCCTATTCGATGATATAGCCAAGGCTCGCAAGGGCAATGGTGATGGCATTACCTCTCTGATCAAGCTTATTCTCCAGGCAATCATAGCCGCCATACTGCTGATCCTCCTCAAGAGGAGCAACAGCCTCTCCACAAATCTCATCCTGCCCCTTTTCAGGGGAAGGGCCCTCTCCTTGGGATGGAGCTACTACCTTTTTGCCATGCTGTACATCATGTACTTCGTCAATGCGGTGAACATCACCGATGGCCTGGATGCCCTGGCAGCAGGGTCTTCGCTTCCTTTGCTTCTGCTTCTCGCTCTGTTTTCCTTCACGTCAAATTCTCCCTTCTCCCCAGCTCTTATAGCCTCGCTGTTGGCATTTCTCTTGTTCAACAGGAAGCCGGCAAAATATTTCATGGGTGATTGTGGGAGCCATGCACTCGGTGGCTATATTGCTGTCTCAGCCTTGATGCTCAATGCCCCCTTGGTGTTGCTGGTTGCCAGCGGTCTGTTCCTCTTGGAGTTTGCCTCCAGCCTGATACAGATCATAGCGATCAGAAGCACGGGGAAGAAAGTGTTCTCCATAGCGCCTCTACATCATGTCTTTGAGCTCAAGGGAGTTGCAGAACGTACGATAGTGGGAAGGTTCACCTTGGTCTCCTGGTTCTTTGCCTTGTTGGGCCTCCTGCTATTCCTGGGAACAGGGTGGTAGGAAACCGATGGAAGAAAGACTACAATCTTATGATGATTGGCAATCGACGCAAGCTACACTCAGTGAGACAGGGGGGAATGCAAGTGCCTTCACCTTCTTGTGTGTGGTGGTCATCCTCATCGCCCTGGGCCTGATCATGCTCTACAGCGCCTCCTACAATGAGGCCTTGATCCACGATCTTCCCCACTACTACTTCTTCCAGCGCCAGATGATGTTTGTCCTCTTTGCATTGCTCTGTTCTGTGGTGATACGCTTTATGCCCCTCTCATGGTTTCGCTATTTGGCCATCCCCATCGTACTTTTCTGCCTGGCTCTGATGGGTCTTACCCTCTTCACTTCCTACGGGCAAGTGCGCCTGGGCAGTCGCAGATGGCTACAGGTGGGAAGCCTTCCCTCCTTACAGCCTTCAGAGCTGGTCAAAGTGGGGACAATTCTCCTGTTTGCCCTCTGTTTCAACAAAAAGAAAGAAGAAGCTTCCTTCTTCACTCGGTTTGGATTGCCCCTTGTGGTGACCCTCCTTTTCTCTGCCATGATCTTGTTGCAGAAAGACTACTCGACCACCATTCTCTATCTGCTCTTGTGTGTCTCGCTGTTGCTGGTAGGGGGAATGAAGATATCGACGCTCTTGGTGGGCTTCGCTTTCTTCATAGTGCCTGCTACAACCCTTATGTTTGCCCAGCCCTATCGGGTGAAGCGGGTGTTTTCCTTCCTGTTCTCCCAGATAGACCAGGGTGGCATAAACTACCAGGTGAACAACTCCCTCAAGGCCATAGGATCTGGAGGACTCTTCGGGGTAGGGCTGGGAAATGGAACATACAAGCTGGGCATAATACCCGAGGTCCAGAGCGACTTCATCTTTGCCTCCATCTGTGAAGAGGTCGGGTTTGTAGGTGCAGCCTTCATCCTCGCTCTTTTTGCCATGTTCGCCATACTCGGTTACAATGCCTATGTCAGGATGCAGAGCCGCGACCGGTTCCTCAGCTTCACCGCCTTTGGCATAACCACCATGATACTGTTGCAGGCCATCATCAATATAGCGGTAGTCACCGGTATGCTGCCACCAACCGGCATACCCCTGCCGTTTTTCAGCCAGGGAGGGACCAACCTCTTTGTGGTGATCTGCCTGTGTGCCCTGCTCTATAGGATTTTGCTCATCTCCAGCGGGCGCATCCCCTTGGAGAAGAGCAGCCTCTCCCAACAGATGCGCGATGAATTTCTCTTTGAGACCGATCAGGATGAATCATGAGACGGATTCGCATTGAGATAAAGGTGATGGCTCTTGTCCTGTTGATGCTTCTCCCCCTTGCTTATTTCTCCCTATCGCATGTACCCTCCCTATACATAGATTCGGTCATGCTGAGCATTACCGATGAGCATCTGGCGACACCCTATGCATTGAAGAGTGCCCTTTCGCAGTATAGGGGAAAGTCCCTGGTCTCCTTGTCGCTGAAGAGGGTACGAAAGGATCTTGAATCGCTTGCCCTGGTCGATTCGGTCAGGCTTAAGAGGAAATTTCCCTCGACGTTGCTAGTCGAGACCACCTTGGTCGGTACCCCGGCCCTGGTTCATGCAAAAAATGCCGAGGAGCAGACTGTGGCAGTCTATGTATTGCGCGATGCATCCTTGCTCTCTTTGCAACGTGAGGACTGGTCCCTGTTTGAGGACCATGTGCTGAAGGTGGAAATTCCTCTTGGATATGCCACTATGATGGAAAAATATGGGGTGGATGCCGCATTTGGAGAGGTTATGGAGCTTGCTGCCTCACTTGAGGGAAATAGCACCTTGATAACTCGCATAAAATACGATAATAATAGTAGTAACAGCTTTGGAAAGATGGTATTGGAACTCTCCGCTTTACATGCCCAGATTTGGTTGAGGGAGCCTGTCTCTGCAGCACAGGTAACTCAAGCCATACAACTGGTCCAGGAGGACCAGAAAGAGTCGCTTTCTTTCCTCAAGGAGCAAATGATGCGCTACGACCTCTACAAAGGGGCCATGGTACGCAGGAATTAGGACCGTCCATAAGGGGGTTGTGGTAATGGCAGGTGATAAAATGCTGATGGGGCTGGATATAGGTTCAAGCCGGACCAGGTGTGTAATTGGTTCGGTGAGCCGAGAAGGCTCTCTTATGGTCGACAGCATCTGCGAGCGCCCCAGTGAAGGCGTGCGTTCGGGCACGATCGTAAATATAGAACAGACACTCAAGACCATCCAGTCTGTGGTCAACGAGGCGGAACTGCAGGCAGGGGCAGAGATCGCAGAGGTGATCATCGGCATCGGCGGAGAACATATAGTTGGGATCGCGAGTACAGGTGTGGTCGGCATCAACAGCAAGGACCAGGAGATCAAGCGCGAGGACATCTTCCGCTCTCTGGAGGTTGCACGCGCCTTTGAGCTTCCCCAGGACAGGGAGATCCTCCATACCTTGGTCCAGGACTTTCAGATCGACTCACAGGTGGGCATCAAGGATCCCATCGACATGCTCGGACACCGCCTGGAGAGTAGGGTGCTCATAGTCACCGCCTCCTCGGCAATATGTCAGAACGAGCGCAAGTGCATACAGCGATCGGGTCTGGGCGTACAGCGCCTGGTCCTGCAGAGCCTGGCGGACTCTGAGGTGGTGCTCAGCTCCGAAGAGAAGGAGATGGGGACCATCCTCATCAACATAGGAAGCGGCATCACTGATATAATAGCCTACTCCAAGGGCTCGCCGGTCTATACCGGAGGGGTGAACCTGGGAGGTGAGGCAGTGACGGGTGACATCGCCTACATATTGAACAAGACGCGAGCAGTTGCCGAGCAGATCAAGTGCGAGTCCGGTCACAGCTATGTGCCTTCGGTATCGAGTGAGGATATGGTGGTCATCCCCCAGGTGGGAGGCCTTCCTGCCATCAGGATGCCCAAGAAGGAACTGAGCAAGGTCATAGAGCCCCGCATGGCAGAGATATTTTCCCGCTTGCAAAATGATCTGGAAAAGGCGAATGTACAGGGTGGATTCGGTGGAGGTGTCGTGCTTGTCGGTGGAGGGGCCCTGCTCAGTGGGGTGACCGAACTTGCAAGTGAGATATTCCGCCTTCCTGCACGCTTGGGATTTCCAGAGGCAATAGGCGGTCTTGACCGTTCCTACATAAGCCCGACGTATACGACTGTATTGGGTCTTCTCAAGAGTGAAGCCAAGAAGGTCAAGGAGACCGCTCCCAAGGCCAGGTCGCATAAGGCTAGGCCTCGGCACAAAGAGAGTGGGGCCGCTTCCAAGGTCAAGAGTTTTTTCAGAACGTTGTTTTAGATATAAGAGCCTGGTGGCAAAGGATTAGATATGGATTTCGGAATGTTTGAAGTGGAAGACATGGTACATGATGAGCAGGCCTCTGTAACGGTAATCAAAGTCATCGGGGTCGGAGGTGCTGGGGGCAATGCGGTCAACCGCATGATCGCCAGCGGCCTGAAAAAAGTGCACTTTATTGCGATGAATACTGATATGCAGGCTTTGCAGCGCTCCAATGCTCAGGTGAGGATCCCCATAGGCAAGGAGCTTACCGGCGGCCTTGGCGCTGGGGGTATCCCAGAAGTGGGTGAGAAAGCTGCCCAGGAGAGCAAGGAGGATATCCGTCGTGAGATGGAGGATGCCGACATGGTCTTCATCACAGCTGGCATGGGAGGGGGCACCGGTACGGGAGCCGTCGCTGTTGTCGCTGAGATAGCAAAGAGCTGTAATGCCCTGACCGTAGCGGTGGTCACCACCCCGTTCGCCTTTGAGGGAAAGAAGAAGCTCCTGCTGGCCCAGGCTGGCATCGAAAAACTGCGCAAGCAGGTCGATACCCTGATCATCATCCCAAACCAGTACCTCCTGAAGGTAGTGGAGAACAACACCCCGATCAAGCAGGCCTTCCTTATGGCCGACGAGGTGCTTTACATGGGCGTGCAGGGCATCAGTGAGCTCATCACCGAACCCGGTGAGATCAACATTGACTTTGCCGATGTGCGCACCGTCATGAAAGGCAAGGGTGATGCCCTGATGGGCATCGGCTTTGGTGAAGGCTCCAACCGTGCTGTCGATGCTGCCAGACAGGCAGTGAGCAACCCGCTTCTGGAGAATGCCACCATAGAGGGTGCGAAGAGCGTGCTGGTCAATCTTTCCGGCAGTGATACCCTCACCTTGCAGGAGTATCAGGATGTGGTTGAGATCATCACCGAGAAGTGTGCCGAAGATGCCCTGATCATTGCAGGCCAGGCCTTCAATCCCGAACTGGGAGACCGCATCAAGGTGACTGTAGTGGCTACGGGCTTTGAGCGCAAACCTGAGGTCATTGGAAGTGAAATCTCCGATATGGATATTATCAAGCGCCGCTATGCCTCCACTTCCAAGAGTGAGGAGAGTCACGAAGGGGCCAGTGCAAGTGCCAACAAGGAAGATGTCGATGCAGGCTCCATACAGGTGAACCGCTGGCAGGACCTGCAAAAGCAGATCAAGAAGGTTCCCGAAGGAAAGGACGACGACTACTCGATCCCTGCTGTCTTGCGCTACACCAGAAACTCTGACGAGAAATAAGGATGTCCAAGGAGACCGACCAGGCGTTGCTTGAGGAGTACACCGATTACCTCCTGTTGGAGCGACGCCTGAGCAAGGCTACCATTGAGGTGTACACCCAAGAGATAGGCTTTTTCTTTGCAGGCAAGACAGAGACCATTGAAAAGATCAGTCCCTCAGAGATAGAGCACTACCTGGTTCTCTCTGCAAAAGAGCGATCACTGACTGAACGCACAGTAGCGAGGAACCTCTCTGCCCTGCGTTCCTTTTTTGTCTACCTGCAAAAGCAGAAGATTCGGGAAGACAACCCCCTTGAGCAGCTATCCGCTGCACGAACACCTAGTGATGCCCCCTCCTTCTTCACCGTTGGGGAGGTGGAGCTTCTGCTCAATTCAATCGAGACAGAGACACTGCTGGGTAAACGGGACAGCACTATCTTTGAGCTGATATACTCGTGTGGCCTACGCATAAGTGAGGCTTGTGACCTCAAGGTGGGAGACTATACTAAAGATACCTTGAGAGTGCTGGGCAAGCGCAACAAGATGCGCCTCGTTCCCGTAGGGGAGGTGGCGGCCACCTCTCTCACTCTCTATCTCAATGAGGTAAGGCCCCGCCTCATTAAGGCAAGAGCCACCGAGCAGGCCCTCTTTGTAGGGAGACGGGGCAAGAAGCTTACCCGCCAGGCAATCTTCAAACGCTTCCAGCAGTATGCACAACCCTTGGGCCTCGAAGGCAAGGTCCATACCTTGCGCCATAGCTTTGCAACCCACCTGCTTGCAGGGGGAGCCGACCTTCGTAGTGTGCAGGAACTGCTTGGTCACAGCGATATCCAGACAACCCAGATATACACGCACATAGAGACCAGCTCCCTTAAGCAGGGCTATGATGCCTACCACACCCTGAAGGAAGAAAAAACCTGATGAGCATCCTCTTCATCCTTTGTCCCATCATAGCCATAGGGGCCATCATCGACGCCATTGCCGGGGGTGGGGGCCTCATAACCCTAACAGCCTATGTGGCGGTGGGGCTTCCTCCGCAGGTAGCCTTGGGCAACAACAAGTTCGCAGCGGCAAGCGGGACCACCATTGCCTGCTATCGATATATCAGAAAGGATCAGGTCGACTGGAAGGTCGGCACCATCGCCATCCTGTTTTCCTTGGCAGGATCCGCGGTAGGCTCCTACCTTGCCACCCGCTTTGCCGACGCATACCTGCACTACCTCTTGATATTCCTGGTCCCCTCCATTGCCGTCTTCATCATGCTAAAGCCTGACTTTGGTCAGGCAAAACCGATGGAAAGCAAGTATGCCATCCCCCTCTCGGCCGTAGCAGGGCTTTTCCTTGGGGCGTATGATGGATTTTTCGGACCCGGCACCGGGATGTTCCTCACCATCATCTTCACCTCGGTCATCGGGCTCGACCTGCTTCGATCTTGCGGGACTGCAAAGGTGGTTAACCTTGCCTCCAATGTGGCAGCCCTCGCTACCTTCATTCGCTTTGGCAGCATAGACTATGCCATCGCCATCCCCTGCGCCATAAGCGCCATCATAGGTGGCTATATAGGCAGTGGCTTGGCTATCCGGGGCGGGGTTAAGGTCATCAGGCCGGTCATGCTCTTTGTCCTTGGTCTGTTGCTGTTGAAGGTAATAGCCTCCACATTCGGCTTGTTCTGAAGCAAAACGATAGTAAGCACCCCTTAGGGGGGTATGAAACTATCGCTGTTGCTTGCCATCTCCTTATTACCCCTCACAGGAAATCAGATGCTCGCTCTTGCCAGAGAGAACCCCAGTTCCAAGGAAATACAAAGACGATTTTCCAACCATTGGAATCCAAGCAGGGTTGCCAGGATGCAGGGCTTTCTCTCGAATAAGAAAAATACCAACGATACCAATTATAACAACGGTGTGGTCTTCCTTGGCATGGAGGGGTATCCCCCCCTGCTTGCAGAGGAGGAAAATCCTCCCTTCAGGCTTTTCTACAGGGGGAGGCTGCCTGCAAAGGATGAACAGCTACTCTCTATCTGCGGGACCCGCAAGGCAGACCTGGCTGGCGAGAGTGCATCCTACGCCCTGGCCCTCGAGGCTGGCTCCAATAATGTCTCTGTGGTGACCAGCCATAGCCAAGGCATAGACCGTGCAGCACTCTATGGTGCCAGTGATGGGGGCTTTCCGGCCTTTGTCATGTGTGACTGCGGGCTGGACACCCCCAGGATCCGACAGAACCGGCTGCTTAAGGGTCTGAACCTCTTGTCTGCCTTTGAACCTGATGATTCAGCCCAACGCTTCAGGTGCCTTTCGCGCAATGTCCTTACCGCCGCCCTTTCCCCCCTGTTGGTGGTTGTAGAGGCGCCCCTGCCTTCAGGCTCTCTTCATTGTGCTGGTCTTGCTTTGGATATGGGGCGGCACGTGGTGGTCCACCACAGTGGCCTGCGCAAGTACCCCTGGTGTGCTGGAACTAGGCAGTTGGCCCAGGATGGTTGTCCTGTTGTGGGTGGGTATTCAGAGATAGCATCCTTTTTGGGGTATCAGCAAAAGAGGAATGTTATACCACCTAAAAATTATGGCCCGCTATACCGGTATGGCAACTCATGCTATAGTCTAACGGATGAAACATGATGACAAAGAGGTGATAGAAGCCTTCCTTGACTATCACAAGCATATCAAGGGATCGAGCTCCCATACCCTAACGGCATACGCATCGGACCTTAGTAAGCTTACCGCATTCCTACAGGGCCTACGGTGCACCCTATTGGAAATGAAGGCTCCTGATGCCCGTATGTATGTGCGCCACCTCACTATAGAAGAAACATACAGCGAATCTACGGTCAACAGGATACTCAGCAGTGCCCGTTCGTTTTACTCATATGCCTTGAGAAATGCCCTGGTGGAGGTAAATCCCTTCTCCCTGATATCCCTGAAAAAGAGCCGCTCTAGCCTTCCCTCTGTTCTTACCGTAGGGGAGGTGGTACAGTTGCTCTCCCTCAGCTATGAGGACTTTCCTACAACTCGGAACATGCTGCTATTCAGCATGCTCTATGATACCGGGTGCCGTATCAGTGAGGTCTTGAGCATCACCGAAGGCGATGTCTCAAACAAGGAGAGGCAGATTCGGGTAGTGGGCAAGGGCAAGAAGGTCAGGTATGTATTCTTTACCGAGAGGACACAAAAGCTTCTGGACTACTATCTTTCCTTGAAACACTCCCTTTTTGGAAAGACGGAGCGATTGTTTTGCTCTGATTCAGGAAAACAGTTGCCGCAGAGCACTGTTGGTAGTATTTTTGCAAGGTATAGGCAAAGCCTTGGGTGGCAAAAGAGTTTTACCCCGCACGTGTTGCGGCACAGCTATGCTACCCATTTGCTGGACAATGGTGCTGATATCCGCCTGGTGCAGGAGCTGCTTGGACATGCGAGCATCTCCACCACTCAGATATATACCCATGTATCACAGAAGCGGCTGGCAAAGGTCTATGCCTCGTGCCACCCGCATGGAAGGAAACAAGATGATTAGTTTTAAAGGGACGACGATAGTCGCTGTCCGTAAGAATGGAAAGGTTGCCATAGCCGGAGACGGTCAGGTAACCGCCGGAGATACGATTCTCAAGGCGAATGCACATAAGGTGAGGACCCTCTTTGAAGGAAAGGTCATCACAGGCTTCGCCGGGACAACAGCCGATGCATTTACACTTTTTGAGCTGTTTGAAGTAAAGCTGAAGCAGTATAACGGGGACCTTACCCGTTCGGCTGTCGAGCTTGCCAAGCAGTGGAGGACCGACAGGCAGTTGCGCCAGCTTGAGGCTATGATGCTCGTAAGTGACGGCATCAAGATATTTCTCATCAACGGGGCAGGGGATGTCGTTGACCCTGAAAGGGATGCCATAGGGATCGGAAGCGGAGGAAACTATGCCCTCGCTGCCGCCTTGGCCTACCTTGAATCGGCTCCTGGGCTCACCGCTAAGGAGATCGCCGTCAAGAGTGTGGAGATCGCTGCTAAGCTCTGCATCTATACCGATGACTGTATTGTCGTCAAGGAACTGTAACAGGTATGCCATATACTGCAACTAAGAAACTCGATGAGATGAAACCAAAACAGATAGTCGAGGAACTGGACAAATATATTATCGGACAGGACAAGGCCAAGCGTACCATAGCTGTGGCCATCCGCAACCGCACAAGGCGTAAGCGCCTCCCTGACAATATACGTGATGAGGTATCGCCAAAGAACATCATCATGATAGGGCCCACCGGAGTGGGTAAGACCGAGATAGCAAGGCGTATGGCCAAGCTTTCCAATGCACCCTTTATCAAGGTTGAGGCGACCAAGTACACCGAAGTTGGGTATGTCGGTCGCGATGTCGAGTCTATCATCCGTGATCTGATGGGCATTGCCGTCCAGCAGGTGAAGACCGAGCTTGCAGAAGCTCAGGCAGAGAAGGTGGCAGAACGTGTTGAAGAGCGGTTGCTTGACCTCCTGTTGCCCTCAATAGGCGATGAACCTGATAAGACCAAAGAGAAAGACATAACCCCAGAGGGTACACCCTATACCGACAGCAAGCAGGCAACACGGGAGAAGTTCCGTAAGATGCTGAAGGAAGGTAAGTTCGACGAGCGAGAAGTCGAGGTGAATGTACAGAGCCGTAAGAAGATAGGCATCGAAGTCCTCGGACAAGGAAATATGGACGACCTGCAGGATGCCATGCAGAACCTTGGTTCCATCTTTGGTGGTGGCAAGGGCCAGCCTCGCAAGCTCAGCATAAAAAGAGCTCGGGAGATCTTCACCGAAGAGGAGAAAGAGAAGGCTGTAGACACCGACAGCGCCATTGATGAGGCCAAGGAACGTGTCGAGCAGATGGGCATTGTCTTCATTGATGAGATTGACAAGGTTGCAAAGGCAGGAGGCGGCGCTTCCAGTGGCGTTGATGTATCCCGTGAGGGCGTGCAACGCGATATCCTTCCCATCATTGAAGGGACCAGCGTCGCCACCAAGTGGGGTGTCATCGACACCACACACATCCTCTTCATTGCCAGTGGGGCCTTCCATACTGCAAAGCCCAGTGACCTGATCCCTGAACTGCAGGGACGCTTTCCCTTGCGTGTCGAACTTGATGACCTGACAGCTGGCGATTTCTACAGGATCCTCACCGAACCTGCCAATGCGATCACGATGCAGTACAGGGAGTTGCTCAAGACCGAAGGGGTCACCATTACCTTTACCGATGATGCGATCAGGCGCCTGAGCGACATTGCATATGAGGTTAACAATACCAATGACAATATCGGGGCAAGAAGGCTCTTCACCATTATGGAGAAGTTGCTTGAGGAGCTCTCCTTCAGTGCCGATGAACTCAGTGGCCAGGAGATTACCATCACACCCGAATATGTCGATGAGCGCCTTGGGGATGTTATACAGAATCAGGACCTTTCGAAGTTTATTCTCTAACTAGGAGTTTTTGTGGAATTCATCACCCTTGATGCTCAAGATTACGAAACTGCACTCAAAGAGGCCCGTACAGTGTACGGGACCTCTGTGCGGGTGCATACCCGTAAGGATTATCAGATCAAGAGGGGTATGAGGAAGCAAATGCGTTGCACCATTACCTTCTATCTGGTCAAGGAGAGGCTCCTTGATGAAGAGACCTTACAAGACAGATTAGACAGCATAGAAGACAATGATAGAATAGAGAAAATAGAGACGATAAAGAAAATTGAAAAAATAAAAATTGATGATATTTCAAAGCATCTTGATGCTCCCCTCGAAAGGGGAAACCATCAACAGCAACTGTTGAAAGATCTGCTTGAGGAGAATGACTTTGCAGAAAGCTATCTTCAGAAGGCTACAACAGAGCTGCTGACAGGCAGGCAGTTCGAAACCCTCGAGGAACTCGAGATGGCCCTGCTTGAATATATCATTGAGGGTGTAGCGATCAACTACGGTCAGTACACCAAGCCCAAGCAGTTCTTTGTGCTCTTGGGGCCCACCGGGGTGGGTAAGACAACCACCTTGGTGAAGATGGCCATGTTCTACTTGAAAAGCCTGTACGAAGACTCTGATGAGAGGGTTGCCTTACTCTCCCTTGATTCCTATAGGACAGGTGCGACCAACCAGATAGAGCTGTTCTCCAAGGATTTTGGCCTGGATCTTTTTCATGCGCATAGCGAAGAGGAGCTATCAGAGTTGCTTCCTGCCTTGGAAGGATATTCTCTGGTCCTTGTCGACACCATGGGTAAGAGTGCCAACCAAGGCGAGCTCTCCCTCCATCTGAAGAGCCTTCTTATGGTCCTTCCCCAAGACAAATGTTCCTATGCCCTGGCCGTGAGTGCCTCCCATAAGAGTCGGGATCTGGAGCGCTTTGTAAAGCTGTTCTCTTCTTACCCGTTAGAGTCATTGGTGGTGACCAAGCTTGATGAGACTGAGGATATCGGCAATGTCTTGAGTTTGAGCAAGAACAACAATCTTCCCCTGTTGTTTTTTACCAATGGGCAGAAGGTGCCTGATAACCTCCTCAAAGCAACCAATGAGGTCATTCTTGCGTATATGCGTGGCTTTACCCTCGATCTGCAGGCGCTGGGTCAGAATCAAAACCAGAACAAAAGCAGCAAGTAATATCTACCAAACAACAAACACGAAAAAAGAAGCTTGAAACTAGAAGCTAAAACTAGAATTAGAAATAAAAATATATATTACATATGGATACAAAGTATACGAGTAAGTTATATAAAGTCTTACCGCTTGCCTGAGCGATCGCTCATAACCTTTCCCTGACTGACCAAAGACTCGATGATCTTCCCAATTGCAGGGGCAGCTATGTTGCTTCCCCATTGGCTTTCTCCCTTGGGGTTTCCTGCCGCTACATAGATGATGTACTTGGGTTTGTCCACGGGGACTATGGCCAGCGTCGATGCCAGGACCGTTCCATCCTCATAGCTGTTTGTCTCAGGGTTCATGATCTGCGAGGTGCCGGTCTTAGCCCCGATGCGCACGCCCTGTACTGCCACAGGTCTGGCAGTGCCCCCTTGTTGGGTGGCATCCTCCATGGCAAGCAGGATTGATTTTGCAACAGAGGGGGATATGGGCCTATCAACGACTGTGCGTTCCCGCCTGTAGGTAATCGGCCCATCTTTGGCTTTACTGCGCTTGAGAATGAGGTGGGGCACAAGCCGTTCCCCTCCATTGGTGAAGGCAGTAGCGGCTACAGCCAGGTGTAGGGCAGTAGTGGAAAGTTCCTGACCAAAGGAGATGGTAGCCTCAGACCTCCCTGACCAGGTGGAGGGATTGGCGATGAAGGAGCGGGTTCTTGAGGGCAGATTGATATCGTAGCTGGAGTTGAAGCCGAAGCGGTTAAGCGTAGCATAAAACAGATCTGGATCAGTTTGCATCGCCCAGTGGGATATGGCCCCGTTACATGACTTGGCTATCATGGTGTTGGGATCGACCGTTCCGTGGGGGGATGTGCAGACAATGGTGGTTTTTGCACCCTTACCAGTAGTAAAGGTGTAGGAGCCGTCACATAGGAAGGGTTCATCTAGGTCTGCCTGGCCGGCTTCCATGACAGAAGCCAAGCTGAAGACCTTGAATACTGATCCTGGCTCGTAGAGGTAGTTGGCCACATGGTTGCGCTTTTGGATGTCAGTAGACTTTGAGAGGGCATTGGGGTCATACCAGGGGTAGCTGCTCATGCCCAGGATGTCTCCATTCTGGGCATCGAGGACTATGGCAACACCATAGTCAGGGTTGTGCTCATCAGCAATGTTTTGCATCTGCACGTCTAGGAGGTACTGGATATCGATGTCCATGGTAAGGGTTATATCTTCGCCGTAGGTAGAGTCGTCGGTACCTACTTGAGGGAAGGGGTTCAGAAAGGCTTCCTGGGTAAGCTCCACCCCTTCTGACCCTTCGTTGTCTATGTTGGTGAAGCCTATGGTCTGCGAAGCATGGAAGGATGCAGGGTAGTCGCGTCCCATGCTTTTGACCACCGATACCTGCTTGGTAAAGCCAGTTCGTTCAAGTTCAGCCAGTAAGGCAGAGACTTGGCTGGGATCAATCTTTTTCTTGATCAGTGCATAGGTGGTATACTTAGCTGCCTGTTCCTGTATTTGTGTAGGGTTCATAAGTACAAAGGGTGCTACCACTTCCGATACGAGAGGAAGGTCGTCTATCATGGTCAGGTGAAAGAATACGCCCCAGTAGGGGGTTTGTATGGCAAGTATCTTGCCGTTTCGGTCGTAAAGGGTCCCCCTTACAACCTCTTTGGAGATAAGGGGATTATCGTATGTTTTCCTCTGTGGGTTTTGGCTATGGATGACAAAACCTATCCTGATAAGCAAAATCAAGAGTAAAAGCAGGGTTAGCGAGAGGAAGAACCTGTAATAAGCACGATTTGGACTGGTAGCCATGATTTTTTTATATTACTATGTAGGAAAGGTAATGTCGAGTTATGGCTAGAGACAACTATGATGATATGATGGATAGACCTGTAAGAAGGCCTTCGCGGAGCGGAACCTATGATAAGCCTTCAAAGGGTCTTATCTGGACTATCGCCCTGGGGATTGCTATCTGTGTCGTCGTAATAATTGTCTGGTACCAGTTCTTCCCCAACAATCCTGATAGGAATGAGACTAGTGCCCTAGCTACTGAGATCACTGCCAAGAAGGTGGTGCAGGTTGCAGATGCTCCTGAGGTGCTCACACCTACTGCGATCAATGTCGATCAGAATGCACCATCAAAGACCGATGCAACTGCCCTTGATAATCAGGCAAGGTCCTTAAGTGACAGCAAACCAAGATCAGCAACAAGCTCCAAGACTGTGCAGTATGCCCAGCATGCGGTTGTCGAAGGCGAAGACCTGAATACCATTGCAGCTTTGTACAGCCTCAAGACACAGACCCTTATCAGTGTAAACCAGATACGTAACGTCCAAGCAGTGAAGGAGGGTATCTCTCTGGAGATTCCCGACCGTGATGGTCAGCTATTTACGGTTAGGGAAGGAGACATGCTTTCCACCATTGCAAGAAAATACAGCGCCAACCTGGGTTGGAAGACCTTGCAGGAACTCAATGGGCTCAAGAGCGAGAACCTTTCAGTAGGCCAACAACTCTTCATCCCTGACACCTCAAGCCAGTCCTTGATACAGATGGCGGACATTGCCCCCATCCAGTTCCAGAAGCCTGCTCTAGGCTCCATAACGGCCCTCTTCGGCCAACCCTATAAGAATCCCGCTACTGGCACAACAGAGTCCCTCACGGGCATCCTCATAGTAGGAAGCCCGGGTTCTGCTGTATTAGCCTCTGCTGCTGGTAACGTAGTGAGTGCTGGTAATGAAGTGAAGGGCAGGGGGAAGTTCGTGGAGCTTAGCCACGAAGGCGGCTATCGCACCGCGTACTACCACCTTGAGAATGTCGAGGTTAAGATTGGCATGACCCTTTCCAAGGGTGAGGTCATCGGCAGCATCGGCACCAGTGGAACCTCCTATGAAAAGCCAACCCTCTTCTTCAGCATTGAGCAGTCTGGAATTGCACTCGATCCTTCGCAGTTCTTCTAGACCAAGGGAAAGGGTATCCGATATGCAGGATACCAAGACAAATGGCAAGACTAGGCATACTACAACTATCTCACCACACATCAAAGAACAAATACAACTATCAATTCACTCGAACAGTGCTGAGTGGATTTCCTATAGGTAATGGGAAGTGGGCAGTCAAAACCAAAGAGAACATTCTCTCGAATGATCGTATACAGGAGATCTGGAGTTGTTACTTTGGTTGATTCATGAAAATCCCGACTCCACTTTTCCCATTTCTTTTTACGTCATACATTGCTGAATCGGCATTTTTTATTAATGATTCGCTGTCTTTGCTAGTATCAGGATATATGGCAATACCGATGGAAGCATTAACCTTGCACTGAATAGTATCCATATTAATGACTTCTTGTAACATCTCATG
>CAYXYD010000007.1:0-28619 GCA_964469205.1 uncultured Sphaerochaeta sp. | reverse complement strand
AATCAATCTTTATTTTTCTCTTTCCCTAAACGCTTTACCAAATTCAAGGGATTCTGTATTGTTATATACAGCTTCTTGCATAATTATACATTGAAGCTGAGGAGTTCCCCTATGCATGATGCAACCCAACGAGTGATGGACCGTGTTATCCAACTCGATCCCAACCAACCAGAATTTATTCAAGCTGTCACCTCTTTTCTTACATCCATTGATAAGCTCGTCGATGATATGCCACAGATACTCTACCACAAGGTACTCGACCGCATGGTAGAACCAGAGCGGGTCATCATGTTCCGTATCCCCTGGTTTGATGATGATGGTCTGATGCAACTCAACCGTGGCTTCAGAGTGCAGATGAACAGCGCCCTAGGTCCTTATAAGGGAGGCATGCGCTTCCACCCCTCGGTCAATCTCTCCATCCTGAAGTTCCTCGCATTTGAACAGACCTTCAAGAACAGTCTCACCGGCCTCTCTCTTGGCGGTGGCAAGGGAGGAAGCGATTTCAACCCCAAGGGCAAAAGTGATGGCGAGGTCATGCGCTTCTGTCAGAGTCTCATGCTGGAGCTGGGCAGGCACATCGGAGAAGACACCGACGTACCTGCAGGGGATATTGGTGTGGGAGGACGTGAGATCGGCTACATGTACGGCCAGTACAAACGCATCCACAACAAGAGTGTGGGCATCCTTACAGGCAAACATCCCTCCTTTGGAGGATCATTTATCAGACCTGAGGCTACAGGCTACGGCTTGGTCTATCTCTCGAGTGCCATGTTGGATGCTGAAGGCAAGAGCCTTGAGGGCAAAAGCTGTCTGGTCAGTGGAAGTGGCAACGTAGCACAATTCACCACAGAAAAACTCTTGACGATGGGAGCTAAGGTGCTGACCATGAGTGACTCAAGTGGAGTCCTCATCGACCCCAACGGTATCGATGCGGCTAAGCTTGCCTACATCAAGACACTGAAGAATGTCAGACGGGGGCGCATGGCAGAGTATGCTCAGAAGTACAAGGAAGCTACCTACGTCCCTCACAATGGCTCTGCCACCTCCAATCCCCTCTGGGATGTGAAGGCCGACTACGCATTCCCCTGTGCAACACAGAATGAGATCAACGCTGAGGATGCGAAGAACCTTGTTGCCAACAAGATTCAGCTGGTAGGAGAAGGGGCAAACATGCCCACCACCCTACAGGCCGAAGAGATACTGATGGAAGGTGGCGTCCTCCTGGCCCCTGGCAAGGCGTCCAATGCTGGAGGCGTTGCTGTCTCTGGTCTAGAGATGGCCCAGAACAGCCAGAGGCTGCAGTGGACACCCGCCCAAGTCGATGCTCAACTCTTGTCCATCATGAAGAACATCTACAGCAACATCAGTCAGGCAGCAGACAAGTACAGCACGAAGAACAACTTTGTCGATGGTGCCAACATCGCCGGCTTCCTCAAGATCTCCGATGCCATGATAGCCCAAGGATATGTGTAAGGGCTTCTAGCAAAAATGCGCATGGTGGTGGGTGCAATCAATATCTTTTTTGCTCCTATCACCTATGCCTCACGTTTTATCAAGAAAGCATCTACCTACCCAAGAGGGGGGAGATGCTTTCTTTCTTTTCCCTATATTTTCAACATTTCCTCTATTTTCCCACCATTTTCACTCTCATCAGTTTTTCAAGTGAACCTATTCTCTTTCAGGAGCTATAGATACAAACCTTCACCTAAGCTAGCTTCTACTGGTAACATTGCTGATCGTGAGAAATCACAGTATAATTCAGTGACAATACTACCAAGGGGTACTCCATGAATATTCTGATCGCATATTTCTCTCGCAAAGGATCGAGTCTCGTAAAGGGTGAGATAATCGACCTGGCTATCGGCAATACCGAGGTTGCGGCAAACAAAATCAAGACAATCCTTGGGGGGACTTTGTTCCAGATTGAGACCGTGCATCCCTATAGTGCTGATTACCATGCATGCACCAAGGAAGTGGTACAACAGATGAATGAACAGGCTAGGCCTGCCCTGAAGGCATTACCAGAATCCCTTGATGCCTATGACGTTATCTTCATCGGCTATCCAAACTGGTGTGGAACGATGCCGATGCCGGTATGGACGTTCCTTTCAGCCTTTGACTTTTCCAATAAAACCCTCGTACCATTCTGCACCCACGGGGGCAGTGGGATGGGCCACAGTGAAAGCGACATCAAGAGCCTATGCCCTTCTGCAAAGATACTCACAGCACTCGCAATCCAAGGAACGCAAGTGGGGCAATCTGATGAACAGATTGCAACATGGCTGAAAAGCTTGGATCTAGCATAAGAAGAAATACCTGCTCGTAAAAAACATCATCAAAGAGAAAATCATCGGTGACATAAAACAACCCTTACTAGCTTGAAAATATAGTTTTCTTTCATCAGGGCAAGTATTTACTGTACGAATGGCTGTATTTTTAGTATACTAGGGGTTAAGGAGATTACAAATGAAAGATCAAGAATTTTACATTTGCAAGATTTGTGGAAACATTGCCGCTAAAGTTGTCGACAGGGGACCTACTCTCTCCTGCTGTGGAGAAGAGATGACAACCATGACGGCAAACACCGTTGATGCAGCCAAGGAAAAACACGTTCCTGTTGCAAAAGTTGAGAAAAACATAGTTACCGTAAACGTCGGATCAGTAGATCATCCCATGACAAAAGAGCACCACATCACCTGGATTTATCTGGAAACAGAGAAAGGTGGACAGAGGAAGGCTCTCGCCATAGACGCCAAGCCTCATGCAACCTTCTGTATTGATGATGACAAGGCTCTCGCAGTTTTTGCCTACTGCAACCTGCACGGACTTTGGAAGATCGACCTTTAGGAACTAACAAGTACACTAACCAGTTCTGCCTCGTAAGAGAGTAGAACTGGGTCCGCAATATTCCTCGCTTCGCGGGGAATATTTATTTGTCTGAACAACTTCGTTTTTTTCGAATTCCCCAGACAGAGCACCGCATCCACTATAAGACTTACAAAGTTTTTCATCAAATATTTTCCAAACTCCAGCAAACTAGTGCTCTTATTTTACTACTATTCTGAAGTACCGTTTTTTTCCTGCCCTAAGCAGGATTTCACCAACATCATCAAGGTAGGTAAGATCGATCATAGCCTTGGGATCGGTGATCTTAGTCTCCCCGATCCAGCACCCACCACCATTGACCAGACGTCGGGCATCACTGTTTGTAGCTGCAAGGTCAGTGCGGGCAAAGAGGGCTAGGACAGGGATTCCTGCTTCAAGCTCGCTCTTCTCCACCTCAAGAAAGTTCATCCCTTCGCGGCCTTCAGAACCAAGATTGGTAGATCCAAACATCGCCTGGGCTGCAGCCTGGGCTTTTTCAGCCTCCTCTACGCCGTGGATGATCTTGGTCTGCTCGAAGGCCAGGCGAACCTTGGCATCATTGATGTTGACCCCTTCGACTTCATACTGTGCGATCTCCTCGAGAGGGAGGAAGGTAAAGAGCTTGAGGAACTTGACGACATCCTCATCGTTTACGTTGCGCCAATACTGATAGAAGTCATAGGGTGTGAAGAGTTCAGGGTCAAGGAAGACTGCACCCTTTTCACTCTTGCCCATCTTCTGCCCATCAGAGCGTGCGATGAGGTTGAAGGTCAGGCCATAGCAATCAGCTGATTCGGTCTTCCTGATCAAGTCGATACCTGCAACAATATTACCCCACTGATCATCGCCTCCGATCTGAAGGCGACAGCCTTGGTCGCGATAGAGGGTCAGAAAGTCATAGGACTGCAAAAGCTGGTAGTTGAACTCGATAAAGGAGAGTCCCCTTTCAAGCCTTGCCTTGTAGGATTCAAAGGTAAGCATCCTGTTTACCGAGAAATGGCGACCGATCTCCCTAAGAAAATCAATGTAATTCAACTTGGTAAGCCAGTCTGCATTGTTGAGCATCACAGCCTTGCCCATGCCAGAGTCGGGTTTCTCGGAAAAGTCCACTACTGTACCCAACTGCTCTTTGATGGAAATACAGTTGGATTCAATTTGTTCAGGGGTGAGCATCTGACGCAGTTCGGTCTTCCCAGAGGGGTCCCCGATCATGGCAGTGCCACCACCGACTAGGGCGATGGGATTGTGTCCTGCAAGCTGCAGGTGGTGCATTGCAAAGAAGGGCACCATATGCCCGATGTGCAGGCTCTTTCCTGTGGGGTCAGCCCCGACATAGAAGCTCACGCTCTCCTTGTCCATCAATGCACTCAGTGCATCCATATCTGTACATGCCTTGATGAACCCACGGTCCATCAAGGTCTTTAGTGCCTTGTTCATACTTATGCCTCTACTCTCTTGTACTCTTTGGTCGCCTTGTTGATGGTTTGGACCAACTCTGTGATGGGAACGCGAACCTGCTTCATGCTGTCACGGAAGCGCAAGGTCACCGTATTGTCCTCTAGAGTGTCATAGTCGACAGTCACACAATAGGGAGTCCCGATTTCGTCCATGCGACGGTAGCGACGCCCGATGGCACCACTGATATCAAAGAAGGTGACAAAATCCTCACGAAGCTCCTTTTCAATCTTGGATGCAAAGTCTGCAATACCGTCCTTCTTTACCAGAGGAAGCACTGCTACAGTCACTGGAGCAATCTTGGGATGGAAGTGCATCACTGTGCGCACGTCTCCTCCTTCAAGAGTCTCTTCCTCGTAGGCATCACTGAGTGCCATCAGAACGTTACGGGTCAGACCTGCCGAAGTCTCCACCACGTAGGGGATATAGCGCTCGTTGGATTCAGGGTCGAGATAGTTCATCTCCTTTCCGCTGAAAGTCTGGTGCTGGGTCAGGTCATAGTCGGTGCGGTTATGCACCCCTTCAAGCTCCTGCCATCCCATGGGGAAGAGGAACTGGATGTCATAGGCATCCTTTGCATAGAAGGCGAGTTCATCAGGACCGTGCTGGTGCCAGCGCAAGCTTGAGCTCTTTATGCCAATCTTCTCATAGAAGGCCATTCTCTGCTCTCTCCAGTAGGAGAACCACTCTTCATCACTACCGGGCTTGCAGAACCACTGCATCTCCATCTGTTCAAACTCGCAGGAGCGGAAGATGAAGTTCTTGGTGGTAATCTCGTTACGGAAGGACTTGCCGACCTGGGCAATGCCGAAGGGGATCTTCACCCTACTCGACTGCACCACGTTCTTGAAGTCCACATAGATGCCCTGGGCTGTCTCAGGCCTGAGATAGATGATCGAACCCGAATCAGCATCAGCACCGATATGGGTTGAGAACATCAGGTTGAAGTTCCTTGGCTCAGTGAAGCTCTCCTTGGTACCACAGGTGGGACATGCTCCGTTGAGGTCGATCTGGTCAGCTCTGAAACGGGACTTGCACTGCTTGCAGTCGACCATAGGGTCGGTGAAGTTCGATACGTGGCCACTCGCTTCCCAAACACGGGGATGCATCAAGATCGATGCGTCGAGTCCGACGATACCATCATGGATCTGCGTCATCTCTTTCCACCAGAAGTCACGGATGTTGTTCTTCAGCTGCACACCCATTGGACCGTAGTCATACGCTCCATTCAATCCACCATAGATCTCACTCGACTGGAAAATAAATCCACGACGCTTACACAGCGAGACAATCTTGTCCATTGTTACTTCAGCCATATTTTCAACCCTCACTTCTCAGCACTGACAATGCTGTCTCTATTCTTGCAAATGTTTTCTCCTGCCCAAGCAGGAAAATCGAATCAAACAGGGGAAGACTCACCGAACTGCCGGTAAGAGCCACCCTTAAGGGCATGAACACCCCGTTTACCTTGACGTCCAACTTTATTGCCAAGTCAGCTATCTCTTTCTCCATATCCTCGTTGGATACGTTGTTAGCCAGACCCTTCTTCAAAATGGCATAGGCTCCTTCCAAAGCTGTGAGAGCGACAAAGAACTCCACATTCTTTGCAAGGAACAGGGAAGGGTCGCTATACTCAGGCTCCTCAAAGAGGAAGCGGGAGAGAGGGACCACATCACTGAGAGTCTTCAGGCGTTCCTTCACCACAGGGACCAGGGCATCATACTTAAGCTGGACCTCATCAGTCAGAGGCTCTGACACAAACCCAGCTTCAACCATATAGGGAAGCAACAACAGGGAAAGCTCCCCATCGCTCTTCAGACGGATATACTGGCCATTGAACCAGTCAAGCTTCTTATAGTCGAACACCCCGGGGGCCTTGTTGATCTTCTCCAGGGAAAAAACCTCTTCAAGCTCCTCTTTGGTGAAAAACTCCCGCTGTCCATCAAAGGACCAGCCGACCAAGCTCACATAGTTCATCAAAGCTTCAGGAAGGTAGCCCTTATCCTTGAAATCCCGTACAGAGGTGGAACCGTGACGTTTGGAAAGCTTCTGTCCATCCTTACCCATAACCATGGGAAGATGGCAGTATAGGGGAGCCTCCCAGCCAAAGGCTTCATACAACAGGATATGTAAGGGCCCTGAAGGGATCCACTCCTGGGCACGCATGATATGCGTGATGTGCATCATATGGTCGTCGATGACGTTTGCCAGATGATAGGTAGGGAACCCATCACTCTTGAGGAGTATGGGATCAGGACTTACATCTCGGTTGCGCCGGGTGATGTCACCCATAAGCACATCGTGGATGGTAGTCTTTCCTTGTACAGGAACCTTGAGGCGGATGACACTCGTCAAACCCTGGCTTTCAAGGTCAGAACGCTCTTCGTCACTAAGGTTGGAGCAATGGCGGTCATAGCCCTGAATCTCGCTCTTTGCGGCCTGCTGTTCGGCCCTAAGTGCTTCGAGGCGCTCAGAAGTACAGTAGCACCGGTAGGCTTTGCCATCAGCAACGAGCTGCTCGGCATATTTCTTGTAGAGCTCAAAGCGTTCGCTCTGAACATACGGGCCATAGGGGCCACCGACAAGCGGACCTTCATCCCACTTGAGGCCAAGCCAGTTGAGGGTATTGTACAAATCCTCCAAGGATTCGTCGCTATACCGTTCCTGGTCTGTGTCTTCTACACGAAGAATGAATTTTCCCCCGTTTGCACGGGCAAAAAAATAATTGAACAAAGCTGTTCTCACTCCACCGATATGTTGCAAGCCGGTTGGAGAGGGGGCGTAACGTACTCTAACTTCCATCAGGATATACTCCTTCTCATTGCTACTGTTGTACCGTAAATACGAGATAATGGCAACAATCTGCTGAATTCAGTAGTCTAAACTTAGCAACTTACCGCCAATGTCGGAACCTGGGTTTTCTCAACAAACAGAATATCACCCTCAGTATATATGCAGAAAATTATCTCCTACAAAATTGTGATTATCAAACCATTATTGTTATCAAAGGAGGTCAAAGCATTGACCCTAATTCCTCATTTGGTATAGAGTTCAAACAATTAATGATTGGAGGACTACCCTGTACGCAATTCCCACAACAACTACATTCGGACTAGGCAACTACAGTGAGCTGCGAAGACTTTTTACCATTCCAGCTATCCTGCTAGCCCTACTCTTCATTGCAGAAAATCTTACACCACTCTATGCTCTCTTTTCGAGCAGTTCCATGATATTCTTTTTGGTAATCTCTCAGGTAAGCCTCTTATTGGCTTATCACCTCTACAGCTCTATGACCCGTGTAGGAAGAGTCCCCTTTCTCTTTGCCCGTCCCCAACGCAAGGAGTTCATACTTCTTGTTGATGATATTCTCCTCAATCAGGAGTTTCGCAAGCTCAAAGGGTTTTTCCATCACACCAACCATATCTATGACCATGTCATCCGTGTCTCCTACATATCGTACGTGATAGCCAAGGCACTACGCCTTGACTACCGCTCTGCAGCCCGTGGGGGCCTGTTGCATGACTTCTTCCTCTATGACTGGCGCGAGCGCAAGGCAAATGACACGAGTAAGGCCCTGCATGGACGAGAGCATCCACACATTGCCCTGGCAAATGCCAGAGGACAATTTGAAATAAGTGATCTTGAAGCTGATATCATCGTCAAGCACATGTTTCCCAAGACCCGAGCGATGCCCCGGTACAAGGAGAGCTTTGTAGTCTCCCTAAGTGACAAGATATCTTCTGTCTACGAGTACTACGAACCACTGAAGGAGCGACTTATGCGTGGACGCAAAGAGAGAGCGTAAGGTACATCCTTACGCCCCTTTCAGTACTACTCCCAATAATTACATGACCTAAAACTCATAGTACCAAGTAGATTTACCATTTCCGAAGAGCCAGACACAGGCCCCACTAGGGGACAGTCTGGCTTTATTCATTTACCAACCAGGATACAACTCTCTCCATAGCCTTGTTCTGTGCAGGCAGGTCCTTGTCGTATGGCATGAAGTGGGAAGCAGCGGGAATATGCAGGTGCTTGTTCTTTCCCTTTGCCTTCTCGATAACCAAGCGGCTGGCCGATTGGGGTACTGTCTTGTCCAACCCCCCGCTTATGATCAGGGTATCGGCACTGAGATGATCAAGGCAGGCTACAGCCTGACGTCGTATCTTTTCCAACTCCCACACTGCAGGGGGAAAGGTAAAGGACCAGTACTCGGAGCCTAGGAACTCATCGTCATCCTCATCACCCTCATAGTTAAAATGGTACTCAGGATCACTTTTCCAGGTAACTTTCTGTCGTTTGACAAAGTGACGGAACAGTCTGAGCTTACCTACCGGTATGGCCGGGATAAGAAGAGCGGGAGCCAGCAGGGCAAGGCGTTCTGCATCAAAGGCATCCGCTATGATAGTGGCTATGGCACCACCCATTGAGTGGCCAACCAGATAGACCTTCCTGTAGCTCTTCGAAAGATTGACATAGGCATCATAGATGGTCCCTATCCAGTCTTCAGCCTTGGAAGCAAGAAAATCGTCGCCACTGGTCCCATGACCAGGCAGACGAGGGGCAAAGCAGTCAAAACCTGCGTCATAGAGGTCCATCCCTGGTCGGATGACCTCCCCGGGATAGCCACTGAAACCATGGACAAGCAGGACAGCCTTTGTAGGATGCTCTTGATGTACCATCTGCCAAGCTCTGGCACACTTGCGCACAGGAGCCTTGTCCTGGTAGTGATTCTTATTCCAGGCAAATACATCATAGGAAATATGCATCTCAGGCCCCCTTACCATGTTTGTTTGAGCAGATTCAGCAGGTCAATTCTACTGCGTACCTTTGTCTTGGAAAAGATGTTGGCCACATGGTTATTAACCGTGTTTGCACTGATACCAAGGTCTGCCGCTATCTCCTTGTTGGTCAGGCCGTTGCTTACCAACTGGATCACGACAAACTCACGCTCGGTAATATGATAGGGCGTCAGGTCTTCCAAGGCAAGGTCTTTCTTCCCTATGGCCCCTTCCCTAGCCAACCTGACAAACTCCATAAACAGGAATGTCATGATGCTGATTGAGAAGGCAAGGAAATACACCCCGTACATCAGTGGCTTGATAGAAGGGAATACCATGGAAAGCATTATGGAAGGCAACATTGCAGCACTGACGATGATGATGGTGATGCACGTAGCCCTTGCGGTCTTATTCTCGATGGACGAGAGATTCTTGAGCATGATGATAAGACAGAACCCGACTACAAACACAAACAAGAGGATCATCAGGTCATCAAAGGTCTTGTTGCCGGTAATGGCATGGAAGACTCCAAGACAAAAATAGACACCAGAGAGAACATAGAAGATTGTCTTGTAAGGGTTTCTCCAGGGGTGTGCTATAACCCAGGTGGTGAAATACGGCACGAACACCGTCAGGAATGTCACATTCGCAATGAAGACAGAGCCAATGATGTATCCCACGACCACAGATGCGGTTCCAACAAGAAAAAGGTCTGAGATAAACTGCAAAGCTAAAAGCATCATGCATCCCAAGAGAGATGCATGGCCGACAATGAAGAATTTGGTCCATTGATGCGAAGAGTGCAGGCTGTAGACGATAGCCAAAGCTAGCGTCATACAGCCAAGGGCAAACGAGATCATATAGACCAGTAACGTCAAACCACTCACCAAGGCTACCCCTTATTCATGCCTAATTGCTTCTGATTATGCGTAAGGTCTGCAAGACCACAGATATCAGTAATTTCGTTCAACAGCGGTACCAACGATATTGCTGCCAGCCCCAGATCCTTTTCAACCAGACGGTTGTAGGCATTTGCATTGAGTGAAGCCTTAGCCTTGGCAGGATAGAGCTTCAGGTGCAGATACATACCATCGGTCAAAAGATAGGAAGCATCAGAGGAGAAGCCAGGGAGACTCTTTTCCAAGGCACTATCTATCAGGGCGGTCTCACCGACAAAACCCCTAGGAGTCTGCAGGTGCAACAGATACCAGATAGGCATAGCTGGATTGGTCCAAGCAATACCGACTTTCTTCTTCTTTGCATAAGGGATCTGATCTTTCACTTCCGAAGAGGTGATGGCCAGATCTGCAAGACCGAATAAGATCCAGACAACCGAATAGTTACCGGTGTTGCGGTAGCGTGATGCTAGGGTGATCAGATGCTCAAGATCCTTGAACTCTTGCTCCCACAGGACTGTAAGATTGGAATAACGACAATCCTTGCGCATCTGGGAAAAATAGAGAGCCTCAGCTTCGGTGGCTGTAACTATCAGGATAGTCCTGCGCGGCTTATTAGATATTTTTTTGCGTGCCATGGTCAGACCTCCTTGTCCGTATTTTCGTCAACAAAGCAAAACTCTGAAAGAATTGGCAGAGATCCAAAGGCCCCGTTCATATACTGGGCTTGGGTCTTGTCCCTATTCTTGGAATACTTGAAATCAGCAAGGCTGAAATAGACTGTGGCACTCTCGCTGTTCTTCTCAGCAAAATAGATACCATCACGTCTCATGAGCCCTGGTTGCAAGAGCGAGGGGTTACAGTCGACAGCAAGCATCTGTGAACCATAGCCGGTATTGCTCTCTTCAAAGATCTCCACGATGTGCGCCAGCACATAGGGGTGGAGCAACATGCCAAAGTCATCGATGATCAGCGTCCTGGGCTTGATGAAGCTCTCAAAGAAAGCGACACCGACCAGGCAGAGCCTTCTCAGACTCAAGCTCTCCAAGGAAAAGTAGGAGGCGTAGTGCTGGGTGACGTTGGTGTGGACAAAGATAAGACGGTCATCCTTGACCTTGATATCACGGATATCGGTAATATCGACACTCCACAGGAAGTTGGTCAGCTGCTTTACCCAGGAAGGGTGTTCGGTAAGCTGCGTAATAAGATACTTCTCACTGAGACTCGAAACACCCATGGGCAACATATGCAGGCATTCGTCAATCCATGTGTAGAGAGGGAGGGAGGTCTCACTACCCTTTGCCATCGAAGCGTTGAGGAAGGAGTGTTTTTCGTCCACCTTCGATACCAAGCGCTTCTTCTCGCCACGGTAGTTCTTACCGAAGCGATACTTGTAGGAAAGGGCCGCATCATCGAGCAACATGGAGGCCTCATTGAGCTTTCGCTCGAACATCAGTCTCTTAGAACGCCCGACCATGAAAAACATGGACTCTTCAAAAATCTTCTCCCGGTCGGCAACCAAGGTATAAATTCCAATGGTGGAATCCTGCGTCTCATCGCCCTGTTCCAATACCACCCTAATAATGATGGTAGCAGGTTGCCCCTTCTCATCAGAGTAGGCAAACGAGGTCCCGCTGAGAACTTGCAGGGGGTTCACTGTCTCTTCCGGAGCGGTCACTATACCTTTCAAAGCTTCGAGTGCCCGAACAAAGGAGCTTTTCCCTGCTCCGTTGGGCCCTATGATGGCCGCAGTCTTGATAAGCTTGAGCTTATCATTGACTGAAACCACTTTAGACTCAGGAAACCTATTGTCCCTGACAGCTTCAAAAGAAATAGTCTGGGCAGACCGTACGGACTTATAGTTCGCAATAGTCATATCAAGCAGCATGCGCTACCTCCTTACTCACCCACTGGGTGTGTATCATAAAATCATGCCTTCCATCTTCTCATACACCTTCGGCCATTCATTCAGGACAGCGAGCATACGAGAGGGAAGCGTCTCATCACCATGGTTATCTGTTGCTACAAGGTCCACCAGCCCACTTTCAAGGTAGGAAAGGGCAGATCCATTCTCAACAGCTTCAACATTCACCTGCACCAAGGCCCCTAAGGCACGAAGGCGCTCCAGAGTGGGGCTTGAAGGGTTCAGCCAACGATACCTCTCAACATGAGCGAGTATTATCGTAAGGCCATCACCTTGCAACTTCTCCAAGCGGGGGAGCAGGTTTGCAGGGGGAAGGGAGAGGCCAAATTCAACCAGGCAATACTTGTCTGCAATGGGGATGCATTTCAGTTCCAGCTGATCGCCTACAAATAGCTCACTTCCCAGATAGGTTGCCATCCCCATGTCCAAAGCCATCTTTGATGCCCATGTGAATGTTTCGCGTAACAATCCGATATTGGTCGTCACATACGGATTGTAGATGTGGGGTGTAAAGGCTATGGACGATACCCCACTCTCTTTGTAGAGGCTCAACATTCGAGAGAAGCCCTCTACAGAGACATAGCCGTCATCGATCTTAGGTAATAAATGACAATGGAAATCACAAAGACCCATTTGAAACTCCTGTCTGTGATTATACCCAGAAATGGTCGTTTGTGAAAGGACAAAGATCAGAGAGTTGAAAAATAGGCTATCAAAAGGTTAAAACTCCACCATAGAAGCCGCTTGAGCACCTTCTGAGAGCATATGATGCTTTACCATATGCACTTCACTGACCATATCGGCTATCGAAACGAGAGAAGAGGGAGCATCACGACCGGTAATGACAAGGTGGGGAAAGCCTTTTTTCTGTTTGTGGTCTGCCAACCAGAGGCAGATTGTCTCCGTATCGAGGTAGCCCAAGCTGAGGGTATAGGTAAACTCATCAAGGACAATAAGGTCAAAGCTCGAGGTCGAGATCCATCTCTTAACCTGTTCCCATCCTTTGATGGCGAGTTCGGCATTGGTCTTAGCATTGTCTCCGACCCAGGTAAATCCACTGCCAAAACTCTTCCAGACAACACCAAGTTGCATAGCTGTGCGGTATTCGCCGCTATCGAGACTTTGGGGATCGCCCTTGATGAACTGTGCCACGGCGCATTTGCCTCCATGGCCTAGGGCTCTCATCACTTGACCCATAGAAGCTGTGGTCTTTCCCTTCCCATCACCGGTATATACCAATATTCTTGGCTTGCCTAAACCTTCCATCATTACTCCATAGTCAAAATCTGTGTCTTGACCACTTGCCCATCGATAATGCCTGTGGTCCCATCTATCTGCTTCATAGCTGCATCCTGTTGGCTAGAAACTTCTTTCAAGCGTATCAGCTGGGTATGGCTCTTTGAGTCTCCTGTTTTGTTATACACCTGATTCATCAGCTCAAGAGCTTCGGAATACTGGCCAAGGCCTTCCAGCAACAAGGCAGCATTGTATCCACTAGGAAGATGTGTTCTCTGATCCCATGCCTGGAAGAACACTTCATAGGAGTCACGCAGGTTGCCTTGCTCAGCCATCTTATACGCAGAGTCGACATCGGCCTTTGGCTTGTTGGCCATCAGGGAGACACGAGACTCGGCCCATGAGGGGGCAAGTTGAGTGGCAATCTGAGAGGGAATTTCCTTGACCATCACATCAAAGAGAGAGAAAAAGGAGGGGGCAAACCCACTGGCGTAACAACGCTCATCGGTGTCACGACTATTTTCGACTGTCCCAAAGATAGTTTTGCCCAAACAGATCTCGTTTGTCTGTTGAGAGGTAAAGCTGTCTGTTGCAAGGATCCTGTTGGCCATGAGGTCAATGAGGGTATAGGTAAAGGTTACCGTAGCCCGCTGCTCAAGAAAGAACGAACGGCCGGTAACCTTTTCATAAGAGATGTCTTTTGACGTGGGAACAGTAGGGGCAGGATTTTCAGTAACCCACTCCTTTATATCCCTGCCTATGATCTGCTCTTCGCAGTTCATGTAGGTGATGGAGCTTTTCAAAAGTGCCTGTACATCCTGTTCCATCAACATGGCGTATGCATTCTCTCCATTTTTACCCAAGGTGAGGTAGGCATCGGCCGTCTCGGGTTGGAGAACGGTAAAGTATTCGGTATTGACCAGGGCATCAACAAGATAGGTTGTGCTAGCCTCGGCTATATTGGCGTTGAGGTTCGGATCGAAACCACTGCTTAGGGCAAAGGTGGTATCGCTGGAACTCTTTATCCAAGGGGGAAGGACGCCGCCACTGGGGAAGACATACATTTCAGTGGAGGCAATGGCAATGTTACGATGGTTGCTGACATCAACATCACTGGGAACGAGGTGCCGTACCTTGATGGACGTAGCACAGGAGGAGAAGGCCAACATCGCGACCAAACTAAAAATACCTACTATTGCTCGCTTTCTCATGAGAGACCCTCCTCGGAAGCCAGATACTCAGAAGCCACTTGTATGGCACGGGCCATACCTTGGTTATCAGCTAT
Source organism: uncultured Sphaerochaeta sp. (assembly GCA_964469205.1). Lineage (GTDB taxonomy): Bacteria > Spirochaetota > Spirochaetia > Sphaerochaetales > Sphaerochaetaceae > Sphaerochaeta. Next base: position 14,177 of record CAYXYD010000007.1, on the reverse strand, counting down.
GCCTTTACCGGCAATATCAAAGGCCGTGCCATGGTCCACACTGGTACGCAAGAACGGCAGGCCCCAGGTTATGGAGATAGTCTGGTGAAAATCCAGAGTCTTTGCTGCAATATGCCCCTGGTCATGGTAGAGGGAGATGGCGGCCCTATATTTACCTATCTTAGTCTGGTGGAATACCGAGTCGGCCCCAATGGGACCAATCACGTTGACTCCCTTTGCCCTCGCCTCTTCTATTGCAGGCTCTATAGCTACACCTTCCTCATCGCCAAACAGGCCATGTTCCCCACAGTGGGGATTGAGACCTGCAACAGCCATGCTCAGATCCATGTTGAACACGCCATTGGCAGAGCATATCGCCTCGCACTGGAGAATGGTCTTAAGCAGACTCTCCTTGGTGACAGCCCTACAGGCATCAGCGAGGGAGAGGTGCCTGGTATGGAAGAATATTTTCATTCCCAGGGTATCGAACATAGTGACCGCACCCTTTGATCCGGTGAGGTCAGCTAGAATTTCCGTGTAACCGATATGGGGGACATGGGCAGCTTGCAAAGCTTCCTTATGCAACGGTGGGGTTACGATAGCCTTACAGTATCCATCACTGACCAGCGAAACGCAACGCTTGACCGACTCGTAGGCGGCCTTGCCACACATGGCACTGACCTCACCGTAGGCAAACGTCCCAAGGTCGATCCCCCCAATATCATAGAGGATGCATCCAAGGTCCTTGGACTGGGCAGCCTGTAAGGAGGCAGGGGTGTTTACCACTACATCAAAAGCACCCTCAAGATGAAGATCGCTAGCAGTACGTGCGAACAAACTCTCAGATCCTACCACTACCAAGCGTAGGGACTCAGATGTATTGACAAGAGTTTTTAGAACTATTTCAGGGCCTATTCCTGCAGGATCGCCCATGGGAATGGCCAGATACCAATCGCTGTTTCTCATATGGGCCAATCATACCAGTGTGAAACAGAGCTGTCCAGAGTAACTGCATCCATATAGGAATGACTAATAACCAATTGACAAGTGAATGAGCTTCTTTTACTGTTATACATGAAAGGGTAGAGATGTTTTACAAGGAGTATGAACATGGCTAAATACCGTGATGAAGAAGATGACCTCGATGATGAAGAAGATCGTTATTTCAGCACACTCGAAGACGAGAAAGATGCTTATTTGGCAGACTTGTACGATGCCCCGGAAGTGATTGAATTCGGCGATGATGACGATGAACCCCTCGACGATGTGGAAGACGAGGATGAGCTCATCGACGACGCATTTATGATCGAAGGAGACGAATCCTACGAGGACGTGGCATTTGACGATGATGAGGACGAAGAAGAGGATTTTGCTCTCAATGAACTTGATGACGACGATGATTTCTAGAAAGTAGATTGTCGATCAGAGAGGCCTCCCAATGAACCAACTACCTCCTATTGGAGCAATCCAGCAGGAGGATTTTTATTTGCGAAACGACAGGAACAATGTAAGGTAAGCAAAGACAAGCAATGAAGACGAAAAGCACCAGAGAAATACAGCAAGCTGAAGATACTGGAGGTAAGGAAGGAAAATAAGAGAAGAAAAGGAGCAAAAAAAAAATACTAGAAAAAAAGTTTTTTTATGTTTCTATGCAAAGATACTTGCGCCTTGACAGGTTTCTATGTATAGTAACGCCATCACAAGGAGAAACGCTATGAAAAAACTTGCCATCCTTATCCTCTTACTCATAATTCCTACATTCCTGTTCGCCCAGCCAGAGGCTGAAACAAAAGAAGAGGGAACTGTTGCCATCGGCATCTCCAAGATGGTGGCCCACCCCGCCCTCGATGCTATCGAGCAGGGTATCCAGGATTACCTCAACAGCACTGACATCAAGGCAATCTTTGACCTACAGAACTGCAACGCAGAGATTGGAACCGCAATAGCCATAGCCCAGAAGTTCAAAAGCGACAAGAAAGACCTGGTCATAGGCATTGCCACCCCACCAGCCCAAGCCCTGGCTCAGGTAATCACCGACAAGCCGGTGGTCTTCGGTGCCATAACCGACCCCCTCGCAGCAGGCTTGGTCGCTAACTACGACAAGACAGAAGCAACCAATATCGCAGGCATCTCAGACCTCAACCCTGTTGAACTGCAATTGGATACCTTTTTTTCCATCACCAAGGCAAAAAGGTTGGGAATGATCTACACCAGCAGCGAAGCCAATGGTGTTGCCATGATGGAGCTGGCAAGAGACCTCTGCAAAGAGCGTGGCATCGAGTTTGTAGCCGCTGCAGTAAGCAACTCCAGTGAAGTAAAGATGGCAGCCCTATCCATCGTCGGACGTATCGACGCCATGTACATCGCCATCGACAACACTGTCGTCAGTGCCATAGCCGGTGTCAGCGATGTATGCAACAAGGCAGGCATCCCTCTCTTCAATACCGATACCACCAGCAGTGAAGACATAGACTTTTTGATGAGCTGGGGCTTCAACTACTACACAGTAGGAGTCGAGACAGGCAAGGTAGTGGAAAGGATTCTCAACGGAGAAGATCCTAAGGACATCGGTGCAGTCTTCTTTGATGACCCCACCCAGTTCGAACTCTGGTTCAATCTTGATGTGGCAAAGAAGCTTGGCATCACCATCGATGAGAGACTGCTAAACTCAGCGGCAGTGGTATTCAAGGATGGTAAGAAGATACAGCGCCCCTGATACATACAGCAATAGGTGACACTATGTATCACCTATTCACTAAAGCATGCACCTCCCTTGGGAAAAGAGAATCTGGAATCAAATCCAGGTTCTCTTTTTCTGTCATCATCATACCAGCAGTTGTCTCCACTATCCTTGACATCAGATTCCAATACAAGCAGAAAAAGTGCATTCCGGATACTCAAAGCGACTCCATGATGGGCAAACAGTAAAGGAGAGTGTGATACACAACCTTGTAAGATGATCACCTATCCCGTATTCTTATTGTACCTTAATAGGAGGCTCACATGGACCACCCAAGACATACTAAGAAAATCTGGATGATCGTTGCTCTACTGCTCGCCCTAACCCTCTTGCTGACCGCTTGCCTGCCAGGTATTCGTATTACTACCGATGACAAACCAGCTGGTTTCTTCTTGGGTATCTGGCATGGATGGATCGCCCCCATATCCCTCATCGTTGGAATTTTTGATCCAGCTGTTCGCATATATGAAGTGTTCAACACAGGGTGGCTATATGACTTTGGCTTCTATATTGCCATTATCAGTGGCTTTGGGGGTCTCTCTCTGGCAAGAAGAAAGGAAGGACGGAGAAACCGCAGATAACCTGACGATAGTCTGGTATTGATCATAATTACCCGAAGAGGGGCTCTCCCTCTACCAAGAAGAAACACTACAGTAGAGTGGAGAGCCCCTCTATTCCTCTTTCCAAATCTTTCTCTTTCTTTCCTAAAATCTTTCTTCATTGCTTTTCCAGCTAGCAATTACTCATGTTTTTCAAATCAAATGCATAACTTATGAATTAATATTCATTTATATGCATAATACGATTTACAAAAAACAAGAATAAGGCTATAGTTTCGCAAACACACTTCCCATTATCTGGAGGATACTTACATGAAATTCACACTTCGCACTACGGCCCTGTTGCTAGTTTTGATCCTTACTACAGTCTCTTTTGCATTCGCAGCAGGTGCTGCTGAAACACCAGCTGCATCAGGACCAAAGACATACAAAATTGGGATATCGAAGATTGTTGCCCACCCCGCCTTGGATAAGGCCGAAAAAGGCATCATGGATTACCTTGCGACCACTGACCTGAAGGTAACCTTTGACCTGCAGAATGCCAATGGTGATATCTCAACCTCATCATCCATCGCCCAAAAGTTCAAGAGCGACAAGGTAGATGTGGCTGTCGGTATTGCCACTCCTACAGCACAGGCCCTTGCCCAGGTGTTCTCAACCTCCTCGACCCCAGTTGTTTTCAGTGCCGTAACCGATTCAACTGAAGCCGGTCTTGTCGCTGAAAACATTGCCGGAGTTTCGGACAAGAACCCTGTCGAGGAGCAGATCAAGCTTTTGGCAGACATTACCGGAGCTAAGACAATTGGAAACATCTATGCTTCAGGAGAGGCCAACGGCGTCATCCTGATGGAGATGGCTAAGGCTGCTTGTGAGAACCTAGGCATCGACTTTGTCTCTGCCGCTATCAGCAACTCCAGTGAAGTGAAGATGGCTACCCAGGCCATCATTGACCGTGTTGACGCCATCTACATTGCAACCGACAACGCTGTCATCAGCGCCCTCGCTTCTATCGATGATGTCACCACCAAAGCCGGCAAACCACTGATGAGTGCCGACCCCTCCGGTGTTGACGGTCTGAATGTCATGATCGCATGGGGTTTTGACTACTACAGCATTGGTCTGGAAACCGGAAAAGTTGTGGAAAGGGTGATCAAGGGCGAGAAGGCCGGAACCATCGGAACCGTCTACATCACCGATCCTACCAAATTTGAGCTTTGGTTTAACCTTGATACTGCAAAGAAGCTTGGATATACTATCCCACAGTCACTGCTAGACAGTGCAGCTGTGCTCATCAAGGACGGAAAGACCATTAGACAGAAATAGTCTGGGTCTAAGTTGAACCGCCACTCTTGTTTGAGAGCGGCGGTTTTTTCTTGTTAAGGGGTTTCACATGTTAGAAGGAATTTTCGTAGATGGCCTGGTCTTTTCCCTTATGGTCATTGGCATCCTCATTTCCTATAGGATATTGGACTTTGCTGACCTGACGTGCGACGGATCAGTTGCAACAGGGGCGGCAGTGGCAACTATGGCCATCGTAAACGGCCTGCCGATCTCTCTTGCCCTCCTGCTCTCCTTTATCGCAGGAGTCCTTGCAGGTATGGTGACCGCAGCCATTCACAACAAACTGAAAATTCCCGGCCTGTTGGCAGGAATTCTCACCATGACGATGCTCTACTCCATCAATTTGCGTATCCTTGGCAATAGGGCCAACATACCGCTGTTGCGTGTTGAGACCCTCTACTCCAAGCTTCCCAAGTTCTTTAGTGCCTTCTCCCCTGAGTGGGCATCCCTTGTGGGAACCCTCTTGGTAGTCCTGTTTGTAAAGGTCCTCATCGACATATTCTTCCGTACCGATCTTGGCGTCTCCATGGGAGCCATGGGAGGCAACGAGCAGATGGTCATAAGCCAGGGCATCAATCCAGAGGTGCTCAAGCTTATGGGTATAGGCCTTTCCAACGGCCTTATCGCCCTCTCCGGTGGCATGCTTGCCCAGTACCAGGGTTTTGCCGATGCAAACCTCGGCCAGGGCATGATCATCCAAGGTCTGGCCGCTATCATGCTTGGCGAGTTCCTCTTCTCCACCAATAGAATATCGCTACTTACCCTACGGGCCATATTTGGTGCCATCATGTATAAGGGCCTCATGTTCTTTGGCCGAAAGTACGGCTACCTGATCTATATCACCCCCAATGACTTCAAGATGCTTACAGGAATCTTGGTAATAGCCTCACTGTTCATTGCCCAGACCAGAAGCGTCGCTTCCTCCAAGGGAGCAAAGAAAAAAGCCATTGCACGCTCGCTTGCCAGACACGAAGCTACCCTGAAGAAGGAAAACTGATGTTAGACATAACCAATATGACCAAGGTCTTCTACCCAGGGACTGTCAATGAGAAAATGGCGCTCGATGATGTGAGCCTACACGTAAACAAGGAAGATGTCGTCTGTGTGGTGGGATCCAACGGATCCGGGAAATCCACCCTCTTCAACCTGGTCAGCGGGACCTACCCCCTCACCAGCGGCAAGATCATCTTCGATGACACAGATGTGACAAAAAGCGCTGAGTACAAGCGGGCTATGACCATTGGAAGAATCTTCCAGGACCCCACCAAGGGAACCGCTGCAACCATGTCCATCGAAGACAATATGATCACAGCCGCAACAAAAGGTATGAAAGGCCTTCGCATCAGCCTCAACAACGAGAAACGCGAACAGTTCAGACACCTTCTGGAACCCATTGGGTTGCAAGACAGGCTGAAGGACAACGTAGGCCTGCTCTCAGGGGGCCAGAGACAGGCCCTTACCCTCTTGATGACGGTAATGAGCAAACCCAAGATGGTCCTTCTTGATGAGCATACTGCAGCATTGGATCCTCGTAATGCCCAGATAGTCATGGCCCTCACCGAGCGGTACATCAAGGAGTACAGGCTGACAGCCTTGATGGTGACACACAATATGCAGTTTGCCATCGATTTCGGTAATCGCCTCATCATGATGGATGAGGGAAACATTATTCTGGATGTTGCAGGGGAAGAGAAGTCCAAGCTAACGGTCGCCAAGCTGGTCAGGCTCTTCAAGAACCTCAGAAACAAAACCTTCGACAGTGACCAGGGTCTGCTGACAAAAGGCTAGAAAAAAGTGTCGTAGAGAAGACAGGGAGGAACTCTCTTATCTCTCTTGTCCTTATAGAGTTTCGCCCCTATGATAGGGCCAAGGTTCCTGTTAGTGAAAAAAGCAGCACGGCAGTCGTTGGGAGAGCTCATGTTCTCCCGTCAGTTTCTTTTTAGGCTTATAGTCCCTCTGATAGCAGAGCAATTTCTTGCTGTCACCATCGGTATGGCCGATACCATGATGGTCGCCTCAGTGGGTGAAGCCGCAGTCAGTGCCGTCAGCATTGTTGACGGCATATCCTTTTTCATCATCCAACTCTTCGCCGCCTTTGCTACAGGAGGTCTGTCGTAGCCAGCCAGTACTTGGGAAGAAGGGATACGGCCTCGGCCAATGATGCGGCCAAACAGCTATTTATCCTCTCTACGGCAGTCGCTACCCTCCTACTGATACTCTGCCTGCCTGTGCGCAAGAACATCATCATACTTATCTTCGGATCGTTGGAATCTGATGTGCTTGCCAACAGCACCACATACTTTCTCTACATTCTCCTGTCACTGCCATTTCTGGCCTCCTACAACGCCTGTGCGACCCTGTTCCGTTCCATGGGTAACAGCAAGGTCTCCCTTGTGGTCAGCACCCTGATGAACATCACCAACATAGTGGGCAATGCCTATTTCATCTTTGGCCTTCACCTAGGGGTCACAGGGGCGGGTCTTGCAACACTACTCAGCCGGATGGTTGCCGCCACCATCATGGTCATCCTGATAAGCGATAAGAAGAACATCATCTTCATCTATAAGATTTGGAAGTTTGAATGGCACTGGGAAAAAGTAAGGAAGATCCTGCAGATAGGTGTCCCCACCGGTATTGAAGGGAGCATGTTCCATATCGGACGCCTGATGGTACAGGGCTTCATAGCATCGTTTGGAACCGTTGCCCTTGCAGCCAATGCCATCGCAGGCTCGGTCGCATCCATGGCCAACATCCCAGGGGGTGCCATCAACATGGCATCAATTACCATCATAGGGCAGAGCCTGGGAGCCAGAAAACCTGAGCAAGCCCTCCACTATGGCAAGTGGCTGCTCATGGTCACCTATCTCTCGATGGACATGATAGCCATCCCGATCTTCCTCTTCGCCCCCCAGATAGTCTCTATCTTCAATCTCTCACCAGAAGCCTCGATCCTTGCATCCAACATCATCCGAACAGCCATGATAGCAACAGCCCTCATCTGGCCCATAGCCTTTACCGTCCCCAACTTCCTCAGGGCTGCTGGGGATGTGAAGTACACCATGCTTGTCTCGATGTTCACCATGTGGGTGTTTCGGGTCGCAGGCAGTTACATTCTCGCCTTCAATTTCGGCTTGGGAGTCTATGGTGTGTGGTTGGGCATGTACATCGATTGGGTCTTCCGGGGAATGCTCTTCGCCACTCGCTTCACACGGGGCAAATGGAAAACCAAAAAGGTGATCTAGGCAGAATTCTTCCCCTCTTGTTATAAAAACAGTTCAACTCTAAGATAGGGAAGAGGTTCCTGTTCGTGAAAATGTCATCACATCAGTCGCTGGAAAAACCCATGTTCTCCCGGCAGTTTCTTTTCATGCTCATAGTTCCGCTTATTGCAGAGCAATTTCTTGCCATAACTATCGGTATGGTCGATACCGTGATGGTTGCCACAGTCGGAGAAGCGGCTGTAAGCGCTGTCAGCATCGTAGACAGCATCTCCCACCTCATGGTCCAACTCTTCGCTTCCTTTGCTACTGGGGGTGCTGTAGTGGCCAGCCAGTACCTAGGGAGGAAAGACCAGGCCTCAGCTAATGATGCTGCTAAGCAGCTGTTCATACTTTCTTTGGGTGTCGCTACCCTTCTTCTTGTCCTCTGTATGCCGATACGAAAGGGCATCATATCGCTCATCTTCGGCTCCATCGAAGCCGATGTGCTCTTCAACAGCACCACCTACTTCAAATACATCCTCTTATCCTTACCATTCCTCGCCTCCTACAATGCATGTGCAGCCTTGTTCCGTTCCATGGGCAACAGCAAGGTATCCCTTGTCGTTAGCACCCTGATGAACATCACCAACATAGTGGGTAATGCCTATTTCATCTTTGCCCTCAATATGGGAGTCGCAGGGGCGGGTCTTGCCACGCTACTCAGTAGGATACTTGCCGCCATCATCATGGTCATCATGATAAGCAACAAGAAGAACATCATTTACATCCGTAAGATTTGGAAGTTCGAATGGCACTGGCACAAAGTGAAGAAAATCCTACAGATCGGCATACCTACAGGAATAGAAGGAAGTATCTTCCACATAGGAAGACTTATGGTACAGAACTTCATCGCATCCTTCGGTACTGTCGCCCTAGCCGCCAATGCCATATCCAACTCGGTGGCTTCGTTGGCAAACATACCGGGCAGGGCCATAAATATGGCCTCCATCACCATCATAGGACAAAGCCTTGGGGCAAAGAGACCTGAGCTAGCGGTATACTACGGCAGGAGACTGCTCTTCTTGGCCTATGCATCCATAGCCCTCATTACCATTCCTCTCTTCTTCGCTGCACCCGTTCTCGTCCAAATCTTCAATCTATCAGCAGAAGCTTCTGGACTGGCAAGCAACATCATCCGCACTGCGATGGTGGCAGTCACCATTATCTGGCCTTTATCCTTTACTATCCCTAACTTTCTCAGGGCTGCAGGGGATGTGAAGTACACCATGATAGTCTCGATGTTCAGCATGTGGGTATTTAGGGTAGGTTCAAGCTATGTGCTCGCTTTCTACCTAGGCTTTGGAGTCTATGGGGTCTGGTTTGGGATGTATATCGATTGGTTATGCCGTGGAATATTATACTTTGCGCGATTTGCCCGTGGCAAATGGAAAACAAAAAAGGTGATCTGATCGAACAGAACACCTTTTTTGCTCAAAGAAATCTAGTAGATTATACTTCTTCTTCGTCGTCTTCTTCGTCGTCTTGAGATTCTTCTTTTTCTGTGTCTGCGTCAATCACTGAGCGACTCTGCCAGAGCTTCTCAAGGGAGTAGAAATCCCTCAACTCTTCACTCATCAGGTGGATGACAATGTCCCCACAGTCAATCAGCTCCCATCCATCACCCTGGGGTGACTTGTGGCGGTTGGCAACAGAGAGTCCAAGATCATTAATCTCGCCCCACAACTCGTGGGCGACACCCTTGAGGTGCCCTACGCTGTTTACCGTTGCGATGATAAAGCAATCGGCCCAGGAACACTCGCCTGCAATATCCAAGATATTGACATTCGTGCACCTGTGGTCTTCTAGAAACTGGCCAAGCTTTTCTGCATTAGCCGCTACCGTCGTATTCATCAAATCATTCTCCTTCACTCGAGAAGCAAGGCAGAACTGAGCCATTGGCCCAGGTAATCCTTCAAAACCTTCCAATCAGTGTCTTTGTCTATCGTAACGAACTGCCCCACATCATAGGTGTGGCAGGCTTTCATCTTCTGTAGCAAGGCCAAGGCATCAGGGAGGCCTGTCAACATTTCCAGTGTACTAACGAATGGGGTTTTCCTCAAGTCGCCAGCTCTTGTTTGCAGAACAGAGAGAGCCTTCTCATCTGTCACTTCAAGGCGTCCAATCCCAAGGGCCTCACTGGCGAGGGTGGTCACCAGAGAGCGAACCTCAGCAAGCGATGACTCATCCCCTCCAAAGTAGGCTTTGGCAGGGATGCCCAAAAGGTCGGGCAATGCTTCCTTATCCTCAAGCCCTTGTGCCTTGGCATACCCCTCTACAAGAGAAGAGGGTATATGCATCACTACCAGGTGTTTGTTCTCCACAACCAGGACCACACTCTCCGGACCAAAGAAACCATAGTATGCCTCTCGATTCTGAGAGGTGCATCCTGTAGTTAGAACAAGAGAGAGCAAGACCAAGGGCACTAAAGTTTTTTTCATAGGCGCTTTCCTGCAAGCAGGTAACGCTTCAATTCCATAGAACAAAGGGCAGGCTCTTTTCCTTTTGTTTGCAGGTAGGTCTCCTGCATCCTAAGGATTTCCACACAGAGCATCTCCAGCGAAGGGAAAGCTCTAAGTTCTTTACGGGTTCTATCAGAGAGATGCGTCCTTCCCGGCTCGATGTAGTCAGCGATGAACAACACCAGACCAAGACGTCCCATATGTACACTTCCAAGCGTATGATACCTCACTGCCAGGCAGAGAGAGCTTTCATAGCCTCTCTTCATCAACAGGTGAGCTCCAACTGGAGCGTGCAACAAGACGGGATTACCCTTTTCTTCTTGCTCTAATGGAAGGTGATGCTCCTCTGCATAAGCGAGCAGATCATCATCGGGGCACTCCCTTGCAATGTCATGCAATAAAGCTGTTTTAGAACAGAGTTCAAGATCGAGTTGTTCTCCGAACTGTCGGACAAGACTCAGAGAAGTAACGGAAGTCGCCTTGCTGTGCAGAAGCCGAGCTTCACTCATCAGTGAGGAAAGTTCCCCCTCAAGAGCGATAGAGCCTGTTCTGCTGGACATAGGTAGCGACCTCCGATTGCATCAAAGAACGAATATCTTTGGGAAGTTCCTCATCACCCTGCAAATCAGCACATGCCTGACGAATGGCTGTTGATGAATCATCAACGGTGGCATTGTCAATGTACTCAAGGTCCACAGCATGGTCGTGGAAGGGAGTTGCCTCCTTGTCACGCCTGATGACCACAAAGGAGACCAGCTCCTTCAGCTCATCATACTCGTGCCACTTCTCCAGGGAGGAGAGAAGATCATCACCCATGACCAAGCCCAGCCGCCCTTTGATGCTGTACTGGAGATAGAGGTGCTTGACCGTGTCGTAGGTATAGGAGACCCCTCCACGCTCTATCTCACAAGGATCACCCAGCAGTTCAAGTGGGGGATCATCTGGGTAGAGAAGCCCATAGGAAGCAAAGCTGAGATGAAGCATGGTAAGACGGTGATGCGCATCTGCAAGAGACGCATCACGCTTGAAGTTGTTCTGTGCTACGGGAATGAATATGAACCGGCGGTACCTGGTGGTGGTAGCCACCGTATGAATCAGGTGAAGATGTCCAAGATGTACCGGATTAAAACTTCCCCCCACCATAGCAGTAGCGACTGGCTTGACCACCTATTTCCCCCTAGAGTTCGAAAGGCTCGTCAGGATACTCGGCGTCAAAGTCTATAGAGGTAGTAAATCCACCTACAGTACTATCCCCAAGAGCCTGGAGAGTCGGGTTTTCCGTGTCCCCTACCATCTTGATGAAAGCTTGCTTGACCTCATCGAGGCCAATGTCCAGATAGACACACAATCCTATCACCTCTTTGTCGGGGTATTTCGCCTGCAACTCTGCAAGTCTTTCCTTGGTTCCCGGCTCATCGAGCTTTGTACCAAGAATAACCTGTTTCTTCTCCAAAAGCAAAGGTTCAAAGGCCCCCAGCTCATTACAGAGAACATCGTAGGCATCGAGATAACGGTCATCGCTGAGATCGATCAGGAAGGCCAGACCGGTGGTCCGGTTGATATGCCTCAGGAATTTGATTCCCATGCCAGCACCTTCGCTCGCCCCTTCCAGAAGGCCGGGGATATCGGCAAGCACGATGTCGTGGTCGCCATAACGGAACATGCCCAACTGGGGGATTTTAGTCGTAAAAGGATACCCGGCCACTTTGGTACGGGCATTGGTCAGCATATTGAGCAGGGAGGATTTTCCAGCATTGGGAAATCCTACAAATCCGATGTCTGCAAGAACCAAAAGCTCTACGCCGACACGAATCTCCTCACCGTTCTCACCTGGTTGGGCAAAACGGGGAGTCTGTCTTACTGAAGTCTTGAAATGATAGTTGCCTTGGCCTCCACGGCCACCGGTAAGATATTCCCAACGGTCCTCACCTGTGAGGTCCTTTATGAGGGCGCCGGTATTGGGATCCTTGAGCACGGTTCCAGGAGGGACTGGGATTTCGATATCCCTGCCATCACGTCCATAGCATCGGTCCCCGGAGCCGTTACGGCCATTTTCAGCGCGATAGGAGCGCACCATCTTCAGATGGCCAAGGGTCCTGAGGTTGTTCTTCACTACAAAGACAACATTGCCGCCACGTCCGCCATCGCCGCCGTCCGGTCCGCCCTTGGGGACATATTTTTCCCTGCGGAAGGAAACACAACCGTTGCCTCCGTTTCCGGAGGCAACATCAATATAGGTCTCATCTGAAAATCCAAACATGCGTTCGTCTACTTAGGCCATAAGGCCAATTTCGGTAGGTAAAACTACTCAGTTACGATGCTGATGTACTTACGGTTCTTTCTTACGTGGAACAGTACAGTACCTGCAGCCTTTGCAAAAATGGTATAGTCAGAACCCAATCCTGCATTTTCACCAGGATGGAATTTGGTTCCATGCTGACGCACGATGATCTCACCGGCTTTCACCAGCTGTCCACCGAAACGTTTGACGCCAAGGCGCTGTGAGTTGGAATCACGACCATTGCGGGAGCTACCGCCACCTTTCTTATGTGCCATATTCCTTCCTCCTTAAGCGATAATCTGATCGATGGTGATCAATGAATACTTCTGTCTATGACCTTGGGTCCTAGTGTATCCCTTTCGGCGTTTCTTTTTGTACACCCTAATCTTGTCACCCTTGAGGCTTCCTTTGAGGGTTGCCTTAACCTTAGCATCTGCTACATAGGGGGTGCCAAACTTTGCATTGTCCTCATCCACGATGGCGAGAACTGTTTCGTACTCGAGGGAAGATCCTTCCTCTTTCTGGCTGATGTAATCAACCTGAACGGTCTGACCTTCGACTGCTTTGTACTGTTTTCCGAGAATTTCTACAAGTGCATACATGTCGATTTGCATCCTTACGTTTAGTTTGTGCCCTACCCTTATACCATGCATCAAGGAGTTACATCAAGGTTGTTTCCCGATAAATGATTGAAAAACAAAGAAAAAGGAGTTGAAAACCTACCGACCGATAGGTTAGTATTAAGTATGAACACGACTTCAACCAAACAAAAGCTCATACTTTCCCTCCTGGAGCTGGGCTCCAAGAAGGGGATAGACAACGTCTCCATCTCCCAACTTGCACAGTCGAACGACATCTCAAAATCCTCGGTCTTCCACCATTTTGCCAGTCGGGATGAGATGGTCTCATCCCTGTTTGCCTACTGCAGGAAGCTTGCTTATGCACAGCAGATAACCATCCCCTTTACAGGAAAGGCGAGTGATGTCCTTTTCAGGGCAATGGACCACTGGCACGACGTCTATACTACAGAGCCCCTGTCGTGGTTCTACAGCATCATTGAGGCTGAGAAACTTATCCATGCGGAAGCATCCTCCATTGCGAGGACCCTTTCTGAAATGTTTGACGCACAGAGCAAGGTTCTTATAGAGGAGCTTTCTGAGACAGGAAGAATGGAGGTAGAGGATTTGGATCTGGCAATCGAGATGTTCAGTGCAACTGTACAAAACCTCCTCTCCAAGATCCTAATCGGCAAAGAGGCCGACCTGCCTTGGAGAGAGGAGAGGTTCATCAACAGCTTTTGCGCCCTATATAAGGGGCAATAAGATTACATCGAGTGTAGGAAAGGAATGCCAACCAAGGCAAATGCATTCTTAAGGACCTGCATTACCATAGCTGAAAGCTCAATCCTTGCACGGACAAGTTCATCACTTCCTGCCTTAAGCACAGAGTTGTCGTGGTACCAGCGGGAGAACAGACGGGAAAGCTCATAGAGGAAGGAGCACAACAGTGAAGGATCCAACTCTGCACCCGATCGCGCTACCACCTCTGGGTAGAGGG
>CAYXYD010000006.1:0-29250 GCA_964469205.1 uncultured Sphaerochaeta sp. | reverse complement strand
AGAAACCAAGGTAACTTCGTTGTTGCACGTGCTGGCTGGGTTGGCGACTACACTGACCCGAATACCTTCCTTGATATGTTCCTCACCGGTGGTGGTATGAACGGCGGTCGTTATAACAACGAGATCTATGACCTGCTGCTCAACGAAGCTGCAAGAATGGATGCAGGCGCAGACCGCTTGAGCGTCCTGAGAACTGCAGAAGACATCATGATCAACCAGGATCAGGGTATCATGCCCTTGTACTACTATGTAACCAAGAACATGGTTGACACAAACAAGTGGGGTGGCTGGTTCAACAACACCCGTGACTACCATCCAATCAAGGATATCTACCTCAAATAGTAGATTAGCTAATCAGTTTATCAGGTCCCCGAGGTATCTCGGGGACCTTTTTTGTAGACTGAACTTCATAACTTGGCTATAGTTGACCCGATACCAAACAGGAGAGAATGCTATGAAACGATATGACCTCAGAAGCGATACCATCACCAAACCTACCGACGGGATGAGAAAGGCAATGTACCAAGCCGAAGTTGGAGATGATGTATATAGGGAAGACCCGACCACTACGAGGCTCGAAGAGAAGGCTGCCAGCCTCAGTGGAAAAGAGAAGGCCCTCTTCATATCTTCCGGATCCATGGGTAACCTCATATCCCTCTACCTCAATGGTGGAAGGTCCAACGAGGTCCTCACCTCCATGAACAGCCATATCCTCCATCATGAGATAGGCTCTGTCGCATCCATTGCAGGAGTCCTTCCCATCGCCATCGAAGCCCCAAGAGGGATTCTTTCTGCAGTTAACCTCCAAGGTAAGGTAAAGAGTGGCGCTTACGACATGGCCACCACTACCCTAGTTGAGGTGGAGAATACCATCGGAGGCTACTGCTACCCTCTTGAAAACCTAGAAGGTATCAGGGACTTTGCAGATACCCATGGCCTCAAGGTCCATATGGATGGGGCAAGGATCTTTAATGCCCAACAAGCGATGGGTATCCCTGTGAAAACCTATGCAAAGTATGCAGACACCCTCACCTTCTGCCTTTCAAAAGGTTTGGGCTGCCCTGTGGGCAGTCTGCTCTGTGGCTCTGAAGAGTTCATCCACAAGGCACTGACCGTCAGGAAAATCTTGGGTGGTGGAATGAGACAGACAGGTATCCTAGCAGCAGCAGGCCTGTATGCCCTGGAACACCATGTCGATCGCCTCAATGATGACCACAGGAGGGCAAAGACCATTGCAAAAGCCTTGGAAGAGAGCACCTGGGCCCAAGTAGATATGGAAGGGGTCCAGACCAATGTGATATTCTTCACTGTCCCGGGTTTCAATGCCAATGAAGTCATCGCCCAGCTTGCAGAGGTGGATATCCTTGCAAACAATGAAGGCCCTATTGTACGACTGGTGACCAATTTGGATATCAGCGAAAAGGACACAGAGGAAATCTGTTCACTTCTGAAAGCCTTCAAACCTAGGAAAAGCTGATGAAAACTACCATATTTTGCTTTTCAGGCACAGGCAACAGCTTCTATGCAGCCAGTGCCATCGCCTCTTTACTCGGCGATAGCACTGTGCGCATGATACCCTCACTATTTGACGGAGAGAACATAGAGATGACCGAACGTGTCGGCTTTCTCTTTCCCACCTACAAAGGCTTTCCGCCCAACCAGATGAAGGATTTCATCCAGGAAGTCTTTTCCAAACAGGACCTCTCCCCCATCAAGTACCTCTTCATGGTCACCACCCGCTACAAGTTCCAGGCCTACAGCATGGTCGCTATGGAAGTCCTGCTTCGAGAAGCTGGAAGCGTATACAGCTATGCAAACCACATCGTGATGCCTGACGGATATGTCCCCCTTCTCTCTACCCCGACAGAAGAGAAGGAGAATGCACTTTATGCCCAGGCTGATGAGCGCATCCGTCTCATAGCAGAGGATATCAAAGCGGAGACTATCAAGCTGGCAGGAAAACGACCTTTCAGCCGCCTGGTACTGAACTACCTCATGGGATATATACACAGCAGCAGCAAGCTGTTTGCCAGGAAGTTTACCGTATCCGATGCATGCACTTCGTGTGGCATCTGCTACAGGATGTGCCCATCGGGAAACATCACCATGGTAGAGGGTAAGCCCGTATTTGGGGACAATTGTGAAGGGTGCTTGGGCTGTTACCATCGCTGTCCCGTCGACGCTATCGGCCTGACAAAAGCACATGAAGGGCGCTATAGGAACAAGCGTTCCCACTATAACGTGGAGTACAGGAAATAATGCAACAAGACTATTTTTCCCAAGAAGTGAATCGTAAAGGGACCCTCTCGGTCAAATGGAACCCACAGGCTATAAAGGGCATAGCAGCAACCGAGGAGGCAGAGCCTTTCTGGGTTGCAGATATGGACTTCCTCGCACCGCCTGAGGTAGTGGAGACTGCTGTGGAAACTGCAAAAAGCGGAGTCTATGGCTACCCCTATGTAGAGGACAAGGAACAGCTTTTCTGCTCATGGGCAGAGAAGCGCCACAACTGGAAGATCAAGTGTAAGGATGTGGTCATCTGCCCAGGCATGCTCACCAGCATAGCCTTGCTTACCGAGATGCTGACCGGCGAAGGTGATGGGGTCATTGTCCCTCTTCCCGCCTACCAGCCCTTTGTGAAGATAGTGCGTAACCTTGGGCGTAATCTCATTGCTTGGCCCCTATTGTATGATGAGAAGAGCCATCAGTTCTCCCTCGATTGGGATGCCTTCGAAAACCTTTGCAAACAGGCAAAGCTCCTGATCTTCTGTTCGCCCCATAACCCCAGCGGGTTGGTCTTCAGTGAAGAGGAGCTCAAGAAGGTAGCCTTCATCGCCAATAAGCACAGGGTAGCCATCATAAGCGATGAGATCCATGCAGACCTCAGCTTCAAGGCACACCATGCTCTGCTGCCCATAGCCACAGAGGCAGGATGTACAGCAGTGACCTGCATGGCACCTTCAAAGACCTTCAACATTGCAGGGGAGCACTTCTCTGTCTCTCTCTTCAGTGACGACAACCTCAGACTTGCTTTCAGCAGGCGGCTCGAGCAGCTCTTCCTCAGTGGCAACTCATTCTTCTCAACAACCATAGCCCTTGCCGCCTACGATAAGGGAGAGCCCTGGCTAAAAGAACTTTTGATTTACTTGCAGGCGAACATCGCCTTCATGGAAGACTTCTTTAAGGAAAGACTCCCCTCTCTGGCCTTCATCAAACCAGAAGCCTCGTTCATTGCATTCATTGACTGTTCGACCATCGTTTCCTTAGTTGAGCAGGATGCACATGCAAATCCTGAACTGTACGATGAAAAGAAAAGCCCCAACGGGGGCCTGCTCTCGCGCTTCTTTGGCCTGAGGGCGAACATTGCACTCAATGATGGGACCTGGTTTGGTGGGGAGGCCTATCGAGGCTTTGTCAGGTTCAATTATGGAACCCGACAAGAAAAGGTAGCCTCTGCTTTGGAAAGGATGGAGAAAGCTGTCAAGTTCCTGGAAGAGACCTACATCAGGTAAGGTTCAAGGGAACGGGCATAGAGGCTGAAGCCTTTCTTGTTCGGATGGAGAAATCCATCAGCAAAAACCTCTTCTGTGTGATCAATACAGGAGAGGCAATCGATAAAGGTAACCAGAGGGAAAAGCCTGGATACCTTTTTTATTGCCTCACTCATCTGAGTAAAACTTCCCATCGAACGCTCTATCTCCCAGTCCGAACGCCAAAGCGGAGAAAGTAGCAGAATCTCTGTTGTAGGATATAGCTCAAAAAGCTTGGTCAGCAACGCATCTACCACCTCTTGTAGCTCTGACAGGGAGGGCCTGAGCACCCAGTCATTGGTCCCATACCCTACAATAATCTTTGATATAGGCAGTTCTGACTCAAGCTCTTGCACAACATCAGGATTAAAGAGCGAGCCCATAAGACCCTGGTTAATGACATCCAACCCTGAGAGGGAAGCCAAGCGTGGGCTCAGAGCCTCAGAGGGACTCTCTGAGCCGACGCCCTGCACTATAGAATCTCCCAGTACCAAGATAGAGGAGTGAGGACGCTGGCGAGCCTTGATGCTATCGTCACAGGAAAAGTCCTTTATACCAACCTGATGGGTAAGAGGGAAGAACAGCTCGACTTCCACTAGGGCTTTCTTAGGATTCTCCCATTTTGCAAGAATTTCTCCAGTCCGAAGGGGAATTGATTCCACCAAGGCCCCATCGATGACGAGATCGAAGTAGTCTCTCATCTCCATTTTTCGGCCATAGAGCTTGGGAAAGTCAAACTCAATGTCCCCTTCTTTTCGCAACATCGACTGGTTGAACCGCTTGCATCGGAACGAGAGGGAGCTTCCCCGCGTGATAAAGCGTAGCGAGCATCCGCTGGATGTCTTGCTCATAGAACGATAGAGGGCATGGGTTCCAATGCTCTGGCGCTGCTTTTCAGTAAACCGCTGGAGGTGGTAGTACCCTTCCTTGTCCTGGGATAGGGAGAGTGTGTTGTGGATATATGGCAGTAAATCCATTACTAAAGATCCAATATGGTCTTATCACCATATATCTGCTGCCAGCTTGCATGGAAGTCATTGACTGCCTTCGCTATGGAGGGCATATGCAACCCTGTTGACAGCAAGGTAGGGGCAACAGTGCAGCAACTTGCCCCATGGGCATAGGCTGTGGTTATCTCACTGACGTTCTTGAAGCTTGCGGCAAGCACTTGGCAGTTGCCTGTGTTTGCCCAGAGCAGACTGCTCAGCTCCTTGATGACCTTGGGGGCATCGATATCGATGTTCAGCATCCTGTTGTAGTAGACAGCAATATAGCGAGCACCACTGAGCATTGCAAGGATTCCCTGGATGGTAGTGTAGACAGCTGTTGCTGTCACACTTACCCCCCGTTCGGAAAGAAGGCGTATTGCCTGCAGGCCCTCTTCAGTCACCGGGATCTTGACGAAGGTCTCCTCCCCTAGGACAGAGAGAATCTTCTCAGCCTCTGCGAGGATGGCAGGGCACGTATCAGCAACAACCTGGACATGCAGGCTCCTTTCATGGCCTATCAGGGTGCGGATACTCATCATGTGGCCAAAGAAATCCTCTGCATTCTCTTCCTTGATGATGGAGGGGTTGGTAGTGACTCCGCTTATGGGATAGAGGGAGAGCCCTCTCTTTATTTCTTCAAGATTCGCGGTATCAAGCATTAGTTCCATAGTATTTCCTTTATATCTATAATGGCACAGATGTCCAGATTGGGGAAGAATCAGCCATAGCGTTCTGTTTTCGCCAAAGGCTGGGTGTGGTTCCATACTTGCGTTTGAACAGGGTGTAGAACCGATGTACCGATCCAAAGCCGCACTCCGTTGCGATGTCAGCAATGGTGCTCCTGCTGTGGCGCAGCGCTAGGGTCGCCAAAAGAAGGCGTTGGTCACAGATCTCTTCCCAAAGGGTCTTTCCCCTGGAACGCTTAAAGCGCATCTCCAGGTTGCGTCTACTGACTTCAGTGCGATCGACCACATCGGTGACACTGATGCCTCGGCTTGCCTCAGAGCGTATGGTCTTCAGGGCTTGGGCCACTACAGGGTCCTTTTCGCTGATGAGGGCAGTACTTTCCCGCTCGGTCACCGCCCCTGAGGCAATTCGTTGAATCCGAATGGTTTTGGTCTTGCTCTCAAGCAAGGAGTCAAGCATTGCTGCCGCCTGATACCCTATCATCTCACAGTTGGTCTGGATGCTGGAGATCGAGGGGGTTGCCAGTTCACACAGCAGTGTCTCATTATCGACACCAAGGACAGTGAGCTCTGTTGGAATCAGAATTCCTAATCGCTGGGCCGCCACCTCCACCTTCATTGCTGAGAGGTCGTTGCTGCAGAAGAGCGAGATGGGTTTGGGCAAGGAAAGAAGCCAACTCTCCAATTGGGGGGAATCATCATAGATCTGGCGCCACCAAGACAGGGGGCGGGAAAACCGCAAGATTTGCTCAGCGCTTTTTCCTATCGCAGAGGCGTAGCCTACCAGGCGCTCCCGTGCCCAGTGCACAGCCTCGACACCACACCATGCATAGTTTCGATTGCCCAGTGCATGCAGGTATCTGCCTGCCCGCACTCCTGTCTCATAATCGTCATTACGTACCTGACTGAACAGCTTCAGCGAAGAGGCTCCCGCTATATCGACAACGGGGATGCCCAAGGCCGCACACCCAAGAGCCTGTTCATCGTCTTCTATTCGGGCGATGAGGGCGTCACAGCTTGAGAGGGAGTCGCTGTCCAAGGGGAAAAACCAGGGTCCCTGCCCTCTTAGTTGCCACCCACTCTTCTTTTTAGCATAGCGCACCACCCCGTTGGCAACAGCCATATCGTACCCATCCTGGAAGCGGAGTTTCAGACCAATTTGAATCATACAAGAATTATACCTGCATTCTGCGCAAAACACTACACTTTATTCGCATATCGAGCATTGTTAGCCTTAAAATAGCAGGGTATACTAGACAAGACAAGGAGATAGCCATGAACGTACCCTACGTCACCATACAACAGACAGGAGCCAAGATGCCTGCCATAGGAATCGGAACCTTTGGTAGTGACCATGTAAGCAATGCTGAAATGGCAGAGTCTGTAGAACTTGCCCTCAAGCTCGGCTATAGAAATATAGACTGCGCCCGTGTCTATGCCAATGAAAAGGAGATCGGGGAGGTCCTCAAAGCATCCTCGATCGCAAGAGAAGAGCTCTGGATCACCAGCAAGCTCTGGAATGATATGCACGGCAAGAAAAACGTCGGCATCTCAGTGAGGCAGACTCTAGCCGACCTACAGCTCGACTACCTCGACCTCTTTCTTGTGCACTGGCCATTTCCCAACTTCCACCCTCCCAAGTGTGATGTCACCTCCAGAAACCCTGATGCAAGGCCCTATATCCATGAGGAGTTCATGGAGACTTGGCGTGCCATGGAAGAGTTGGTAGACCAAGGGTTGGTCAGACATATCGGAACCAGCAACATGAGCCGGGCAAAGCTGGAGTTGCTGCTTGCATCTTGCAGGATACGCCCAATAGCAAATGAGATGGAACTGCACCCCTGCTTCCAACAGCCAGAGCTTCTGAGCTATGTGAAGGAAGAAGGCATCATCCCCATAGGGTTCTCTCCCCTTGGCTCGCCAAACAGGCCAGAGAGGGACACCACAGAGACCGATGCAGTCGATATGGAACACCCAGCTGTACTTGCCGTAGCGAGGGCACATGACGTCCACCCTGCAGCAATCTGCATCAAATGGGCACAGGCCAATGGCATCGTGCCCATCCCCCAATCGACCAAAGAAAGAAATCTCAAGAGCAACCTGGAAAGCATTATGAGCGACCCTCTCTCCCTGATGGAAGTTGCCATGCTCAAGGAAGCCGACTGCAATAGCCGCCTGATAAAGGGACAGGTATTCCTCTGGAAGGAAGCCAAGGACTGGACTGAACTTTGGGATGAGGACTCTCTCATTCGAGTACCCGATCACTATAGAAGATAACCTTTCAAGGAGGGATACATGGAGAAGAAAACAATGGTGGGAGCAAAGCTTCCAGGAAACAGCACCGTCACATTTGACAAGTTCGACATACCCAAGCCAGGGCATGGGCAGGTACTGCTTAGGACCAAATGTTCTACCATCTGCGGCAGCGATATCAGGGCAATCTATCGCGAGCATCTGGGAAAGGGCCCTGAGGGGTACCAGAATGTCATTGCAGGCCATGAGCCCTGTGGCCAGATCGTTGAGGAAGGACCCGGCCTGAAACGGTTCAAGAAAGGGGATAGGGTCATCGTCTACCATATCAGTGGCTGCGGTATCTGTCATGAATGTCGCCAAGGCTACATGATCAGCTGCACCAGCGACCTTCGTGCAGCCTATGGCTGGCAGCGTGACGGAGGGATGGCAGAGTACATCCTCTGTGACGAGAAGGACCTGGTCATGCTTCCCGATGAGCTTACCTATGCAGATGGGGCTCAGGTAGCCTGTGGCTTTGGTACTGTCTACGAAGCAATTGAGAAGGTTGGCGTCTGCGGCAATGATGCTGTGTTGGTTGTCGGCTTGGGTCCTGTGGGACTCGCGGCCCTCATGCTTGCAAAGGCTATGGGAGCTACCAAACTCATCGGCATTGAGGTGGAACCTGCAAGGATCGAGTTGGCAAAGAAACTTGGGCTTCTTGACCATGGCTTCACCCCCAGCAAAGACAACGTCGAACAGATAAAAGCTCTTACCGGTGGACATGGTGTTGAGCGTGCCTTTGACTGCAGTGCAAGCGACCCCGGTCGTGCAACTGCCATCAGGGCAACACGGAAATGGGGTAAGATCGCCTTTGTCGGTGAGGGAGGAAGCGTAACCTTCAACCCAAGCCCTGATATGCTCCATGACCAGAAGACCATCTATGGCAGCTGGGTGACCAGCATCTGGAAGATGGAGGACCTGGTGGAACATCTGGTCAGGTGGAACATCCACCCCGAAGACCTCATCACCCACCGTTTCCCCTTGGAGAAGGCGGATGAGGCCTATGCCCTCATGGCAAACGGGACATCGGGAAAGGTAGCAGTCTGTTTTGACGAAGAGTTGAAATAGGTCAGCTGAAATCCCCAGTAAAAGAGCCGGTGGCTGAGTGGTTGGAATCTTTTGATTTGGAATCTGTCACGATGCCACCGTTCTCTTTCATTACATGAATGGCTGGCAATAGTACCACCTTAGTGGGGAAATCATCGATATTCCCTTCCATGCGTCGGATAAGTATCTCTGCAACACTCTGCCCAATCTTATCAATAGGTTGGGCAGCTGCATAATGGCAAAACTTCAACAACGGTGCATAGAACAGATGATCGAAGGTGGAAAAGACCATCCGGGAACAGTCCTTCTCACTGCCCTCCGCGGCAAGACAGCTTGTCGCTCCAATATGCACCATATCATTGACCACGAAAAAAGCACTGGGACAGTCTTTCTGTGCAAGAGCCTTTTTCATCAGGAAGTAACCAGATCTCTGGTTCATACCACCCTGCATGACAAAAGCCTCTTCAACGGGAAGGTTGTACTCTCTCATGGCATCGAGATACCCCCTCAGTCGCTCTACTGAGGTGTGCACAGTTGGCTCGCCACCAAGGAAACCTATTCGGGTATGCCCTTCTCGTATGAGAGCGCTTGTAACGTCATAAGATCCCTTTCTATTGTCTACAAGGACAACATCACACACCAGGCCTGCAATTTCCCTGTCCAGCATGACCATAGGGGTGGCCTTCAGAGCAGGAAGGGTGAAATGTGTTCCCACATTGCTTGCGGGAACCACCACCAAAGCATCAACATTGCGTTCCAAGAGAAAGGTGAGCTTGCGTTTTTCCTCTTCCACACTATTTTCAGAAGAACAGAGTAGCAGAGCATAGCCCAAAGGTCCGAGCAACCGCTCAAGTTGCTCGACTATCTCTGTGAAGAAGGTATTGGAGATCTCTGGGACGATGATGCCTACGCTCTTGGTCTTTCTCATCTTCAAGGAGCGCGCAACAGCGTTACGCTGATACTGGAGATCCTGAACAGCTGAAAGCACCTTAGCCTCAGTGACAGCATTCACTACCCCAAGGTTGTTCAACACCCTACTGACAGTTGCAATGGATACTCCTGCCTGTTTGGCGACATCCTTAATCGTAGCTTGTTCACTTTTCTGCATATCCCTGACCTTCCAATGTTTAGTGTACGTAGTGTAGTGAAAGTTGAGATAAAATCCAACTGGCTACCTTGCCCCACCAAAACCTCAGTATCCCCCTCTACAGGAAACCCTTACATAGAGAAAGAGCGACGCTCTAACTGAAGGAATAACCTATGACACATAAAGCCATTACCGTTCCTATATTCTGAGTAAACTATTTTGCTATTTATAGAATACCTATGCATACATTCTTATGATGTCATAGGTTAATAATTTTATTATATATTTAATTATATATAATATAAGTGTTTGTATAATATTTATAATTTTATTTATTATTTTATACATTTTTTTGTAATATCTATTGACATAAGTCGAAGGAAATTGTATTGTACAGGTGTGCTTAGGAAAAAGGCACTCAAAAATCTTGCACTGGAGTCAACAAGCTCCCAAAGGAAAACACCATGAAAAAATCAATAGCTATCCTCCTGATCCTCGTACTCGCCACTGTCGGTCTCTTCGCCGCTGTAGACAATGACAAGAAAGATGCCACCATCAAGATTAACGCCCTTGTAAATGATTACTCCGCATTCGGCGTTTCCAAAACTGCAGTCATTGAAAATGGATTCAGGTCCATTGCACTGTTCCAAGGGTCTGTATCGTCCTCCGTTGACAAATCAGTCGACATGCTTGCCCTGGGTTCCTTTGTAGACGTTGGTTTTCTCTCAGGCATCAACAATACCGCAAGTGCTGTGAACCTTAGCATCACTATCGCCGATCTGGTATCTGGCACAGACACTGTAGCCATGCTGGTATCCCCTACCACTACATCCATTGCAGCATCAGCTGACAGCAAGTTTGGGACCCTTCGTAATACCGTCATCAGCGTCAAGGAAGCAACCACAGGCGCCGCTGTACTCGCTCCTGCCGGCTCATACTCCACCACCGTCACCATCCACCTTGGTACCGTGTAATACACAGCATAAGCCCCATACGAGAGAAGGCCTCCCTAGCGGAGGTCTTTCTCTATTTGGGGGGAACTGGAACAACGCAGATTTGACGTTGCCATACAATATTATTATATTAGAAGTAACCGGCGTTGCCGGAAATAGATTCAGGCAGGATAGAATCCTAGAGAGTCAGAGGCTTTCTTGATTAGCATGAGTTTTATACTTTAGATGAAGATGAGTTGAACATGCATTTGGTTCTTTGATCCTGCCGTACAGAGGAGATACATGTATGGCTAAACAAGCAAAGATAGCAATTGTAACCGGAGCATATGGAGGAATAGGCCGAGCTGTTGCAACGCAGCTCGCTAAAAACGGCGTTTCTGTAGTGTGTTCCGACCTCAAAGGGGCCGAAGAGACGGTAAAAAACATCAAAACCCAGGGTGGGCATGCTGTGAGCAAAGCCTTTGACGTGAGTGTTCCAGCTGATTGGGAGAAATTGATGACCGAAGTAAAAAAAGAGTTCAACGGGGTTGACTATCTTGTCGCTGTAGCAGGCGTGGTAAACAGGATCAGCGCTGATACCGTAGTCGATCTTACCGAAGAGGCTTGGGATACCGTGCTAAATGTGGATGCAAAAGGTGTATGGCTTGGCATGCAGGCAGTTATACCAAGCATGCTTGAGCGCGGCGGCGGCAGAATTGTAAACATATCGTCACTTGCGGCTACAAAAGGACTCCAGGGACTTGCCTCATATTCAGCGGCCAAGGGTGCAGTAGAAGCTCTTACCAGGCAGGCTGCGGTCGAATACGGACGCCAGGGAATACTTATTAATTGTGTCGCTCCCGGGACAATTGAAACCACGATTAACAAAGCAACGCTCGAAACCGAAGAGGGTGGCAAAAACAGCGCAGGAACCACGGCTATCGGCCGGTGGGGCCAGCCGGATGAACTTGCATCGGCGATAGTATACCTGTTGCAAGAAGGATCTTTCGTTGCCGGACAAGTGTTTCATGTAGACGGCGGATGGTCGATTACCGGTGGTGTTGAATACGGTGATTCACGGACAATGTAAAAACAACAGGAACAATAGTTTCCCGTCGCTACAATTTTTATCCAAAAAAGCTGACCACAACTAGTGTTGAAAACAGCCAATAAGCAAGAACCCGCCGTTGTAATAACGGCGGGTTCTCTTAATTTTTAGTTTGTCAGTGAGCTAGAACGATCAAACGATCAGGGATGAAATACCTTCACCTTCTGCTCACCCTTGATCATATCCCTTCCCTCCTGCAGTGAGGCTATCTCACCTGTGGCATACATCTGCATCAGGGTATTGCCCAAGGCTGTGGCCTCTACAGGACCTGCATAGACAGTAAGGCCTGTCTCAGTGGCTGTCCACTGGTCCAATATCTCGTTCTTACATCCACCGCCTATGATATACAGGGAGGTGAACTTCTTGCCCGTTATCTCCTCTAACTGCTTAATCGACAGGGCATAGGTCTTTACAAGCCCACGATAGATGGCAACCATGTACTCCCCTTTTGAAGAAGGGGGCTTCTGAGCATGGTCGGTGCACCATCTTGTGATGCGGTCGACCATAAGGTTGTCATAGCTGTTGGGCTTGAGGAAGCATTGGTTTGCAGGGTCGATATACCCCTCATAGGAAGAGCATGCAAGAGTCTCCTTGTCCAATTCTTTCCAGGAGACCTCTTCGCCCTGGCTCTCCCAATGGCGCACACACTCCTGCTGGATCCACATGCCCATGATGTTCTTCAAGAAGCGAATGTTTCCACTGGCGGCTGCCTCGTTGGTGAAACCACTCTCCATGGCAAGGGCAGTTATGATCGGCTCTTCAATCTCCACACCCAAGAGCGACCACGTCCCACTTGAAATATAGAGGGGTACCTCACCTTTTGCTACAGGGACTGCAGCGACAGCAGATGCGGTGTCATGGGCTGCACTTGCTATGACAGACACGCCTTTTGGAGAGCCCAACTCATGGCTGACAGCAGTCGTCAGAGGACCAATGACGGTCCCGCTATCAACTATCTCTCCAAACAGACTCTTTTCAAAGCCCATCTCATCCATAAGGTCCCATGCCCAATTCTTTGTTTTAGGATCGTAGAGCTGGGTCGTGGAGGCATGGGTCCTCTCATTTTTCATGATACCTGTAAGCCAATAGGCAAGAAGGTCGGGAACCGAAAGGTAGTGATGGGCGGCAGAGAGAGCACCTGGGCGCATCTTCTGCATCGCAGCAAGCTGGAAAAGCGTGTTGAACGAGTTGAAGGCAATGCCGGTCTTTTCAAAGAGCCGCATCTTACCCCCAAGCTTCTCTGACACTTCCTCGATCATACCATCGGTTCTGCTATCACGATAGTGGTAGCAAAACGACACCGGAGCGCCTGTCTCATCAAGGAGGACATAGTCGACCCCCCAGGTATCTATGCCGATCGAACCAATCTCAGAGCCATACTGGGCGAAGGCTTTCTTCAACCCAGTCTTGATCTCAGAGAACAGTCCGAGCAGATTCCAGTAAAACTCTCCCAGAATCTGGTCGTTGTGGGTTACGAATCGGTGCACCACCTCGAAATTCGTAAGGTCTCCCACAATTACCCTACCATTGGAAGCGCCCAAGTCTACTGCGATATGCTTTTTCATCCCTACTCCTTGCAGTTGGCGAGGAGGTATGCTTCAGCTTCAGCTGACCATAGTCCATTATGCTTCTTTACCAACTTGTCAAGTTCGGCAAACAGGGGTTTTGTCTTACCCAATTCTGCAAAATCGTCAATCGCCGTCAGCTTGCAATCAAAATGGGTGTAGATCATCTTCTTTCCACCAGGGATGGAAGGAAGGTTGATGACAGTCTCAGGCACTGCCTGCAAACCACCGATGTGGGTGACCAAACCAGCAGGATTGAGCAAGCCTTTGCCCATCATTTCCAGGGACTCACGCATATCCTCAGTATTACCACCGCTGGTACCCACAATATGGGTCGAGGCATAGTGGACATTATAGAAGTTCAGCGAGGCTGAGAAGTCGGTGCGTTCAGGTCCTGCGAAGAAGTTGAGACAACCATCACGGCCAAGGATATGGTCTGCCTGCTCGACAAGAGCCTTTACAGGAGCCATGACCAACACATCGTCATATCCTTTACCATCGGTAAGTTCCATAAGCTTGGCCACAGGGTCAGCTACTGCCTTGGTATTCAGATAGATAAGTTCAACACCCTGTTTCTTCGCTTCCGCTACGGTGTAGATACTAGCAGCACGCGTAAGACGCGCATCATCGATGTCAGTGACTACCAGTCGCCCTGGCTTACGCCCACAATGCATGGCATAGTCAATGGCGCAAAGGCCCATGGGCCCGACACCAGCGATGATGGCAAGATTTCCACCCTCTATAATACCCATATGATGTTTGTAGGAGCCGCCCTTGGTATGGTACATCGCATGGAACGTCCCTACTACGCAGGATACGGGCTCAGCTAGACCACCAAGGAAATAGGCCTCACCATCATAAGGAAGCAGGCAGTCCATATCCATCACCTGGTGAGGGATGATGACATGGGTGGCATTACCTCCGATATGGGGGAATGAGTAGCCAGGGGCATCGAGAGTCCCTTCATAGTTCAAGGCTGGCTGGATCGAGAACTTTGACCCTGCCTTGAACTTATGCTGCCACTTCTTGCCAACCTCGACGATCTCACCACAGAACTCGTGGCCGATGATGACAGGATTGGTTGCAACATCGTTGGGAACCCTCTTGTGGCTTCCCCCTTGCTCAGCTGCCTTGTGGTCACTCATACAGATACTGTTGGTAATGACCTTTGCAAGGATTTCATCTTCCTTGATGGGGGGGAGCTCAAACTCTTCGACTCGAATATCATTGACTCCATAGAGTCTTGCTGCACGTGTTTTCATAGCACTCTCCTAGTTGAGCATGACCTGGCCACCGGTAACCGGCACAGCCTGTCCTGTCTCGTATTTTTGTTCGACAATATAACAGATCGCCCGCATGACATCTTCGGTCCTACAACCTCTGTTCATGGGGACTTTCGATTCATAAAACCTTCTGACATCCTCTACCGTCTCAGCGCCCGGCACTTTTCCTGCCTTGAGATACTGGACGAACAACCCCTTCTCAGGGTCTGACCAAAGCGGACCATCGAGGAAATTCCCCGGGCACACTGCATTGACCTTTATGTTGTCCTCGATAAGTTCGAGGGCAAAACTCTGGGTAAGCCCGATGGTGCCAAACTTGGCTCCAGCATAGGCCCCATTCTTATTTGAGCCTTCCAGACCTGACTTACTGCTGATGGCTATCAGGTCAGTATAGTAGGCTTGAGAAGCGATATTCTGCAAAGCCATCATGATCGATGCATGCTTGCTGCAAAGGAAGAACCCGGTATAGTCAACACTGGTGACAAACTGGAAGTCCTTCAGGGACATCTCTTTTACCGAACCGGCACGCAGGACCCCGGCATTACTGACAAACAGGTCCAAGCCCCCAGTATCCCGGGAAACCTCACTCATCATAGCCTCAACCGATGCTTCGTCTGTAACGTTTACATACAGGGCCTTGGCAACGGTGATACAGGCAACATAGTTCAGGCTTGCAGCCAGATCCTCCGCACCCTGGCGGTTCATATCGGCGATATAGACAAAGGCACCCATCTCACTCAAGGCTCGTACCATGCCTTCGCCAAAGCCTTGGGCACCGCCGGTGACCAGGACTATCTTATCGCGGACCACATCATCGCGGCTTGTAGAGGGCGGCAGGGAGACTATGGCTGAGACACCTTCGCCACGTGAAGCCTCATCGTAGTTGGTACCCAGACCAAACTGGATATCCCTACCCTCGATGCCGATGGACGCAGGATAGAGGTTCTTCTTACCACAGTAGGTACTCAGTTCTGCCATCCAACGGGCGGTAATGCGCAATACCTCATCCCCTTCTTCAACAGAAGAAAAGGTAAGATCTGCTTTCTTGCCTTGTGTGGTGTGGACGAACAAGCCCTTTACCCCATCAAAGGTTAGACCTCTGATGATTGGGGGCAACTCTTCTAGTATCTTTTCTGTAAAACGGACCATACCTTACTCCTATTTGAATAGTTTGATGAGATCCAAGGGGTGATGGCTATTCATCTTCCTACCCAGGGAGGAATAGAGGGCAAGCCTCTCATCAAGGCTTTTCTTTGCATACGGGTTTTGTGGATGAAAGAGACCGAGCTTTTCATCCATTGTCGCAAGCTTCTCATGGGCAACCAATGCCCATGCAGAGTCGACAAGGTGGCGGCAAGAGGGCTGTAGCAATTCAGGGCAGTTCATGCTTTGGCGTGAACTGTTGATATCGACGCCGCTGATCTCCATGAGATTGCGCTCCTTTGCAAGGCCCTGGAGCCGATGCATCTGTTCAAGGGTATTTCTTGGGGGCATATACGTGATAGCCGGATACCCAATATCGACCAAAAGATCGAGAAGTTCCACAAGGAAGTCATCCTCAAACTTTTCAGCCTTCTTGTCTCCTGTCACACTCTGTGCGATATCACCCAGATAAGCATAGGCCGGGATGGCTCCGATGCTGTTGCCAAAGGCAACGACATCACGCACATCGGGACACTCAGCCTTTGCAGGTTGGATAAAGAAACGGGGGAGGAAATTGCTTTTGAACACTCCCAACAGGTCATAGGCATAGTGGGGGTTTGCAGGGTCAAGCAGTAATGATTGCACGTTCGGTGAAAGGGCAATCTTCAGATCCTTCTCCAGAAACCCGAGAAGCTTCTCACCCTTGCCAAACATGGT
Source organism: uncultured Sphaerochaeta sp. (assembly GCA_964469205.1). Classification (GTDB taxonomy): domain Bacteria; phylum Spirochaetota; class Spirochaetia; order Sphaerochaetales; family Sphaerochaetaceae; genus Sphaerochaeta. The sequence goes on along the minus strand of CAYXYD010000006.1, from coordinate 12,871 downwards.
GATGCACTGCTTGCTCATGGCATAGAGGATATGGCGCTCGGTGATGGAGCCTCCCTTATCAGAAAGGGAGAGAGGAACCACATCACGTTCAAAATCAAGATCAAAGCCATACGTTCCAACCAAGGATTGTAGGGCCTCAACCTGTGCTTTGTTGCGCAGGTTGCGTTCTTTATGTACAGGTTGCAAGAAATTTGCAACCTCACCGATCTTCTGATGAGGCACCCCATGGACGCACATATAGACAATGCCAGGGGAATCGGGGTTGTTTATCTTTCGCTTTGCCAAGGGTGTATCCAGAAAACTCACCCTCATCTCAAAGCCGACAGTACTTGCAATACCCAAATCCTTAGCAGATAGGAGCAGCTCAGGAGCAGCTCCGATACTGTCATGATCGATACTGCCTACAATACCCAACCCTGCCTTCCAAGCAGCGTAGGCGGCACCGGCAGGCTCATAGGGGCTGAACGACCATGTGGTATGCACGTGGTTGTTCACTTCCTCAAGAGCATTGCGGCTCAAAGCGCCCTTTTCGATCAGAGAGCCGAGAAGTCGACTCGCCTCCAGGCGAATCGATTTCTCAGGGCTGTTGATGGCATATTCCAGTTTTTGCAAATCCATGGACACCTCGTCAGTTTAGTTATACGCCTTCACGGCTTGTGCGATAGAACTCACCATCGGTGTAGTTATAGACAGGGACATAGGAAGGAAGGGGCAACACCTGCTCATGGATGGCATCCAATACGGAGGAAGCCTGGGCAAAGTAATACTCTTCCATCTCAGCAGGAGGAGTGATCCAGTTCTTGGATCCCACCACTACAATAGGTGCATCGAGATACTCAAAGGCCAAACGGCCAAGGTTCGAAGCAACTGTATGCAGATAGCTTCCCCTCTCAGCACTGTCGGTGACCATGACACAACGGCCGGTCTTCTTCACACTCTCAATGAGGGTATCGTACTTGAGTGGGTTGATCCATCTCAGGTCGATGACCTCTGCCTTCATGCCAAACTCTGCCTCGAGTCTTTTTGCAGCTTCCAAGGCTGTGTAGAGTGAAGGTCCCAACGTCACAAGAGTAATGGCATCGCCCTCTCTCTTGATCGCGGGTTCCCCTTCGGCAATTTCGTAATAGCCTTCAGGAACACCTTCCTTCACAAACTGCTCGCCAATTCCATAGAGCTTCTGGCTCTCAAAGAATACCACAGGGTCAGTGCCACGCAAAGCGTAGTTGAGCATGCCCTTCACATCATAGGGGGTGGAAGGGTACATAGCCTTCAAGCCGGGAACCGAAGCAACCATGCTTGTCCACTCCTGGGAGTGCTGTGCCCCATACTTGTTTCCGACAGATACACGCAGGACGAGGGGCATCTTCAGGACACCGGCACTCATTGCCTGCCACTTGGGCATCTGGTTGAAAACCTCATCACCTGCACAACCGAGGAAGTCACAGTACATCAATTCGATAACTGCCCGTCCTCCGGCCATGGCATAGCCTACGCCACTTCCGACGATGGCAGACTCTGCGATCGGGGAGTTGAAGAACCTTGAAGGGGGAAGCAGTTCGGTAAGACCACGATAGCAGGCGAAAGCTCCACCCCAGTCACGGTGGTCCTCACCGTAGGCGATCATGGTCGGGTCTATGGCAAAGCGATGTGCCATTGCTTCAAAGACCGCATCACGGTACTGGTACTGACGGGCTGCAGGAAGCTCCTTGCCACTCTCGTCATAGGCATAGCGGCTGCGCCTTGCAATCTGCTGGACACGGGCATTGTCCTCAAGCTTCTCAAGCAGGACAGATTCACCCTCTCCCATCTTCTCAACGTTTCCGTTGGAGAACATGACAGACTCGATAAAGGCGGCATCTACCATGGGGCTAAGGACAGGATCAACGGTGATCTCCATGGTCTTTTTCATCTTCTTTTCGAGGATGGCATCAAAACCATCAAGATCTTTCTGGCTCACCAGCTTGTTCTCAATCAGGTAGGCGCCATAGGCTTCAATAGGATCCTGAGCGCGGAAGGCATCAAGCTCTTCCTTGCTGCGATAGGTCATCGCATCTGAGGGGCTATGTCCGCTGTAGCGATAGGTAAGGGTATCCATGAAGGCAGGACCCTCTCCCTTGAGAAGGATTTCTTTCTTACGTGCGGTCGCATCAGCGACGGCAAGAGGATTGAAACCATCGACGCGCTCGGTGTGCATGGAGTTCTCGTTGATACCGGCTCCCATGCGTGCAGCGACCTTATAGCCCATGGTCTCGCCGATCGGCTGGCCACCCATGGCATAGAGGTTGTCAAAACAGTTGAGCATGAAGGGAGGATAACCGGGGTTGTCATCCCAAAGGGTCTTGTACTGGTCCATTGAGGAGAGTACCAACCCTTCCCAGACAGGACCGCGGGCAAGGGATCCATCACCAATGTTGGCGATGACAATACCCTTCTTGCGGTTGATCTTCTTATAGAGCGAGGCACCCACTGCAATGGTACATGAACCACCGACGATGGCGTTGTTGGGCATACTACCGAAGGGCTTGAAGAAGGTATGCATCGAGCCGCCTAGGCCTGCAGAGAAGCCGGTCTTCTTTGCATATATCTCAGCAAGGGCTCCATAGAGGACAAAGTTCTCAGCAAGGTCACGGGTGTCCTTGCCTGCAAAATGTTCCTTGACTACCTGGTAGGTCTCCCCATCCATGAAATCTTCCATGACAGAGAGAAGTTCCTTGTCATCCATCTTCCAGATGGCAGAGAGGCTCTTTGCCAAGATCTCGCCATGGCTTCGGTGGGAACCGAAGATCTGGTCTTCAGGACCGAGGACCATCGACTGCCCTACTGCGGCGCTTTCCTGTCCGGCAGAGAGGTGGGCAGGGCCCTTATGGTTGTATTTGATGCCCTGGTAGACACCCTCTTTCTTGATGGTGTCGAGCATCGTCTCAAACTTGCGGATCAACAGCATATCGTAGTAGGCCCGGATAAGGCGTTCCTTGCCGTAGAGTTTGAGCTCTTTCTTGAAATCACTCTGGTACTGGTTAACCGGAATGGAAGGGATGGCGATAGTCTGCTTCTCCCTCAGTTGTTTTGGATCGAAAGGTAACGTTTTGGACATATGAGTAAACTCCTTATAGTTCTTCCTATAGTGTGTGATCGAGTGCGAAACAAGCATCCTTGATGAGCTCGGACACACTTGGGTGAGGGAATACAATTTCCTTGACATCCTGGGTGCGCAGTTCGGCCTCTATGATGGCCGCCGCTCCCCAGATCATCTCGCTGCTGTAGGGTCCCAGCAGATGGACGCCCAATATGACGTTGGTCTCGGAACTGGCAATAACCTTCACCAACCCACCGGCACGCTTCCCGTGCTCGGCAAGAAATCTTCCGTTGGAACGCATCTGTACAGTATTGCTCTTAACTGCAATACCCTGTTTTGCTGCCTCGGTCTCGGTAAGACCACAGCCAGCGGCTTCAGGGGCTGAGTAGACAGCCCAAGGGATGGCGTTGTAGCGCATCCTCTGCTCTTTTGCCCCAAAGATATTGGCAATGACGACTTCAGCCATCCTAGAGGCACTATGGGCCAGAAGGGATTTCCCATTGACATCCCCTATGGCATATACATTGGCAACGTTGGTCTGTAGGCGATCATTGACGACTACCCCGCCCCGTCCAATATCGAGCTTCAAGCTCTCAAGGCCGGCCACATTGGGTCTGCGTCCGACACTCATCAGCACAAGTTCTGATTCCAAGCTCTGCTTCTTGCCTTTTGCATCAGTGTAGAGAACACCCTTAGGGGTAACCTCTTCCACCTTGCAACCAAGCTTGAAATCGACGCCCTTCAATTCGCGACGCATCATCTTGGCAAAGTCACCATCCATCATGGGAAGGATCTCGTCCATCATCTCTATGACGGTAACAGAGGTCCCTATCATGGAAAAGTAGGAGGCAAACTCCACTCCGATGACACCCCCACCAATTATGGTAAGGCTTGAGGGGACTTTCTCCACTGAGATAATCTCATCACTGGTCAGCACATGAGGCAGTTTGCTCCCAGCAATGGGAGGGACAAACGGAGAAGAGCCGGTGGCCACTATCAGGAAGTCGCACTTGTACTCTTTCTCTCCCACCTTGACTGTGTGTGCATCGACAAAGGAGGCTTCACCAAAGACGGTCTCCACCTTGTTCGACTTCATCAAAAAGCCGATGCCACTACGCAGGGTCTCAACCGTATCCTGTTTCCATGCCATAGCCTTCTCAAGGTTATAGCTCACCTCTTTTGCTTCGAGGCCTAACTTCTCCCCTTCGAGGGCGTGCTTGTATTGTTTTGCGCCATTCAGCAGGCTTTTGGTTGGGATACAGCCCCAGTTGGTGCATACACCACCGAGGAGGTCCTTCTCAATGAGAAGCACCTTCTTGCCCAGAGCTCCTGCGCGTTCTGCGGCGACATAGCCCCCTGGTCCAGAACCAACTACTATAAGATCATACGTTTCCATTAAAAATCTCCTAAAATGCCAACAAAAGGTCGATCGAAGCGATGTTCTCCATCAGGGCCTTCAGGAAGCGTGCTGCATCAGCACCATCCACAGCCTGATGGTCCATGGTCAGGGAGAGTCCGATATGCGGTACAAAGGAAATAGTTCCGTCCTTCGCCTCAACAGGCTTGGGTACGATAGTACCGACTCCCAGAATTGCAACTTCAGGCACATTGAGTACTGGGGTGAAAGCCTCAATACCAAAGGAGCCGACATTGCTGACCGTAAAGGTACTGCCGCTGAGCTCTTCGGCTGTGGCCGAACCATCCTTGCATTTGGCTACCAGGCGCTTCACTTCACCAGAGATGCCTTTCAGGCTCAAGCTCTGGCTGTCACGAATGACGGGTACCAACAGACCACGAGGTGCATCGGTTGCCATACCAAGATGGACAGAAGAGAACTGCAGTATTTTGTCTCCAAGGAAGTGTGCGTTGAAAGCTGGGAACTGAGTAAGGGTCCTGGAGACTGCGAACAGCACCAGATCATTCAAGGTGACATCAGAGAGGCCAAGCGATGGATTGCTTGCCTTAAAGCCAGAACGCAAGCGCTTCATGGCTGTTGCATCGGCAAAGGCATGCAGCGTCAGCTGACAGGTTCCATGAATAGACTCCATCATCCTACGTGCAGTGACCTTTCTTACTCCCTTAACAGGAATAGTGGTGACTGTTCCCTCAACAACGGGTGCTGAGGTAGTAGAAGCAGCAGCAACGGCTTCTGTCTTTGCAAGATCAGAGGCAAGGATGCGTCCACCCATGCCGCTTCCCACCTTGGGGGCCAGGATGCCTTCCTTGAGGGCGGCTTCCTTCGCTGCAGGGCTCAGGGGCTGTGATGAGGCACCAAGCACATCACGCTCGATGACCCTTCCCTTAGGTCCTGTTGCCGAGAGGGAGGAGACGGGAATACCCAAAGAGGTGGCGAGGTTTCTTGCTCTCGGGCTCGAGCCCACCGCTGTCTGATTTGGAAGCGGTCCAGAGGCTACAGATGTAGCGCTCTCTGTTTGTACAGCTGGTGCATCTTGTGTATCTGATGTTGTCTTTTCATCAGAAACAGCAGAAGCCTTCACTTCAACCTTCTCCCCCTTCTCGCCAACCACAGCGATAGCCTCCATGACAGGGGCTTCGTCACCCTCTGCAAAAAGCAGGGCCAATATGGTTCCCTCTGCTGTTGACTCGACATCGATGGTTGACTTATCCGTCTCTGCTGAACAGAGCACATCGCCGATGAACACGGAGTCCCCGACCTTTATATTCCATTCAACAATAATACATGACTCTACTGTGTTTCCTTGTTTGGGCATTACAACCTGTTGCGCCATACTCTGTTCTCCTCTATCGGGCTATGATGACCTCAACACCCAACTCTTCGAGCTGGGTGATAAGGTCCTGGGGAAAACCACTGTCTGTGACAATGGTATCTATATCCTGTACTGGCATGATCCTGACAAACCCCCTGTGGCCGACCTTGGAAGAGTCGACACAGAGAACGCGCCGTGTTGCCTGGGCGCACATACGCTGCAACACCTGGGCATTCTCTATCAGGGAGGTGGTAAGACCATGTTCAAGCGTGATGCCGTCGGTTCCGAAGAAGGCCGTCGACACATGGTAATTCTCTATCTGGCTGATGGCTACCGGCCCTACCAGGGCTTCTGCCTGGGGGCGGTACTCCCCTCCCACAAGGGTGATGTCCAACATGGTGTTGGCCCTTCCATAGGGAAGGAGGAGCGTTGAGTTGGTCACCACCTTGATGCTCTTCATGCCAAACAGGTGTCTGGCGATGAGCGAGCAGGTGGAACCGTTGGATATCATGATGAAGTCGCCGTCTGAGACGAGGGCGGCGGCCGCTTTGGCAATAAGTTCTTTCTGGGCTGTGTTTGCTGAATCACGAAGGGATGATTGGGGCGATGAAGCCGCAACAACACGGCCATGGGAACGGACGACCAGACCTTTGGAATCAAGGTCACGCAAATCCCCACGAATGGTCACAGCCGATACCCCCAGCTCCTCACTGAGCCTTGTTACCGGGTATTCCTTGCCACTTCGCAGCAGTTCAAGGATTTTAGCTTCTCGGGAAGAAATTCCCACCATTTGCATCGCTCCTCTTTCAAATCTCTTTCATATCACTTTCGATTATATTATTAATCGGCAACAATATCAAGAGAAATTGAAAGATTCTTTTCACTCCATGTGAAAGACTTCCTCCAAGGGAACCGATACTGGGCTGTTGTCCTCATGAGTCTCCATGAGGGGTGCCATATGCGCCCACCACTTCTGTACAATGGGATTGGTTCCCAAACTTTGGGACCCACTACCCCCTTTCGTCCGTTGGAAGGCAAAGAGAAGGTTTGTGCTCTCATCAAAGTAGATTGAGTAGTCATACACCCCGCTTTCAGAGAGCAAAGCCGTTAGCTCAGGCCAGATCGCAGCATGTCTCTTTTTGTATTCCTCTTTGCATCCCTCTTTCAGCTTCATCACAAATGCCTGTCTGCCTTCCATGTTAGAGACCCCCTTGCTGCATCTTGAGCTTACGATTTGCCTTATAGATATCCAGCAACCTCGGAAGCAAGACTGCGGTGATCAACAGCGATCCGATGACAATGGTCATGACAGTGCCTGAGAACTTCAAAAGTCCCATGCCAAACTTCAGATAGCCAACCAAAAGGGAGCCGATAAAGACTCCAAAGACAGTCCCCCGTCCTCCGGTGATGGCAACCCCTCCAAGGACTACCAGCGTGATGATCTCGAGGTCCCATCCGGTAGCGATGTTCGACCTGACCGAAAGGATACGGCTGGCGAGTAAGACTGCACCCACACCACAGAAAAGTCCTGTAAGCGTATAGTTGAGGATACGGGTCCTCTGTACGTTGATACCTGAGAAGCGTGCAGCCTCTGCACTGTTTCCTATTGCATAGAGACGCCTTCCATAGGCTGTCTTGTGCAGTATAAAGAAGAATACCAGCATCAGCGCCAGATAGAGCACAAAGGCAAAGGGGATGGTGGTGCCAGGAATGAACTCCTGCCCAAAAAACCTGAATCCTTCGGGATACTGAGTACAGGCGTGCTCGCCTAGCAAGCCTGTGGCAATGCCGCGATAGATGCTCTGAGTCGCCAGTGTCACCGCTATTGCCGGCATGTTTAGGCCAGTGATAAGAAGACCGTTTATCAGGCCTGCTACAGTTCCCACGATCAAAGAGAGGACGATAAGCGAAGGAATGCTCAACCCCGCCTCAGCGGAGATGCCTATCACGTAGGCACACAGGGCTAGAATGGAAGCGATGGAGATATCAATGTCTCCACACATGATGATGAAGATCATCGGAAGTGCCATTATCGCCTTCTCTGAGAACTGGAAGGTAGCATTCATCAGGTTGAACCAGTCCAGAAAATAGGGTGTCATGTTGGAGAAGAAGACGAAGACTATCACAATGAGGAAGGAGAGTATCACCTCCCATTTGGTGATGAGCTCTATGAACCGATTCTTCAGGGACATCTCGTTTATCAGGCGGCTCTGAGCCACAAATTGTTTATTTTCACTCATAGCCCTAAGCTCTCCTCTGTGCTAGCAGTTTTCTGGTTTTTCTCTGGTCACTGATGGTGTTCAAGGCTAGGGCGATCAAAACGATCAGGCCCTGTACAAAGGTTTGCCAAAAAACAGAGAGATAGATAACCGGCAAGGCATTGGTGACCACACCCAAAAAGAGCGTACCCAAAGCCACTCCGATGATACCTCCGGCCCCACCAGCAAAGTTCACCCCACCAAGCACACAGGCAGCGACTGCCTGCATCTCAATACCGGTTGCCATCTCATTGACAGCTGAGGCATAGCGGGCGGTCCAAAGGGCTCCAGCAAGGCCACACAGGGCCCCTGAGATAAGGAAGACCACTAGACGGATCCTACTCTCATTGACACCAACAAACTTTGCCGCTGTCGGGTTGCCACCAATGGCGTAGATCTCCCGACCTGTACGGGAATACCGGCTGAAGTAGTAGAAAATGCCAATGACAGCCAAGGCTATCCAAAGCAGGAACGAAATCCCTAGGAAGGTAGTACGGGGCAAGGCGATGTACGAATCTGTCATCTCATGGGCAGTCACCCAGGTGCCCCCGCTCAACAGGAAGGTCATTCCCCTGAAGATACTCATCGTCCCCAGTGTTGTTATGATAGGGGGTATCTTGCCATAGGCAACAAGGACTCCGTTGAACAAGCCTAAGGCTGCTCCGATCGCCATACCGACAAGCAAGAGCAATCCGACAGGGACCTGAGGGAAGCTCTCGTTTATCATGCCACAGGCCATGCCGGTAAAGGCTATGATAGAACCAACCGAAAGGTCGATGCCATTGGAAAGAATTACATAGAACTCGCCGATGGCGACAATGACCAGGATTGCCATGTCATTGAGGATGGTGTTAATATTCTTCGGTGAAAGAAACTGCGGCGATCGTATGGTGATGGGAACCAGCAATACCACAAGCAGAAGCATGAGGGTCGCTTCACGCCGGGCAAGGGTTCGTCGTATAAATTGGGAAAAACTATTGTCAGGCATGGGTAATCTCCTCTATCTCTTTGATTGCGTAGCGCATCACCAGCTCGGCACTGAGATCCTTACGATCGATAAACCCTGTCTGAAATCCTTCGTGCATCACCATGACGCGGTCGGCCATCCCGATGACTTCAGGGAGCTCACTCGAGATCAGGATTACGGCAACCCCACGGCTGGCCATTTCGCATACAAACTCATGGACTGCAACTTTGGTAGCCACATCGATTCCTTTCGTTGGTTCATCCAAGATGAGAATCTTCGGGTCAGTACCTATCCATTTGGCAAGAACCACCTTCTGCTGGTTTCCCCCAGAAAGAGTATCAGCATCGACATGGTATCCTGCCGATTTTATCTCCATCTCGGAGCCCTGTTTCTCTACATAGGCTTTCTCACTTTTTTTCTTGGTTACCAAACCCTTCCAGCAAAGCTTGGTGAGCATAGGAAGGGAGATGTTGTGGGTAAGGGACATGCGTAGGATCAGTCCCTGCTTCTGACGGTCTTCAGGTACTAGGGCAATGCCCCTTTGCATGGCATCCTGAGGACTTTTTGGCTTGTAGGGTTTGCCTTCGATGCTCATCGACCCCCCATCAGACTTGTCGATGCCAAAGATGGTACGCACAACTTCGGTGCGTCCGGCTCCCACCAGACCAAACAGCCCCAAGATCTCACCGCGGTGCAGATCAAAACTGATGTTCTTGAAGGCTCCTAACTGGAAGAGCCCCCTGACCTCAAGGATTTTCTCTCCTGTCTGGGTTTTGTGGACGGGGTACATCTGGTCGAGGCTACGACCGATCATCATCTGGATAATGGAGTCTTCACTACTCTCGGCGACCTTGCCTTCCCCTATATACTGACCATCACGGAAAACCGTGTAATAGTCACAAATTTCAAATATTTCAGCGAACTTGTGAGATATGAACAGGATGGCCTTGCCACTGTCGCGCAACTCCCTCACAATCCTGAACAGATCATCCACCTCCCGCCCTGTCAAAGCCGATGTAGGCTCGTCCATGATGACCAGCTTTGCATCCAGAGAGAGGGCCTTGGAAATCTCAACCATATGTCGCTGTGCTACGCTGAGATTCTTCACCAACGTATCAGGATCAATTGAGAGCTTCATCTGTGAAAGCAAAACACGGGTGTGTTCAGTCATCGCTTTCCAATCGAGCTTGAGTGTCTTTTCATTGCGAATGTGATGTCCCATATAGATATTTTCAGTAACACTGAGTTCAGGAAACATCGAGGCTTCCTGATGTATGGCTACGATGCCAGCCTCCTGGGCTTCGATCGCACTTTTGAATGCGATGGGTTTGCCTTCCAGTTCGATGGCGCCACTGGTAGGAAAATAGACCCCGGTGAGAATCTTTACGAGAGTTGACTTGCCTGCACCATTCTCACCAATGAGTGCATGCACTTCTCCATTGCGAATCGACAGATGGACATCGTCCAATGCACGAATGCCAGGGAATATCTTTGTTAAGTTGTGTACTTCCAACAATGCTTTCTGCATTGCTCCTCCTTCAACCGATACGCTTGTTCACTAGAAAAAAACTGCTCCCGCCCAATCAAAGGCGGGAGCGATAAAGCAATAGTTTAGAAAATTGCTGCGTACTGCTCGATGTTGCTCTTGTTGAACACATAGGGGGTGCTCATATAGATAAGACCACCTTTCTCAACCTTTACACTGTCCATGCGCCCGGCAGGAATCACATCACCAACATTGGCTTCAGTGGTTCCCTCAATGAGTGCATTGAGGATATAGGTGGAGGTGTAACCAAGATCAATTGGATTCCAAAGAGCCATCTGACGGCAGGTGTCGTCAAGGATATAGCCCTTCATTTCTGAGGGAAGACCAAGGCCTGTTACTTCCACAACACCAACTTTACCAGCATCCTTCACAGCCTGTGCAGTTGCGAGCAGACCAACGGTGGTCGGGCAAATGATAGCTTTGAGCTTGGGATACTTCTGCATCAAGGATACAGCTTCACGGTAGCTCTTGTCTGGGGCGTCATCGCCATAGACTACTTCTACAAGCTTCATCTTTGCATAATCGGGCTCGGTGATCTCTTCCTTCATCCAGTCAATCCAGAGGTTCTGGTTGGTAGCCTGGGCAGAAGCGCTAAGTACAGCGACTTCACCGGTGTAGTCGATAAGTTCTGCAGCAAGCTGAACTTGCTGACGACCGATAAGCTCAGCGTTACTGGGCAGGAGGTCAACCATACGTCCACCAGCATTGATACCGGAGTCAAAGGAAATTACCTTTACACCAGCAGCCATTGCTTTCTTGGCAACGGAGATAAGGGCATCTGCATCGTTAGCGGAGATGGCAATACCATCAACGCGTCGTGCGATCAGCGTCTCGATAATCGCAATCTGGCCTTCAGCAGTTGCCTGTGGAGGAGCCATGTAGGTGGTCGTTATACCACCGATCTCGGCTGCAGCCTCTTCGCTTCCCTTGAAACAAGCATCAAAGAATCCATTTCCCATGCTCTTTCCAAGAATAATAATCTCTTTTCCAGAAGCATCTTCTTTTGTGCCCTGTGCAAACACAGTTCCCATTGCCATGGCAATGATCAAAACGATCAACAGTGTCTTCTTCATAAAAAACTCTCCTTTTGTTTTTCTTTTCGGAAAATCCGAAATCTATGTGTACCCGGAGATCCGGGGCAAATAGCTTTAGCTCGTTGCCAGTGTGCTACGATACTTCTCCACTTCCCAGTTCCGTATGAACAAGATCATATCCTCGTCCATAAACAGAGGCCCACCAAAACTCTCGGTGTAGACACTCACACTCACCGTATCAAGGAAGAGGGGAAGTGGTTTCTCCCCAACCGAGAATACGCCTGTGTTCTGTACACAGATGATCTTAGGTTCATTGCCGTAGAGCTTCTCATATTCGCGGAAAGCCGCTTCCACTGAAGAGCCCTCACCTACCCACAGCGGCTTGAAGCCACTGTAGACAATGTGATCGGGAGTAAAGGAGGAAGCGACAGGGGCGAAAGCCTCGCCCGATGCAAGATAGCGTGACAGCTCAGAGTTCATCGTAGAGACTATCTTCTCTCCAGTAAGATCTTCCAGGGTGGAAGCAATAGAGGCTCTCTTCTTTTCGTCCATGACAAGGGGGGTAAAGTCAGGCTTACGCACGAGCTGAGCCTCAATGGTCTTAAGAATTGTATCGTATAGGGAGGCAATCTCTTCGAGACTCTCGCCCCCCACAAACACCCCATGGTTCTGTAGGAATATCAGAGAAGCAGTCTTGCCACTCTTTTCCTGCAACAAGGCCAACTGCTCGCGAACTATCTTTGCAAGGATAAAGCCTGGTTTGACCAACTCTATCCACAGCGCATCAGGGAAAAGTCGGGCAATGGCTCGCTCTCCTTCAACAGAGCAGGTGATCCCGTTGACCAAAGCAGGATGGAGATGCACTACATAGGTAAAGGGAAGCAGGGCATGCAACAGGGCCTCTACCGAAGGACGGGCGGTTTCTCCCTCCAAGCGGCAAGCCATCATATCCTTAAGCACCTCTTCTTCACGCTCATCATCATCGGATGAATAGGTGTTGCCCCAAATGTTATCCATACTGGCAAGATCCATCTTTACAAACCCTTTTGGACCAATGGTTGCAAGTTCCCTGCCTGAGGCCTTCACATAAAGCACCCCATCCTTCTTATAGGAGGTGTTGCCTCCTCCAAGAAGGACAAACTTTTCATCACTGCCATAGCGGCGGGACTCTGAGAGCAGCTTTTCTATGCTCATGTTCGATCTCCTAGTACAGAGGCTTCATACTCACCTACTAGCCTGATAAGATCCCCATCCAAAGCAC
>CAYXYD010000005.1:0-33168 GCA_964469205.1 uncultured Sphaerochaeta sp. | reverse complement strand
GTAAGTCAAGCCTCTCATCCCAATGAGGCTGGCTACCCTATGACTGAACTGTTACAAAAAACTTTTAAAGCTTTTATTTACGTTGTCACTACTTAAATAGCGTCTATAAGTGATTTCGCAAAATCATTGCAACTATGGTCAAAATCATTCAGAGCTCATTTCATTATTGTCTCAAATGATTTTCAGCAATCGGCTAGCATTTACCATCAAAGGGTTCCCTGATAAGGTCAGAGCTTTTGTTCTCAGGCTCATACGTATGGGATAACCATACCTTCGCTCGGGTTTTATCAGTAATAGCTATCCTCATCACACAAAAGTCATATGAGCGGAGATCTATTATGATGATGAAGAGATTAAGATGAAAATAGAGGATTTCAACAATATGCAATAAAAACACGTATAGTGAGTATTGACACACAATATGTGTTACTATATGCTTTAGGAATCATAAGGAGATTCTCCATGAACAAGATCAAAGAGCTTCGTACACAGCTTCGCCTGACCCAGAAAGACATAGCAACTATGATGCACACTACCCAGCAGACCATTGGAAGATGGGAAAATGGAACTTCAGAACCAAGCCTATCGAACCTACGGGATTTGGCCTATGCATTGGGTACCACCACCTCCGTCCTTATTGGCGAGAGCCATGCATCCAGGCAGAACTCCCTATACAACCTGATATTCAGTCAAGAAAAGTTAGATCTGGAGGGGTTCTGGGGAAATGTTGGAATCCTACCTGCTAATCGGACTAAATCCATCTGGTACCCTATAACCCTAGAAACCGTAAATCGAATTCTAGAAAGGAGTGAAGAGGGGATACCCTTCATGTTTGAAACCCTCAATAACAAGCTGGTATTCATCAACCCCAAGCATGTCAAGCGTATAGTCTCCCTTGATGATGATGGGGACGCATTCCCCAATGACTGGGAACTCTCTTGGCATGAATCTGGCTGTGAGTCACCTGCGATCTTTGATGCCTTGGAAATATACTTGCAAGAGACCTATTGGGATGAAGAAGCAGATCCTGACAACACTCTTTCTGACCATCTACGAGCAGTGGTGGAGAAGCTTATAGAGGAACACAACCTCGATGAAGAGGCTATCATACAGCTGATTTCCGGCATGCGTGTCATCTATGCTGACGGAAGTATGGAGTCATTCACGCTACAAGAATTTGGCTCGATAGTTTCCCTGTTCTTTGAATTTGATACCGGGGTCATCCCTTCGACAATGACTATTGATAATGAAGAGTATACCCTGAGTCTTCCTGTGGAAGGATTCTCTATTGTTGAATTCCCCCGGAAAAAAGTGATGGAGGCGATGGATGCGATGCATGAGGAAATGGAAATGTGGGAGATGAAAGACACTAAAACCAAAGATGATACTGAACCGACGGATCTGAAAGATAGTAAAGCCGAAGAGGCTGTGTCTGAGGATGAATAAGCACATATAAGCAAGTAGGACCCCAACCTTGACTACCCTACCTTCCTTTGCAGACAAGAGAAGCCTTGAGCGAAGTGTTTGGCCTAATGAGTATGGATCGAAAGGAGAAGGATTTGGCTGGTGACGATGAACGGTGTCTGAGGATCATCTGCTTTTTTTAGAAGCACATGATCCTTTGTTGTCAGCTCCTGTGCAGTTCCAAGTACTCAGCAAAGCTAGAGGCGATCAGGAGATGCCCCTCAGGTGTGGGATGAATCCCATCTTCCCCGATAAGGGAGGCATAGTCACGACGCTTAAGGAATGCACTTCTAACGTCTATAAGGGCTGTTTTTGTCTCTTTCGCTATTGCATTGATTTTCAAAGAATAAAGCTCCTGGAAACGAGCAATGGTTTGTATATCTCCTTGCAAAAAGCTGAGAATGGCTTCTTTGTTCAAGCCATCTCTGCAGATATGATCCAAATAGCGTATCGAGTCAATTGGAGGCAACGTCATCAGAATCGGTTGGATTTTTTTAGCTCTCAAAGTCTCCAACATTTCCTTCAAGGTTAGAGCAAAGACTTCAAGAGGAGTATTGGGTGAAAATTCCCCAGTTGGGTTATCAGCTATCTCAGCCCAAGGATAATCACAATCATTGCCGCCATATTCTACCAGTGCAACTTCACAGGAAAGCCCTCGGGCGATAGATCGCTTGAGCAATTTTATCCCTTTACCGATAGTACAGCCAAACAGGGAACTGTTATGGACTTCCAAACCATACGTTTGACTCAGGCCAATAATAGGAGAAGTTTCCATTACAGAGTATCGATTGCTGGATTTGTTGTAGATCACCCCTTTCAAGATGGAATCTCCAAAAATTCGTATTTTTTTTAGCGTAAGGCCCTTCCTTGCTTCTCATACAACGATGTATGTGAATCTTTTGATGCTTATACTAGAAGCATATTGGGCTAACTCTTACACCGCAATGGTATGTTCTAATCAATTGAAGGCATTGGTCCTACTGTGAGCTCTGGTATGGAAGTACTAGTACATGCTTTTTGCTATACATTTTTTCCTACCTGACACATATAAGAGGAAAGCACACATACAAGGGTCATGCACAAAGCTTACATCGTAGCCCTTAGGATGGGATGGGCTACGAATTTATGCATACGATTCCGAACATTGTCAGGAGCAATATGCATTGCCCCCCATCTTACAATCCTTACAGCTTCACACTCTTCCAATCAATGGAGAGCTTGCCTTTCGTCAGCTCATCCTTTGCCTTGTTCAGTGCATCGCGTATATCAGCTTGTTCGGTCACAATGGTATAGGAGAAGCCACCGTTCTGGAAATCCAAGAAGAGGTTTACTCCACCACGGATTCCATTGCTCTTGTTTTCCAGAAGGTCTTCTATCATGGGGACCCAGTTATAAGCCTGGGAAGCAAGCACCTTGGGACTTGTGGGGTCCCCTCCGAGCCAGAAGATATCCTCACCAACGTAATCCTCAACTGCACGAAGGGCACCACTGGCCTGCTGGGAAGAGCCGCTAAGGATATCAACGCCTGTAGTCCTCACATAGAGATGTGCCATCTGGGAGGAACGGATATAGTCGGTGTAGGTGCCGGTATGGACAAGCTTGACCTCTGCCTTCGGGTTGACTGAACGAACCCCAAGGACAAAGCCACGGTCATATCTTGCAGCATCACCACCGTCGACAGAGCCTATGAGTCCAATAACATTGGTCTTGGTACCAAGGCCTGCTGCGATGCCATTGAGATAGCCTGTCTCTTCACTCTTGGGTGTATAGGTGAATACATTCTCGATGCTGGTATCTTCACCAGTGCCATAGGCAAAGATGACAGATGGATAGGTAGGCGCAAGGTCTTTTACTATGTTGGCATACTGGGCACCATGGGCAATGATGATGTCATAGCCCTGGGCAATGAACTGCATGATGGATGTTCCTGCATTCATAGGGTTCTGTTTTTCACTGAGTCCGACAATGATATCCCCTCGCCTCTGCTGCACATGTAGCAAGGACTTGTACATGCTTTCAAACCACAGCCCATCATCGACAGTGCTTTCACCGATCAGGGCGATACGAATCATCTCATCGGAGTGTTTCTCCGTATTGGCTTGGGCAAATCCAATGGAAAGAGAAACAAGAAGGATCAGGATCAACAACAGAACTTTTTTCATAGGTAATTTCCTCACTAACTCAACTATAGGAAGAGGAAGCCCAGGATGTCAAACCGAAAGTATCGATAATGGACCAATAATGATCTTGTCGGTCTGTTTTTTGACATTTCTTTTGAGAAAGTCACAATCAGAGGGTTTCTATTTCAGATGTCTCAATTCTCAGCTTCCTTATAGTAGAGTGGTGCAAGGAGACTGAGCACCTCCAGCGGTGCTAAGGAGGTATGGGCTTATCTCAACAAAAAAGAAATATCCGATTGATTCCAACATCTATTTTCGTCTAGGTGATAGCCTCTGCCCGTTCAGTAAAACGATATTCAAGAAAGATAACAAACAGTTCAGCTTTCATTGGTATCAGCACCAATTCCAACTAAAACTGAAAGCCCAAAAGGGAGAGGCTACATCTGTAACCTCCCCACCTATTTCTCTTTATTCTGTTCTTCTTACTGTTCTTTTCTACTCTTCTTACCGCTCTGCTTAGCTTTCTTTGGGATTCTTCATGTTGAAGGGCTGGCGAGTATTCTCCAGCACGTCCCTCCAAAGAGCGCCTTCAAGATCCACATGGTTACGAGCCCCGACTGCAACCTTGATGGGAAGATGGACGAACCTGTTGTTCATCAGACCTATCAACAGCTGTGTCTTGCCTGTCATGGCCGCATGCACAGCATGAGCACCTAAGCGGGCACAGTAGATCGAGTCAAAGGAGTCTGCAGGGGCACTTCTGATGATGTAGGAAGGATCGATATACTTTACGTTGCATTCGATACCCTCTTTTGCAAAGAACTCACGAATCTTCTCCTTGAGGAAGATACCGATGTCCTGGAACTTTACGTTGCCTGAGGCATCAGTCTCCCCTGTTTTGGGAACAAGGTCCTGACCAGCTCCTTCAGCGACCAAAACCACAGCATGGGCCCGGTCAAGGATGCGCCTGCGCAAGTTGGTAAGGAAACCCATGGAACCCTCAAGGTCAAACAGGTTTTCCGGGATCAGGCAGAAGTTCACATCACTCTGGGCAAGGGATGTATTGGCAGCGATAAAACCCGAATGACGGCCCATTACCTTTACCAAACCAATGCCGTTGAGTGCATTCTTAGCCTCGACATGAGCACCTCTGACAACAGGGACTGCCATCTGCACAGCAGTATCCATACCAAAGGAACTCTGGATAAAGGAAAGATCGTTGTCGATGGTCTTGGGGATACCGATTATGGATATCTTCAAACCACGCTTCTTGATCTCATCGCTAATCTCAGAAGCACCTCGGAGCGTGCCGTCACCACCGATGGTCACCAGGATGTTGATGTTCAACTTCTCCAGAGTATCGACGATCTCGCCAACCTTCTTACCGCCACCACGGGCAGAACCAAGGATCGTACCACCTTTCTCCTGGATATCATCCACCACATCGGGATCGAGGGGAAGAAGGGGCCAGGGGCTGTTTTCCAGAAGACCCTGGTAGCCAAACTGCACCCCGCTAATCCTTCTGACCCCATAGCGGTACCAGAAGCAGCGCACAACAGCACGAATGACGTTGTTCATTCCCGGGCAGATGCCACCACAGGTGGTTATCGCAGCATGGGTATGGGCAGGGTTGTAGTATATCTTCTCACGGGGACCTGCAAGTTCCACCGTCTCGTCATGACGGGGAACAGGACGGCCCTTATCGTCAATGTCGGTATCAATGCTATACAGGATATGGTCATCATCAGAGACATAATCCGCTTGCCCATCATTATGGGTAGAGCTCATCAAGATGGGAGAGGAAATCTTTGCCTCGCCCAAGTTTGGAATGGTAAAATCAATCTTCTTGGAATTCACTACACACCTCCGTGGTCTTCATCCTCGTCAAACAAGAGGGAAAGGTTCTCCCTAAAATGCTCATATGGCGTATCGAGAGTAAGCTTCGCCTCTTGTTCAAACGTTTCATACAGTTCAATAAATTGCTCGCCAAAGATGGTCAGGGTTGCCCCTTCACGATTTGCCCCACCCTTTTTCCGGTCGAGAATAGCAACACCGAGGCTTTTCTCCAGATTACGAATCATTGCAAAAGCCTTGGAATAGGAGATGCCCAGGACCGACGATCCCTTACGCAAGGACTTGTAAGTCCGTATGTGCTGCAAAAGCCACAGCACCCCTATTCCCATGAATTTGTTGCCCTCTTCATCAACCAGATAGAGCTTTGTCTTTAGTTCCATGCTTCTCCTGCCGCCTGATAAACCAAATCTACCAGTTCCTCTATCTTATCACACTCTACCGAACAATAGGCAAGACGCAAGGTGGTATCTGCAATGTTGATACAACCGATCTGATAGGAATCGAGCAGATACTTGCGCAAAACCTCAGAACTGCCCTTACACTTGAAGGCCATGAAATAGCCGCTGTTGAACGGATAGGGCTTGAGTAACTCACTCTTTTCATACTTCTTCAAAACCTTGGCAATAGTGTGGTAGCGTCTCTCCATCTCGGTGAAAGCGGCAGCCTTGTCCCCTTGATAGTTCTTTCCATCTCGTATCGCCTTGAGGACCAGACTCTGGCCTGGGCGGTCGCAGTTGGAGACAGTGCTACGGATGATGCCCAAGGTCTTCTTGTTCAGTGCATCATAGTGATCAGGGCTCAGGGCCTTGCTTCCATAGGTCACAAACCCGATCCTAAAGCCCCAGACCATCTCTTCCTTGGTGGCTCCATCAGCCTTGACAGCAAAGATATTCTCATGCGCATCACAGAGGGAGGAGAACAGGCTCTCCTTCTCGGTCTCTTCTTCAAAGAACAGGCCGAAGTAGGCATCGTCAGAGATGACCATCAGTTTCATTCCATCATCGGCAAGCTGTACGAGGGCCTCTTTGGTCCTCTTCATCTCGTCCTTGCTAGGAGTGAAGCCAGTGGGGTTGTTCGGGAAGTTCAACAGGACGCGTGCCTTCTTTTCCTTTATGGAAGCGAGGGTCTCTTTGAGGGCCTCCACATTGAAAGCACCACTTTCTGTATAGAAAGGGAATGTCTTTATGGTTGCATTGACCTGATGGGCGAATATCAGCTCATAGTTGTCCCAAGCGAGGTCGGAAACAACAAGGGTATCACCCTCTTCAAAGAAAAGCTGGGCGAGCAAGCTCAAGCCATGGGTCAGCCCTCCGGTGACGATGGGTAGGGAAAAGGCCTTACCTTGCAGGGAAGGGTTCTTCCTGAGCATCTCAGTTTTCCACAACTCTCGCAGTTCAGGGTCTCCTCCCCCTGGAGCATAGGCGAAGACTTGGCTAGGGGTAAGGGAATTTTCTGCAAACTGGCTGTATATATCACTCAAATGCATGGGCTTGCCATTGGTGGTAGCCATTCCGATGGTAGCATTGAACCGTGTTGCCTTTTTCTTGGCCTCAGCAGCCTGCGCCACAATACCTTTGGGAAAGAACATTCTCTTCCCTACAGCCGAAAACATCTCATCTACAATTGTCCCTTCTAATGTCGTGTTCAATTCGTTGGCTAGTGCATGCATACTGACTCCTCTGTTCGTGCTTCTTCCTGTTATATAGGGTTTTTGACCAAATGTCACTAAAAAGAAAATTCCCCTTGGACATCTTCACTCTTTTTCGTAGGTTTTTCCTCTTCTAGCAAGGAAAGGAACACCTCTTCGTTCACAACCTTGACCCCAAGCTTGTTCGCCTGGACCAATTTGCTGCCCGCCCCACCCCCTGCAAGAAGATGGGTCGTCTTACCGGTAACTGCACTGGTGGTTCTTCCTCCCCTCTTTTCAATCTCCTCCAAGGCTAAGGAGCGGGGATTGAAATGTTCAAACGAGCCGGTCACACACCAAGTCTGCTCTGCAAAGTTCTGTTCAAGAGCAGGCTCATCTATTTTTTTCTCTTCAAACTGCAGGCCCCCCTGGCGTAAGAGCTCTATACGATCTCGCATGGCAGGGTCCTTTAGGCCATCGATAAGCAGACGGGCACTCTTGGGCCCGATCTGCTTGATGGAGGTAAGGGTCTCTTCATCATCACGGTCTGCAATATCCAGGAGGGCATCCATGCTGGTGATACCACTTTCCACCAATAGGTCGGCAGCCTTCTTGCCTATCTCGCCAATGCCAAGGGAGACAAGCACACGCCTAAAGCTCTGGCTCTTGCTCTTCTCTACCCCAACCTTGATCGCGGCAATCTTCTTCTCTCCAAAACCAGGTGCCTCACTAAGGGCTCTCTCATAGTCGAGGGTATAGATATCACCGACGTCCTTGAGCAGGCCAAGGTCGATGAGGGTTTTAATGGTCTCAGGACCGAAGGAGTCGATGTCCATCTGGGCTTTCCCCACGAAAAACTTCAGTCGGGAGCTGACCTGGTCAGGGCAGGCGGGGTTGGGACAGAAGGTGTGTGCTCCACGAACTACGAGTTCTGTTGAGCAACTCGGGCAGATTTCGGGTAGAGCCCAGACCTTGTTTCCCTCTTCGTTCTTCTCTATCACCCGCTCGACTGCTGGGATCACATCACCACGCTTGGATATCTCCACGCTATCGCCGATAGAGAGTTCCAGCATGTCTATATAATCTTGGTTGTGCAGCGTGATATTGGAGACGGTCGAGCCTCCTACCAGGACCGGGACAACCCTGGCAACAGGGGTGATCCTTCCGGTTCTTCCCACCTGCACCTCTATGTTCTGCACTACCGTCTGGGCCTGGGGGGATTCAAACTTGTAGGCCAAGGCCCACCTGGGATGGTGCTCGGTATAGCCAAGGCTCTCTCGAACAGCGAGCTCGTTGACCTTCATGACCAGGCCGTCTATTTCATAGGGGAGGTCAGATCGTTTGGCTGTATGCTCCTCTACATAGGCATCAAAGTCAGCATAGGAGAGGGCCTTCCCTTCGAGGGAAGCCTTCTCCAACCTCTGTTGTGCATCCTCTCGACTTTTGCAAAAGAGGGCTATATTAGGATTGAGGGAAAATCCATAGGAAGAAAGGGTAGCAAGTATGGAAATATGGTCGGTAAAGGGATGCTCCCCTTCCCAGAAACCTTCGTAGACATAGATCCTCAAGGGAACCTTGGCCACCTCACTGCTCTTTATCCGCCTGATGGTCCCTGCCGCAAGGTTGCGGGGGTTGGCATAGGGGGTCTCCATACGCTTGTTCAGCGTGAGGAACTCTTCCTTGGGAAGGAATACCTCACCACGTACGGCAAGATTTACCTCTTCTTTCAATCGTAGGGGTATGGAGGCTATGGTCTTCAGGTTGGCAGTCACATCATTGCCCACCAATCCATTGCCCCGAGTCACAGAGCGGACGAGCCGACCTTTTTCGTAGTAAAGGACGATGGACACCCCGTCCATCTTCTCTTCCACTACAAAGGAGAGCTCTTGGGCAACCTTTGCCTCTGTCTTGACCATCCAGGAGGAAACTTCCTCACTCTTGTACACCTTGTCCAGGCTCAAGACCGGAATAGTATGCACAACCTCAGGAAACTCACTGCTAAGGTCGCTTCCCACCCGCTGGGAGGGGGAGTCAGGAAACCTGAGTTGGGGATGCTCATCCTCCAAGGTTTGCAATCGGTCGAAGAGACGGTCATACTCAAGATCGCTCACGAGGGGGCGTGCATCGACATAATAGGCCCTTTGGTACGATCTCAGCCGATCTGAAAGGCTTTCTATCTCCAGACGGGGGTCTTGCTCATTGGTGTTCATGCACCCATGGTACTCTCCCTCACCCCTATTTTGCAAGCAGAGTATGAGCTTTCTCTCATTGCAGATAATGAGCCAACATGGTATCTTTCTTAGCGAGAGAGGAAGGCATACCATGGCAGACAAGAGAGAGCCCATCTACAAAGCAAACTTGCTTCACGGCATAGTCATAACCTCTGCCATCGAGGTTGGCAAGATCAGCGAGATAAAAATGCCGACTTTAGACAACAACTATGTGCTGGTAGCAGCCCGTGATATCCCTGGGACCAACCGTATACGGGTCCTGGACAATGCTACAACGATTCTGACATCGTCACAGGTCTCCTATCGCCAACAGCCCATCCTCGCCTTGTTCGGCTATGACAGCGAGTCAGTCCAGCTCAAGAGCCGGGAGATCGAGATATCCTATGAAGAACCCACTTCAGAGGATCCTACCACAAACATCTCATCCAAATCCGAGCAGATAGTATCCGCTCCCTTCACCTACCGCTACGGGAATATGGAAACAGCCACATCTGATGAAACGCTTGTGACCGTGGAGCGTACCTATCACTTCAGCGGCACAGGCTACAACAACAGCAACATCACGCGCATCAGCATCGACCTTGAAGAGGATAAGCTGCATGTCTACCTGCCAACCCAATGGCCGGCCCATGTGCGCGAAACCATCAGTGAGGTCACCTCCTATCCAAAAAAAAGAATAGTAATACATCGCCTGCCCTTCTATGCCCCCCATGACGAGATGTTGCTTGGGCCCACTCGCCTTGCCGCTATAGCCGCTGTCGCCGCGATCAAGGCCAAGGGACCTGTTGAACTGCAGTGCAAGATAGAGAATTACAGGCCAGAGGTAACCATCGAGCGCAAGAGCTGGTATTTCCCTGACGGCAAGCCGCAGGCCGAATCCATATCGGTGAGCGTAGACCAAGGGAGCACCCCCCTGTTTACCGAGGAAATGTCCAACCAACTCATAGCAGGTCTGGTACCCATCTATCCCTTGGAAGCTATTTCGGTCTCCATCTCCTTCAAGACAAGCAACAACCCTCCTGCACATTTTTTTGGGGAACTTGGCTATTGTGATGCCCTCGCCTCAACCGAGAGTCATTACAATGAAATAGCCAGGCTTGCCGGCTATACATCCTATGCCTGGAGGCTGAAGTTTGCTACGGAGAGCAGTTCCCATCTGCCGGTTATCAAATTCGACAAGCTCTCAAAGCTCAAGGAAGTCATCACCGATGTAGCTACCCGTTCTGACTTCCAGCGAAAGAGCGCTGCATACGAACTGCAACAAAACATGAAGATACAGCTCTCCACATTCTTCAACTACAGCAGGGGCGCCGCTTTGGCATGTGCAGCAGGCATAAGCGGCTTCAGCAGCGAGTGCAAGGGCCTTCCTCAGCAGTCGGTGCAGGTACAGCTCAACCCCAACAACAAAGTGGAGTGCAACACCTCCTTCTACACCAACGGTGCAAGTGTCGAGATATGGAAGCAGATCATCTGTGAAGAGCTTGGAGTAGAGAAGGGAAACATCTCCTTTCCCACTGACGAGCAGGAACTGCTGGACAGCGGACCTTCGGTACTCTCTGCAAACAGCGGAAGGATGCCCCAACAGATCCAAAGGGCGTGCACCCAGATCAAGGAGAAGCGGTTCGTACAACCACTGCCCATCTGCGAAAGTGTGCTCAACTCCCGAATGGGAGGAGCCAAGGGCTCCTTATTCCTCTCCAACAGCTGGGTCGCCCTAGCCATTGAATTGGAAATACAGACTGTCACCCTCCATCCAATGGTACGGAATGTGTGGGTTGCAATCTCCACAAGCAGGGTATTTGATGAACACTCGCTTCGTAGCAAGATCCGCCATACCATCGTAAGCACCCTCAGAGAAGGAGGGGCTCTTCTTTCCAGTGACAAGAGCTTTACAATTGATATCTCCATCAAGGAGGAGGGGGAGCTGATATCCTCCTCGGTGACCAGTGCACTGAAGGGCATTGCCACCGCAGCGTATGTATCTGCACTCCAGCAGGCCTTAGGTTCCCATATTCCCAAGGTGCCGGTGACAGGGGAGACTATTCTTGAAGTGATGAGGTCAAAAAAATGAAAATAGAGTGTACCATCGATGGGAAAGCCCTTTCTCTCTCGGTAAATTCCAACAAGCCGCTCTCGCTCATCCTTATGGAGGATGTCGGCAACCGTTCGCTATTGTGCCATTGCAAAGGGGAAGCGTGCGGCAACTGCATAGTCCTTCTCAATGATGAGGCAACTCTTAGTTGCGTCATTCCTGCCTTCCGCCTGAAAGATGCGACTATCAGCACATTCGAAAGCTACCAGAAGACCAGACTGTGCAGGGACATAGAGCGGGCCTATCAGCGAAACGGCAACACCCCCTGCCCCAACTGCTACGCATCCAAGACCCTGATCATAGAATCCATCCTGCAAGGCCTAACCAACGTGCGCTCCACCAGGATAAATTTCCCCATGATGAACCGTCCAAGAATCGCCCCAACAGCAGAAGACTCTTTGGACGAGCAGGCCATCATACAGGAACTCTCACTGAACACCTGCCAATGCATGCACATGAGTGAGCTCGTGCAAATAGTAGAGACAGCACTCACATTCAGGAGGCGTAAACGTGTACGAAGGAATTAGGTCTCCGGTCATCCATACACCAAAGACGCAAAGCGAGTTCAACACCACCATCATACGCTACCCCAACGCCCAGATATGGGCAGGGGGAACCTATATCATGAGCCAGAAGGAGTACTACCCCAGCGACTCCAAGGATGCGATCATCGACCTTGGTGGGATGGAGGAGATGAAGAAGATCACCCGTAACGACCGCTTTGTGGAAATCGGCTCGATGGTCAGTGCTTCCCAGTTGCTCTATGCAGGAAAGCTCATTCTCCCAGGGATCCTACAGAAGACACTGGAGACTCTCGCATCACAAATTGTCAGACGCCAAATAACCATCGGCGGCTCCTTGTGCATCCCTGATGTAAGACTCTCCCTCTCCACCACCCTAGCCATCCTTGACGCTTCGGCTGAGTTCAAATTCTACCAGGGAGGAAAGGTCTCCACCCATTGGATCCCGATTTCCAGGATGTACGACAAGGAGGGCAAGCTCGCCCTCGGAGCGGAAAACGTCTTGATGACAAGGATTCGCATTGGTCTGGACTATGGGGACTTCCACTCGTTCAGAACCGTTGAGGACCCTATCCGAAACACGGACAAGTGTGTTATATTCGCCTTCCAGGCCAATCGGACGCAGAACTCGCTGAGCAAGGTACAGTTCTGCATGAATTTCCCGACAAAAGCCTTTCATATGAGCAAGGACATTGAGTCAAAACTCTCTTCTCTCACCCTACCCATACACCCCGAGCGGGTCAACACGATTTCGTATGAGCTGGTTGCGGAACTGAAGAAGCAACACAGCACTATCACCGAACTGCAGCTTGAAAGAGGACGAAGAATGTTCGAATCTGTTCTTCATGGATTGAACTCAAAGGCCCTGCAAACGTAAATATTTGGAGCATATCTCATGGAAGAACAACTGGTAGAACACGTATACGAACCCTTTACCCATCTGCATAACCATACGGACTTTTCTCTGCTTGACGGGGCGGCCCCTATCGAGCGCTATATGGCTAAGGCAAAAGAGCTGAACATGCAGAGCCTCGCCATCACCGACCATGGAAACATGTTCGGCGCCTTGCGTTTCTATTTTGCAGCAAAGGAAGCGGGTATCAATCCCATCATAGGGTGTGAGTTCTATTCCAACCCCACAAGCCGATGGGAAAAGACCATGGTGGGGGGTAAGAAGCCCCACCAGTACCACCTCATCCTGCTTGCAATGAATGAGAAGGGGTATCACAACCTCATGCACCTCAACTCCCTTGCCTATACCGAAGGATTCTACTTCAAGCCAAGAATCGATGACGAACTGCTGCTCAAATACAACGAAGGCCTGATATGCCTCTCAGCCTGTCTAGGGGGAGAGATCCTACAGAACTTGCTTCGAGAGCAGTATGATGAGGCCAAAGAGCGCGCCCTCTGGTTCTCCTCTGTCTTCGATGACGGACGCTATTACCTGGAGATGCAGGACCATGGCCTGACCGAGCAAAAAAAGACCAATCCCCTCTTGAAGAAGCTCAGTGATGATACAGGCATCCCCTTGGTCTGCACCAATGACATCCACTATATCGAAAAAAGTGATGCCAATGCCCAGGACCTGCTGCTTTGTATCGGGACCAACTCCAAGAAAAATGATCCTGACAGGATGCGTTTCCCCAGCCCTGAATTCTACATGAAGAGCTACCAGGAGATGCAATCTATTTTCTCCTGGTGCCCCGAGGCACTGTCCAATACGCAGAAGATAGCAGAAAGATGCAACATCGAGCTTCACCTACCCGGCCCTCTCCTCCCTGAATTCAAGGTCCCCGAGGGTTTTGAAAGCCCGTCGGAGTATCTGCGCCACGTCTCAAACGAAGGGCTCAAAGAGCGGTATGAAGAAATTACCCCCGAGTTGCAGACACGGCTGGACTTTGAGCTTGATGTCATCATCAACATGAAATTTGAAGGGTACTTCCTTATCGTCATGGATTACATCCAGTGGGCAAAGGACCATGATATCCCAGTTGGTCCTGGGCGAGGCAGTGGTGCAGGCTCTATCGTTGCATACAGCCTGGGCATTACCAATGTCGACCCCATCAAATACAACCTGCTCTTTGAGCGGTTCCTTAACCCCGACCGTGTCAGCATGCCTGACTTTGACATCGACTTCTGCTATGAAAGAAGGCAGGAAGTCATCAACTATGTCACCGAGCACTACGGAACAAAGCGCGTAGCCCAGATAGCCACCTTCGGGACTTTGAAGGCAAAGGCTGTGGTAAAGGACGTGGCAAGGGTGCTGGACATCCCCTACGACGAGTCAAACAATATCTGTAAGCTCATACCTGAAGATCCCAAGATGAACCTTACCAAGGCCTTTGAGATGAGCAAGGAACTTGTCGAGCTGGAGAAGCGGGGTGGTATCTATGCAGAACTCTTTGATGCCGCAAGAAGACTTGAGGGCCTCCACCGCCACACCTCCACCCATGCTGCAGGGGTAGTCATCGGTAAGGAGGACCTGGTCAACTATGTCCCCCTCTACCGTGATGCCAAGACAGGCGCCATCTCAACGCAGTACACGATGGACCTCATCGAGGAGTGCGGTCTGGTAAAGATGGACTTCCTGGGGCTTAAGACATTGACCCTGGTAAAGCACACTGAGGACCTGATAAAGAAAAAGGACCCCTCCTTCAGGGCCGCAGATATCGATGAGAAGGACCCCAAGACCTTTGCCATGCTCTCCCGTGGAGAGAGTGCCGCTGTCTTCCAGTTTGAAAGTTCCGGCATGCAGAGCATCCTCAAGGATGCCCAGCCTTCGGACATTGAGGACCTGGTGGCCCTCAACGCCCTCTATAGGCCCGGCCCCATGGCCTACATCCCCCAGTTCATCGGCTGTAAGCGTGGCAAACAGAGCATCACCTATGCAGACCCTGAACTGGAAGAGGAGCTGAAGACCACCTACGGCGTCATTATCTACCAGGAACAGGTCATGAAGGTGGCTCAGATCATAGCCGGCTATTCGCTGGGTAATGCCGACATCCTCAGGCGTATCATGGGTAAGAAGAAGGTCGCTGCCCTAGCAGAGGAAAAGGTAAAGTTCATCGCAGGGGCAAAGGCCCTGGGAAGGACTGAAAAGCATGCCATTGAGATATTTGAGATGCTTGAGCCCTTTGCAGGCTATGGCTTCAACAAGTCCCATGCGGTTGCATACTCGGTGATCGCCTACCAGACAGCCTTCCTTAAGGCAAACCACCCTGCGGAGTTCTGGGCGGCAAACCTTACCAACGAGATGAACAGCCCGGACAAGTTCGCAGAGTACCTACAGGTGGCCAAGGACCAGGGTCTTGAGATCATGCCCCCTTCCATCAACTATTCGGACAAGCACTTCTCCGTCGTGGGTGATAAGATTGTCTACGGACTTGCCGGTATCAAGAATGTGGGCGAAGGGGTGGTAGAGATCTTTGTCTCAGAGCGAGAGAAGAACGGTCCTTATAAGGACTTCCTGGATTTCCTTACCCGCATCGACTCACGCTCTAGCAATTCCAAGCTCCTTGAATCCCTTATCAAGGCAGGGGCCTTCGACACCATGGGGATAAACCGCCCTACGCTGTTGGCTAATGTCGCAGCGGCAGTCACCTATGTGCAGAAACGCCGTGAAGAGCGTGCCTTTGGGCAGATATCCCTCTTTGATGAGGAGATCGAGGCTCAGATGGACACCTTCTCCATGACAGAGGTCGAAGACTGGGCAATCAACGAGAAGCTGGAGACAGAGAAGGCCCTGCTTGGCTTCTACATCTCGGGGCACCCGATGGATGTCTTCAAAAAGGCTATCGCAGAGAGGGTGACGGTAAACACGGCAAAGCAGGAGGATCTTCCCTTTGGGCGTCCTACCAATATCATCGCCATGGTGACCAACATCAGGGCCTACACCACCAAAAAGGGTGATGTGATGGCTTTCCTGCAGCTTACCGACCTGAACTCCACCTTTGATGCTACACTCTTTCCCAAGTCGTTCGAACAGTTTAAGGAGGTCCTGCATGTCGACGGCATCTATGGCTTCACAGGGAACTTCGACAACTCTCGGGGGGAAGGTAAAATCTCGTTCCTGATCGAATCAATCTTCACCAATCCTGAGGATCTCGCACCCATGGCTGTGACCAAATGCCATATCGTACTGGAAAAATCCTTTTGCAAGCCCGAGAAGATGACGATGCTTCGTGACTCCTTCCTCTCGTGGGAGGGAAATTGTAAGGTGGAACTGATCATACGCGAGGGTGAAGGCTCCGATAAGGACATCATTGCCTGTGGGGGAGAGTTTAAAGTACGCTACTGTGATGATTTTAAAAAAGAAGTACGAGATAATTCAGCAGTTATGGATATATGGTTCGACTAATAAGGAAATGTTAGGTATCTTACTAACGGAGGATTACTATGGATGACACCTATTACAACGGGGGACTTTTCTCCTTTAGCGGCGCCCCTGAGTGGCTCATGGGCATAGCCTCTTTTCTGGCTGCCCTCATTTCACTCTATTCGCTCTTGATCTGGATGAGGATTGTCCTTACGTGGATACGCCTACCTGGCCAAAGCGGAGAAAACCCCCTTTCTCACTATTTGGGGAAGATAGTTGACCCCTATCTCAACTGGTTCAAAGGGATAAGCACATTCAGGCGAAGTCATATTGACCTCACCCCGCTTATCGCCCTTGCAGTCCTTTCTATAGTGCAGAGTATACTCAGGCTGTTTGGTTCCTACGGCAAGATTAGCGTAGGTATGGTCTTCGCCCTGATACTCAGCACCCTCTGGTCCTTCCTGCTCAGCCCGATCCTCTGGTTTGTCATGGCTTTGCTGGGAGTCCGGCTCTATTTCTGCTATAAGCGTGGTCCCAACACCATTGGGTACATCAAGATGATAGACTCACTGGTGGGGGGGGTGCTCAACTGGGTACAGAAGATCTTCTACAAGGACAAGGCTATCAGTGACCGCCAGCTGGTGCTGACCAGCCTCATCTTCTTTGTCGTAGTCTATATCAGCTCTTCGGCTCTGATCAGAGTCCTGGTCGCTGCCTTAGCGAATCTCTCCTTCTAACTATGGCTTACCTTAGGGCGCTGCAGACAAGCATAAAAACCCTAGGGGGCGTAGGCCCGGCCTCTGCCAAAGCATATGCTGAACTGGGTATCAACACCTACTCAGACCTCCTGCTTTTCTCGCCTAGGGCCTGGGAAGACCGTAGCCGTGTCCGCCCTCTGGGAGGGATACAGGATGCTGAGATGGCAAACACTCTCGTAGAGGTGCTTGCCCACTCCTACTTCGGTCAAAGAAGTGCCAAGAAACGCACCTTGAAGATCCTGTTGCGAGATGTCTCCGGCCATGGCGACGGTAGGCTTTCCTTACTCTGCTTTGGAAGAAACTTCCTGGAAAAGAGCATCAAGGTAGGGCATGTCTACTACATCTATGCACAGGTCTCCATAAACCGAGGGGAACTGCAAAGCTCACAGTTCGAACTCCATCCCGCCACTGAAGAGGGGGACTTCCCTTCATCCTTTGGTACGATTCTTCCCATCTACCCTCTCCGAGGAGCCCTGACCCAGAGACTCATCAGGGCCAATGTCCAGAAAGTGCTCGATTCTGTGGAGATGTTTGAGGAAGAGCTTTCTTATACCCTAATTACAGAACAGAAACTCATACCTATGGATGAAGCCATAAGGGTATGGCACTCTCCACCCTCCTTCGCAAAGCATGAAGAGGCACGAAAGACCCTTGCCCTGGATGAGCTTTTTTACCTGCAGTTGATCGCACGAAGAAGAAAGGGCTTGCAGGAAAGAACCGTACAACAAAGAACAGCCAACCCTACCAAGATCGAACTGGCCCTCATAGAAAGCCTTCCCTTCGCCCTGACAGGCGATCAGATAACCGTCCTGCATGAGATTCGCAAGGACCTTGCCCCTGACGTTCCCATGAACAGGCTGTTGCAAGGCGATGTGGGTTGCGGCAAGACCTTGGTTGCCTGGATTACCGCCTTGCATGTCCTTTCCCAAAACGCCCAGGTTGCCTTCATGGCTCCGACTGAACTGCTTGCTCGTCAGCATGCAGAATCGGGGGCAAAGCTCTTGGAAAGCTTAGGGGTCAGGATGGCCTTCCTTACGGGATCGGTGAAAAGCAAGGAGCGCAAACTCTTGTTGCAAGCCATCGCAGACGGTGAAGTCGACATCGTTGTGGGCACGCACGCTCTCTTCTCCAAAGAGGTCACCTTCAAAAATCTGAGGTATGTGATCATAGACGAACAGCACCGCTTCGGGGTGGAACAGCGCCTCGCCCTTATGGAGAAGGCAGAGGTGCCCGATCTCCTCCTGATGACAGCCACCCCCATTCCCCGCACCCTCTCGTTGACTGTGTTCGGCAACCTGAACGTATCGACTATCAAGACAATGCCTCCGGGGAGGAAACCGGTAATAACCCATCTCGTGACTGAGCAAAGTCGCAAACGGATGTACCAGGCCGTCGGGGTGGAGTTCTCCCGAGGACACCAGGCATACTTTGTCTATCCCCGTATCGATGACAGTGGGGAGAGCGAGCTCAGGGATGTGACGAACATGTACGAATTCCTCAAGGCCGAGTATCCCAACATCCCCTCTGAGCTCATCCACAGCAAACTCGATGACGAGGAAAAAATGTCCATACTCAAACGTTACCAGAGTGGGGAAATCTCCTACCTTGTTTCCACCAGCGTAGTTGAGGTAGGCATTGACATACCCAACGCCACGTGCATGGTCATTGAACATGCAGATAGATTCGGCCTTTCTGCCCTGCACCAGCTTCGCGGACGCGTTGGCAGAAGCAACCTGTCCTCCTACTGCTTCTTGGTATTCGGTGACCAGCTCACCGATGAGGCCAAGCAGCGCCTTACGGTCATGAAGGAGTCCACTGACGGATTCTACATTGCGGAGAAGGACCTGCTTATCAGAGGACCTGGAGAGATGACAGGGACAAAACAGTCAGGCTTCCTGCGCCTGCATTATGCATCCCTTACCGAAGACCTGCCGCTTATTGAGCTGGCAAGAGCCGAAGCCGATAGGATCCTTGAAAAGGATCCGGCCCTCTTGGCTGCCGAACATGCGGTGATCAGACGGACCCTTGCCGAGGCCCCTCCCTTTGCCTTGGAGAGTGTTGAGGCCAATTGACCAACCACAATACTTGGACAAACCCAACTTGCACAAATAGGGCCGAAAACCTATTATGGATAGGATGAGAGGTAAGCTATGCGTATAACCGGTGGAATCTATAGGGGAAGGACAGTGACCTGTCCTCCAGGGATTATCAGACCTGCCATGGATATGATGAGGGAGTCCCTCTTCTCCATATTGGGCAACATTGAAGAGCTCTCCTGGCTTGACCTGTTCACCGGTAGCGGATGTGTAGGTATCGAGGCAGCTTCGCGGGGAGCTACTCTGGTGCATGTGGTGGAGAAAGACCGTCAGAAAAAGGCTACCATCCTGGAAAACCTGAGCATGGTCGAGAGCGATATACAGCTCTTTATGACCGACGTCAACCGATTCATTCCCACAGCCAAACGCCAGTACGACATCGTATATGCAGACCCTCCCTTTCCTATGGGTGGCAAGGTCGACCTTGCCAAAGCAGTGGACATGGCAAACCTCCTTACAGAGGGAGGCCTCTTCATCATCCACTACCCCTCTGAAGAGAAAAAAGAATGGCCTGAACAAATCGGCAACCTACAATTCAATGATGAGCGCAAGTATGGACGAAGCATGCTTCGCTTCTATAAGAAAGTAACTACAGAGGGAGATACGGATGAAGAATGAAACACTGAGCATCGACGAACATAATGTAGCCCATAGCCAGTTCACCACCTACAGCTATGAGACTGACAGCTTCTTTGATGCAAGGCTTGCATTCTACTTCCAGATTGTACAGGAAGCCGCTGGCAACCATTCAGCAGTGCGGGGTTGCAGTATCCCTACCCTCCAGCAGGAGGGAAAGACCTGGGTCATCACCCGAAGCAAGATCGAAGTGCATCGATACTCCCGTTGGCCTGAACAGGTAATCGTCGAGACCTGGGCACAAGAGCCCATCAGGCTCCACCTCCCCAGGGTGGTCCGCTCCTTTGACGAGGGGGGAGAACCGATCTTCACCGCTAAGACTTACTGGGCACTCATTGACTTGGAAAGGGGAAGGCCGATTCGTCCCACCACCTTGGTCGAACGCATCGGCCTTCCTCCCTCTGAGATGCAGATTGACCTCTCCTTGACCCACCGTCTTACCTATGATGATTCACACTGCACCACCTTGGTCTCCTACAAGCCAAAGATCCAATATCTCGACACTGACAGCAACCAGCATGTCAACAATATCTCCTACCTCAACTGGGCCTTGGAAAGCCTGCCT
This sequence comes from uncultured Sphaerochaeta sp., assembly GCA_964469205.1. Classification (GTDB taxonomy): domain Bacteria; phylum Spirochaetota; class Spirochaetia; order Sphaerochaetales; family Sphaerochaetaceae; genus Sphaerochaeta. Next base: position 12,889 of record CAYXYD010000005.1, on the reverse strand, counting down.
TCAGAGTTCCGCAACCGAGCAAAGGTAGCCCAAGCCGATGTCTCGTGGATACGGCAGACCTATAGCGGTGATGACATCACCGTATTTACAGGCAGTGAAGATGAGAAAATATTGTTTGGTGATGAAGGTTTGCTCTATCATAAGATAGTCAGGAAAGAGAAGGATGGAGGTATGACCACTGTCTGGGAAGGGACGACCAGATGGGAGAACCGCATCACTCTTAGAGGAACACCTTCCTGAGGCTTGGGTCCTTACCCAAAAGAAGACCGATGGACTCTCGCACAAACTGGGAGCCCGATTGGGTATTTGCCGAATAGTAACAATACCAGCACCCTTCCTCACTCTTATAATGCAGGTCACAGCTGACAAGGTAGCGGCTTGCCCAACCACGCTCGGGTGTCGGAAGTATCACTGACCGGAAAGAAGGCTTCCAGATAAGCCCGTCAGGACTCTCAATCTGCAATAGGGAGGAAGTGGTCTTTGCCCGCTTCTTGTCCCAATGCATCGCACATTCAAAGCCTACAAAACCATCAGAGGCCTGCACCACCTTGATGCTCCCACATGCCATATTGCGGTAGGGGTCATCAGGGTCAGGGGAGAGCAGGCTCTCACCCTCGTTTGCCAAGGCGTACGGTCCTTCAAGACGGGAACTCATTGCCAGGGCGAAATGCCTTGTGGCCTTCTGCTTGGTGTCTTCGAGCACGACATGGGAGGCTCCAAAATAGAGACGGTAGCCTTCCCTGTCCTTAAACAATTGTGGTCGGGAAATTCTGGGCTTTTTCAGGCCGTCTCCTGCAAAGGAGACATCCTTGCTGTCAAGAATGACCTTGGGTTCACTGAAAAGGATGAGGTCACTGGAGGATCTCATCTCAAAACGGCTGGACTTGTTCTTATCTCTGCGCTTTCCCCTCAGTCTTTTTTTCAGGGGAGTAAGGTTTGCATCATGCTTTTCATAGAGCATGTACCACATTCCATCCTGCACAAAGATCGATGGGGAGTGACCTCTGAGCTCGATCATCTTCCTTGGTTCCCAGGAAATTCCATTCTCACTGGTAAAGTGTTCTATCCCCACCCATGTATGACCAAAAAGATGCCATTTGCCGTCAGGACTCTCTTCAGGAAAAAGGAAAAACGGGTCACAGAGCCTTGGCATATACCATAGGCTCTGAATAACGGGTTCGTCACTGAAGGGGAACCAGGAAGTCCTGGTAAAGGCGGCGATCGATGGATGCATCACTGCTACTCCTCACGACGAGGCTTTTTTCTCTTTCTAGTGAATAGAGGGGCCAATTTTTCCTCAAGCTCAAAACGCTTGGTCATCCACTTGATGACGACGGAGTAGAGCCAGAAGCTTCCACCGATACTCACCAGGAAGGAGAGTCCCAGCCATAGGGGAACTAAGGAGCTTGTAGGTTCTACAAACCGCGTGATGAGGATGAAACAGACCAGAAACAAGACAAGCATGAGCACAATGTTGAGCACTGTTGCCGCTAGCATGAACCAGATAGTATTTGATTTCTTAGACATCGTTCATTTCCTTTTTTGTTATAGGAGTGCATAGGATTGTGATGGCGATCAGTATTCCACTGACTACCAGGGAAGCATCGGCAATGTTCCAGGTAGGCCATCGCTCAAAACCCAAAAATCCATAGACCTTCACACTGATGAAATCGACCACCCTGAAGGAGCGGAAGATCCTATCGATCAGATTACCAAAGCCCCCACCCAAAAAAAGCGCCAGGGTCCACCTCTGCAGGCGGGTAAACTCAACTTTCTTAGAGAAGTATAGCACGCTTACCCCAACAAGGAGGAGAACTGGTAAGAAAATAAATCCCACAAGCTTTACCACGGTAGGAAAACCCACTCCCATGCTGAAGGCGATAGCAGTATTGCGCACATGTACGATGGCAAGGAAGTCTCCAAAGAATCGGAATCCCACACTGTTCTCAGCAATATTTGCTACTATCCATGCTTTGGAAAGCTGGTCGGCAATAATCACTGCTAAGGTGAGCAGGAGAGGTATTGCCTTGCTTGGTTGTTTCTTTTCCATAGGGGCCACTATACTACACTCTTTTCCCTCTTGCCTACAGGCCGGTGGGATTATCAAGAAAGAGAATTTGCACTCCAAACAGGGAAGCGAGATGTTCGGCAAGGGCCTGGACTCCAAAGACCTCACTTTCGTAGTGGCCGCCCCCGATCATGGTAATGCCCTGCTCCAAGCAGTCATTGTAGATCTGGTGCTCACACTCACCGGTGATGAAGCAGTCCAACCCTTCTGCAAGGGCGGTGTGGACATCGTCACTGGCTCCACCACTGACAATGCCTACACTCGTTATGGCATCAGGTCCAAAACCCAGGATGATGGGTTTGGTGAATCCAAGCAGGGTGGATATCTCTTGTGCTGCAAGGGGTTTTGGGAGGTTGCCTTTGAAGCCAATCTCCACTCCCTTGAAAGAGGCGAAGGGCTGTACATCTAACAAGCCAAGCAACGAGGCCATGACAGCATTGTTCCCAACAGAAGGATGAGCATCAAGGGGAAGATGTGCAGCATATAGGTCGAGGTTGCCATCGAGGAGTGTCTTGATGCGGCTGAAGTGGGCACCTGTAATTGCCATAGGCCTTCCCCAATAAAGGCCATGGTGGACGATGAGCATATCTGCTCCCCACTCTAGGGCCAAATCGAAGGTCCTTTGGCATGCATCGACAGCAAAGGCAATCTTGGTAACCTCCTTGTCAGGACCACCGGCAACCAAGGAGTTGAGCGATGGGTCAAAGGATGAAAAAAGCCCGATAGAAAGGTACTCGTCAAGGTATCTAACCAGTTCATTGCGTCTCATATGCCATAGTATAAAGAGTTGACTTGATTTGTTCCACCTCCTATAGTTCTGGCATGGTTGAAAAAGTAACGAAGATACAGAGACTTCCCTATGAGGAAGCTGCTTTTGACTTTACAGATGCACTTATCCAAGGGTGCAAAAATCTTGCTATGGAACCCTCTATCGTGGGCCAACCACGGGCTTTGCGCTCGCTGGAAATGGGTCTTGCCATCCAGAAGGGAGGGTACAACCTCTTTGTCAGTGGTAATTCAGGCAGTGGCAGACTCGAGGCTATCAAGGAGAGTGTTGAGAGGTTCAGACTTGATATCTCCCTTTTACAGGACATCGTCTATGCCTACAATTATCTCCAGCCAGATTCGCCTGTTGCCATTACCTTCCCCCCCAAGGAAGGACAAAGATTTTCTGACGCTATGGAGCTGTTCAGTCAGAAGGTAGCCCTTCTTGCCCAAGACCGCACCACCTTCCTGGAAAAGGCAACGACCCTGGTAAAGGGTATAGAAAAAGAGTTCAGTTCCCCCACCCTTTCGGTGCAGTTCAACCACATCCACTCTGACCTAAAAAGACAGGCTTCCCACATACAGAACCTCACTGACGAACAACTCAAAAAGGATCCATTTGCCCGTAAGTATCGGGTAAACCTCCTGGTAAACCATAGCAGGACGAGCACTAGACCCCTAATAATAGAAAACTACCCCACCTTCTCCAACCTCTTCGGAACCCTCGATGAAAAAGCCGACTTTGCCCACCTTGGCTTGCATGCAGGCTCTCTTATGGAAGCTGAAGGAGGCTTTATCGTCATCAATGCTGAGGAGTTGCTCTCTGAAGATGGCCTTTGGGATGCCCTTAAGCGCTATCTCGATGCATCGGCTCTTGCCTTACAGGCAGACCTGCTGGTAAAGGGTGAGTTGCGTAAAGGCCAGATCAGGCCACAGATGACCAAGATTCCTGTAAAGGTCATCCTCATGGGAAATGAGGACACCTTCGATGCCCTGACAGAACATGATGAAAGGTTCCTGAATCTTTTCAAGGTCTCTTCACAGTTTGACTTTGCCATGCCATCGACTGAGGAAAATATTGCCAAAAGCATTGCCAACCTAGATGCATTTGCCCAGAAGCATACCAATAGAAAGCTCGATAATTCAGCTTTGTCCCAGCTTTTGCGCTACAGTGCCTGGTATGCCGAATCCCGCAATGAGCTCACCACCCAGTTCTCCCAACTCTATGACATCATCATCGAGGCAGACTACTGGGCTGAGATTGAAAAAAGGGACACTATCGACAAGACGCTCATCCTCAAGGCAAACGAAGAACGCGACTACTTCAGCAACATTACTGAGCTACGCATCAATGAGGAGATCCTCAACGGTGAGATGCTCATCAGCCTGACAGGCTCCAAAATTGGAGTAGTAAACGGCCTTGCAATAATGGACAGGGGAGCCTCTTCCTTTGGCACACCGACGGTCATCACCGCCAGTGTGGCCCCAGGGAGTGAAGGCATCGTCAATATTGAACATGAAGCTGGCCTCAGTGGTGAGATACACGACAAGGGTCTGCTTATCCTGGAGGGGTATTTGCGTAAGCACTATGCAAGAACCTTCCCTCTTTCCATCTATGCAGGCATTGCCTTTGAGCAGTCCTATGCAGAGGTCGATGGGGACAGTGCCTCTTCTTCTGAGCTGTATGCTTTGCTTTCAGCCATTGGAGAGCTACCTGTGCGTCAGGATATTGCCGTTACAGGTTCGGTCAACCAGATGGGTATGATCCAGCCAGTGGGTGGTATCAACGAGAAGATCGAAGGATTTTATCGCACTTGCCTCACTACCGGCCTGAGCGGCAAGCAGGGTGTCATCATTCCAGTCCAGAACGTTCGTAACCTGATAATCTCCTATGAGGTGCTAGAGGCCATCAAGGAGAAAAAGTTCCATATCTACCCCATCACCAGCATCGATGAGGGGATGCGCATCCTTACAGGAAGGCCTGTAGGCATACGCAATACCAAGGGTAACTATAGTGCAGGAAACTTCAATTTTGAGATCGAAGACAGGCTGAGAAAGATGTACCAGGCGGTAATATCTAGCAGGTCGTAGCATACCACTTCTGCAGCATGATGCCAGTGGCAACAGATACATTAAGGGAGCCTTTGGTGCCCCCTAGGGCAATGGAGACCCTTCCAAGGCTCTGGTCACAGAGCTGTAACAAGGAAGGGCTTACTCCCATCTCTTCGCTTCCTATGACGACAGCCCCAGATTTGGGAAAAGGGAACTTTTCCAGATCAGAGCCTCCCAGTTCAAGGGCGAACAGGGGAATAGAAGAAGAACTAAGCTTTTCAATAAGATCAAATTCTGAAAACAAACGATACGAGACGGTCCCTACACATCCCCTTGCAGACTTGATGCATCGGGGGTGGGTAACAGAGGCCGTCCCCTCCACCAGCCATATTTCCTCGATGCCAAAGGAGTCGGCACTTCGGAAGATTGATCCTACATTGAAGGGAGAACGCAAGCGGTCGAGGATGAGAATATGGGGTAGCACTACCCGTAAAGATGCATCCAGCGACCCTTCCCTATCAACAAAGTCCCAGTCTGATGGTTCGCTTCCCAGTGCAGACAAGAGAGCGTGGTGCATGTCTTCCAGGATAAAGGGAAGACTAGAAGCGGATGCAGATGCAAGCAAAGAAGCATAGTTGTTCATACTTGCAAGCTGGTCATCACTAAGGACTGTCAAAAACTGTTGGGAAGAAAAAAGCGAACAGAGATCATTGATATAGACATGGTCAGGATCATAGCCTTGCAAAATCCTTTGGGCCTGCTCATGAAAGAGAAGAGCTCCCTTACGAACGCAGGTGCGCCCCTTCAGTGTCTTAAGCTTTGCTATCGTTATCATCGCACTCAGATGCCTCAATAGGGGCTATGCAGAGGGCAAACTCCCCTTTTATCGCTTGTCTGCTTAGAAGAATAGCGGAGACTTCCGCAGCAGTTCCAACTAGGAACTCTTCAAACTTCTTGGTCATCTCCCGCCCTACCACTACCTGACGTAAAGAATCAAGGACAGCTATTTCATCAAGAGTCTTGACGATTCTAAAGGGTGATTCATAGATGACAAAGGCTTCGTTGCGTCCAAGCAGTTCCGAAAGTCGTTTTGTTCTTCTACCCTTGCGGGGAGAAAGAAACCCTTCAAAGGTAAAGGTCTTTCCCACATACCCTGCAACACTTATCAGCGTTGCTACAGCTGAGGGTCCTGGGATGGGGACTACGGTAAAGCCAGCATCACGCACGGCCTTGACCACACGAAGGCCTGGGTCGCTTATTCCGGGAGTTCCGGCGTCGCTGACAAAGGCTATGTTATTTCCGCCTTCCATCAGGGCAACGATCCCTTGGGCAGAGTTGCTCTCATTGTGCGCATGGCAGGCAATGAGGCGTTTCTGGATGTCATACTTTTGTAAAAGAGTCTGTGTATGCCGGGTATCCTCACAGGCGATGACATCAACACTCTTCAGTGTCTCCACTGCACGGTAGGTAATGTCATCAAGGTTTCCAATGGGGGTGGCTACCATATATAGGGTACTCATGAAAGCTAGTTTACACGCTATGAAGCTGGGGTACAAGAAGGATCCATACCGCAGTTCTTCCAAGAAGAGGAACACATCCATATGCAAGAGTTTTAGAACTCAATACCCGAAAAGTTGGTTTATTCATCCATTATAACTGGTATTTTTTGCCAATACCGTGGGTTTATCCTGTATATAGGATTCTTTATTCTAGTAAAACCCCTTTATTTCACGTTTAAAAGACTATTTCCTAAAGTTGGCACGCCTTATGCATTGTTATTAGCGTACCAGCACAGAGCCACCAAGTGGCAGAAGGAGACCATAATGAACTTGTTCAAAAGAATCGCAGACATCTTCAATTCGAATGTAAATAGTGCCCTCGACAGGATCGAAGACCCCGCAAAGATGATAAACCTCATGATTACCGAACTGCAGGATACCCTTACAAAGGCCCGCACTTCGGCAGCTGCACGCAAAGCAGAGAAAGTTAGCCTTACCAATGAAAGAGCTGAACTTACCAAGGGCATCGAGCGTTGGGAAGAGAGAGCTAAGCTTGCCATCACCAACAAGCGTGAGGATCTTGCCAGGGAAGCCCTCTCGGAAAAGAAAAGCTGCAATGAAAGGATCCGCCTCATTGATGAGCAGCTGGTCAGCCTGGACAGCATCCTTGCAAGCCAGGAAGTGCAGCTTGCCCAGATAGCAGACAAGCTGAAAGAAGTAAAAGACAAACAGAAGATCCTTGTCCAACGTGCAACCAGTGCCAAAGAGAAGAAGCAGGTAGCCAGAACCCTACAGAGTAGTGACAGTACCGACCTTGCCCGCAAGTTCAGCGAACTGGAAAACAAGATCGAGCGCATGGAAGCTGATGCCGAGATGGCAGGCTACCATGGCAAACCTTCAAGCAGCGATGAGTTCAACAAGATGGAGACTGACAGTGCCATTGATGAAGAGCTTGCAGCTCTGAAAGAGTCAATGAAGGAGAAGAAGTAATGCCTTATCCACGCAGAGAGGCCCGCAAGCTTTATCGTGAGGACAACGGGTATATGTTGGGGGTCATCGAAGGCCTTGCAAACTGGACAGGGCTTCCGGTGATGGCCTTGCGTATTATTGCGATCGTCCTCTTGTTCACAGTGGGATTTACCACCATGACAATAGCATACCTCGGATCAGCATTGCTGATACCTGCAAGAAACAAGAGAGTACACAACAAGTTTTAGCGTGAGAAGCCACATATCGTAGTGCATCCTAGAACATAATATTGCTTCTTATTGTATTTCATTATACTCAGACCAGGGTCATCAGAAGATGTCCCTGGTTCTTTCTTTTGGTAGTACTTCAGACTGTTTCTGCAGTGCCACCTTTTTACAGCTGGTCCTTATACTTGCGGTACAGCCCACGGAACTGGTCGTAAGTAAGGTTAAGCAGCTTTGCCGCTTCCTTCTGGTTGCCCTTGCTCTTGTCGATAGAGCCCTGTAGGTAAGAAAGCTCCAGCTCTTCGCGTGCCTGCTCGTACCGAGTAAGATCGAGGTCCTTGTAGGGTTCTTGTAATTCAGGTTGTTGTTCTGCATACGGGTTGGCAAAGGGATCGAACTGAACCTCTTCGATGTTTGTGCTGTCACTGCGGTAGACGGCCCTTTCCACCACATTCTTCAGTTCACGCACATTCCCTGGCCAGTTGTACGTCATAAGGCTTGTCACTACTTGCTTACTGAAGTGCGGCATCTCACTCTTTCCACACTCCAGGGCCATCTTCGAACTGAAATAATTGGCCAACAGCATAATGTCCTCTGCACGTTCTCTTAGAGGAGGAAGGAAGAGCACCTCAAAGGAAAGCCTATCCAAGAGGTCCTCCTTGAACTTGCCCTCTTTGCAGAGCTGGGGCAGGTCTGTATTGGTGGCTCCTATGATCCTGGCATCAACTTCATGGGTAACTGAAGAGCCCACACGCTCGAAGGTACCGTACTCTACAACCCTGAGAATCTTCTCCTGGACTTCCAAGGGGATGAGCCCTATTTCATCAAGAAAGAGAGTTCCTCCCTCGGCTTCTTCAAATCGTCCTTTTCTTGTTTTCTGAGCTCCGGTGAAAGCCCCTTGCTCATAGCCAAACAGTTCGGTTTCAATGAGGGAAGGAGGAAGAGCTGCACAGTTTACTGTTACCAAGGCTTGTTGCCATCGTGGGGAGAGGAAGTGAAGCCTTCGTGCAGCGCCTTCCTTACCACTTCCTCTTTCTCCCACCAACAGCACCGATCGATTGACCTTTGCTGCTCGGCTCAGCTGAGCCTGAAAGTCAAGAAAAGCTTCACTTTCCCCAAGAAGCTGTTGACTATACCCTACCTGACTGGATTCCATCGTCTCTCCCCTTTTGGTAAAATGTACCATTGTTGGTGGGTTTTGCCAACTTCACGATACCACACAAGGGAAGAACAGGGAAGTAAGAATCATCTATGTAGTGCAGGGGAAGAGTTTACAAACTTTTTCCTTTCTATTTGATAGTTGGCATGCTTTATGCATCTTGATACATGTAAGACCAGGTGGTACTACTACCTAAGGAGAGTAATATGGGAGTTTTTTCAAGATTCTTGGATATTGTGAATGCAAACATCAACTCACTTCTCGACAAGGCTGAAGACCCTGAGAAGATGATCAAGCTGATGATGCAGGAAATGGAAGATACACTGATCGAGCTCAAGAGCTCTTGTGCAGCCAAGATGGCAAGCAGAGCCAAGACAGAGCGTACCTATAAGGAACAGGAGAGTGCGGTCACTCGCTGGCAGAGCAGAGCCGAACTTGCGATAAGCAAGGGCCGTGAAGATCTTGCAAGGGAAGCCTTGCTTGAAAAGAAAAAAGCCCTTGATGCCATAGAGCAACTTGCTTCTGACCTTAAGGTTGCCGATGAGACTATCAAGGTCAGCAAGGACGAGATCAACCAGATCGAGGACAAGCTGGTGACAGTCAAGCAGAAATACCAGATGATGATAGAGCGAGCAAAACGCGCTCGTGAAGAACAGGCTGCCCAAGAAACCTTGAGGCGTGCTGCAGAGGCTGCTACCCATGACCGTTTCTCGAACATGGAAGAGAAGATCGACCGGATGAAGGCAAACAATGATTTGAACCAGTACGAATCCAGCTCGCTGGATGATAAATTCAAGGACTTGGAAGAGATGGATGATATCGATGCTGAAATAGCAGCTCTTCGCAAACGTGCAGGCCTCTGATAGAGAAGGGAGTTATTGTATGGAAGCGGTATTTATACTGATAGTAATCTTTGCTTTTATTATCATCATCTCAACCCTTGACGAAAAAGCGAAGATGAATAAGAGAAAGATGGATGCGGCTCTGAGGATGCGGGAAATGGAGAGTGGGTACCCACCTGGGACCTACAGCGGCTATAACCCAAAGCATAAGAGAAAAAAGCGGTCAAAAGACGATGACTTTGAATTCTCCCCAATGGGAGAGCCTAGCAAGGAATCCAAGAGGGAAGTGTTGAAAAAAGGCATTGATGACCTTCAACAGCGCCTGGACAATATTGAAACAATTATGCAAAGCCGTAAGGCACAAGAGAAGGAATATAAGGAATGATTGGCATGGCAACAAAAAAACTTTACAGATCACCTCGAGGAAAAGTCTTCGGAGTAGCAACAGGTTTGGCAGAGTGGCGTGACTTGAACCCTGATATGGTACGGCTCATCGTATTCATTGCAGTTATTTCGACAGGAGGCTTCCCTGGAGCGCTCCTCTACTTGGTTGCTGCTCTCATAATCCCGATGAACCCAGGCCCACAGGCCTTTGAAGGCGAGTACTACCAGTCGAAGAAGGACAACAATAGTGATGAGGATCTGCAATCTGAGTATGATCGTCTGAAGAAGAAGGTCGAGAAGATGGAAAACGATATGATCAATAAGGAACGCGACTGGGACGACAGATTCCACGAAAGGAAATAATATGCTCAAGGATTCCAAAGCCAACAAGATTTTCCTCATTGTCCTGATCAGCTTCCTTGCCATCCTCTTCTCCATGGACTTTGTCTGGCAGAAGCGTGGCAAGGAGAACCGGTCAGAACAGTCCTACTCTTTTTCAGCTTCCGACTCGGTGAAGATCAACACGATCAGCACTGACGTCGTCCTAGTGGTAGAACCTAATGCCCGAGAGGCTCTGGTGAGTATCGGAGAAAACGATAAGAAAAGCCTGAAGGTTATGAAAAACGGCAAAGAGTTGAACATTGTTGTCTCCCATCTCTCCAGGGGCTTCCTCAACTTTTTCAATAGCCAAAACACGCCCCTTGTGGTTACCCTACCCCAAGCCCTGTTTGACCAGCTTGAGATCAAGACAACCAGTGGTGACATCCTCCTCATGCAGGACTTTGAGGCAAAGAGGATACAGATCAGCAGCGTCAGCGGTGATGTTGATATGCTCAACCTGACTGGCAATGAGGATCTCTCTATCAAGACGATCAGCGGTGATATCAGCGGGTATTCTGCCAAGAGCAATGAACGGCTCACTCTTGCTTCCACCAGTGGTGATTTCGAAGTGGATAGTTTGGAAGGCAAAAGCCTCTCGCTACATACTATCAGCGGTGATATAGAAGGCCGGGTATATATTCTCCCCCAAGGCAGCCTAGAAGGCTCCTCCACAAGTGGTAAGCTGGAGCTGGATTTGAGCAAGACAGAGGATCTGGATATTCGGGCCAATAAGGTCAGCGGATCCATCCTCTTCAATAGCCAAAGGCAGGAGGGATCCTCTGCTGTTGCAACTACAGGAGAGAAAAATACTTTGGTAAAGCTATCGACGGTCAGTGGTGATCTGGATATTCGCTTCTAGACAGAAAAAAACTATTTTAGAAATACCAATAGAGTGAACACCCCCTCTCCTGCTGAGTGCAAGAGAGGGGGTGTTGGTTTAAGGTTTTGGTATGGTACCAATTCCTAAGCTATCATTGCATACACATGCGTTGTAGAAATGGCTAAGATTGTCAAAAAATCTAAAAACCCTCATAAACCTTGAAATTACTAATATTTATTACTATTGTTGTTGAGTTGTTCATTATACTTGGTATACTGTAAAGAGATACAGCAGAAATATATATCCTCAAGGAGATGATCCTTTGAAAGACAATTTGGTTATAGCACATGTAAAACAAGATGACCTTGGGAACTGGCTCAATCCGCACCTTCTCCTAGATCATCTTGAATCAGTTGCAGAGCTGGCCAAAAGGTTTGCAGAGCCCTTTGACTCTTCCTGTTGGGGATCTGCTGCAGCTCTTGCCCATGACCTTGGAAAAAGCACCGCTGTTTGGCAACAGTATATCAGAAATAAAAGTGGATATGAGCAAGAATCAAACTGCAATCTCAGGATTGATCACTCTTCACCCAGTGCCAAAGTTGCGGAAGACATTTTTTCTGGTTTACCAGGAAGATTCTTGTCCTACATCATAGCCGGTCATCATGCCGGGCTGCCTGACTATACAGGTTCACAAGCCTCATTGCTTTTCCGCCTACAACAAGCTGTCGCTCCAGCAAAAATGATTCCAGAGCAGTATGTTGCATTATTGGATGGTGTGGGAAAGCTTGCCCCTCCATGGACATTTAATCCAGAGGCCCTTGAGTTGTCCTTGTGGATCAGAATGCTTTTTTCCTGTCTGGTTGATGCTGATTTCCTTGATACTGAAAAATATATGAAGCCTGAAGCATATGAGGGCAGGTCAGAATCCTCTAGTATTTTTTATTTGCTTGAAAAATTTGATGGGCATATGGAAAAATTGGTAATGGCGAACCCTGAAAAAAAGCAGTCTCCTGTGTACCAAATGCGCCAACGTGTTCTCTCAGATTGCCGGGAAGCGGCAAAGCTGTCCCCAGGCCTGTTTTCACTAACTGTGCCTACAGGAGGAGGAAAGACCCTTGCGAGTTTGGGTTTTGCCTTGGAGCATGCCCAAAGATTTGGAAAATGCAGGATAATATATGTCATCCCCTATACCAGCATCATTGAACAGACAGCAGATGTATTTCGAAATGTGTTGGGTGATGCTGATGTTGTCGAGCACCATTCCAATTTTGATCAGGAATTCAGCTCACAGAAAATTCGGCTTGCATCTGAAAACTGGGATGCCCCTATCATTGTCACTACCAATGTGCAGTTTTTTGAGTCTTTGTTTGCATCACGCCCTTCGCGATGTCGAAAGCTCCATAATATTGTCGACAGTGTAGTCATTTTCGATGAAGCCCAGATGTTTCCCCCAGAGTATCTAAAGCCTATCCTCCAAAGCTTGGAAGTGTTGGGTAGACAGTATAATTCAACGTTGCTCTTTTGCACCGCTACCCAACCTGTATTTGAAAAACAAGATCAGTTTCCCACCTTCCCCGGTTTTGAAAAAGGAAGCGTACGGGAGATAATTCAAGATATCCCTGCCTTGTATGCCAAGCTAAGACGGGTGAAAGTTGAAGTCAGAAATCTTGAGAATGTTACATCCTGGGAACAACTGGCAAACGAATTATCAGATGTTCATTCGGTT
>CAYXYD010000004.1:0-34134 GCA_964469205.1 uncultured Sphaerochaeta sp. | reverse complement strand
AAGGTAGATGCCTCAACCAGTAATATTGTAGAGGCGATCTGTCCCCAGTAAAAAGGAAATCCCCCACACACAAGATGTGCATGGGGGCGAATACTACGGTAAAAAGAATCAATCATCATCCTTATCAAGGATCATATCCTCTTCCTCAGAACGGTGCTTACCGCTCTTATCTTGCGTGGGAGGCAGATGCCTGTCCTGATCATCCCACTCAGGGGTTGATTCATGGTCGACGGGTTTTCTGATAGTTTCTCGTTTCTTGTTCACATTTCGCTCCTTTAGCCAGAACTGGCATGGATAGAAAAAGTTTGGTCTGTCAAAAACAACAGCCAAAGGATATCGAGACCATACTATTTGCCCTTTTTGTATTTGTCATATCCTATCTATAGAATCATACAGAGTGGGCCATACGTCAAGAGAGAGAGGAGCGTATTTCCCTAGGCAATGGGTGACTTTGGTGCGAACACACAACACAGCTAAACGTGCCCGAGAAATGAGTTCCATAACGACATCATTTTCTAAATATGTAGGCAAGGACATCTTATCCCTACCCTGCAATACTAACCAAATCTATACAGCTGATACCTCATCATCAGGACCAACCTTCTCAATGATATAAGAGTACAGATCCTGCTGTACGCTAGGTTGCATCCTGAAGTGCATCTCGACAACAGGAAGGATTTTTCCCTTGTTACTCGTCTTGGTCTTCTGTTCATTGGATACAAAATGCATCTCACCCATGTAATAGAAGGCCCTACCCTCATCATTACTCTTCTGAATAAACAAGAGTGTCTGCAGGGGTCTTTCTTCCTCTCTTATATATCTTGGCTCTGTAGAATCAAGGGAGACACTGTTGCGTGTTTCCCATTGAAACATATCTCTGGAAAGGAACTTGTCTTGGTAATCGATGCTCGCATCTATGTTTTCCCTATCCTTATGATAGGTCACAAAGACAGGACAGGTAGCTGTTGCCTTGTGTACCTTATAGCCATAGATCGTTGCAGACTCGTCTTTCTGCCAAGCAAGCAGACGGCATACCTCTTGGCGTGTATATTTCTGATACAGCACCAAGTCATGCTCACCCCTACCTTCCAAGTAGTGTTGTCTGTACTCAAACTCCCCAAGGGCGAGAATATCATCAACCTCTTTGCGGTACGCATCATTGTCCAACAGGGAGAGAAAATCCTTTGTGAGAACTAGTGTTTCCTGTTCCCAAACACAATATGAAAGCTCTCCAAAAGATACAACCTGGGCCTTTTGAAAGAACCCTCCCTGCAACATATCAATTGCAGAACGAATTGATGATTTTTCAGCTGTGAATCCATACGTATTCACTATCTGATCGTGAAGGGTATCTACAGTCAAGCCAGTTTGCCCCTGTATAAGAGAAGCCAGTATCATCGCCTCATAAGGACGCAGACCATTACAGAGCACTTTGGAGAGAAAAGAAAGACTTTTAAGGTGTAAGGGAGAAAGGGCCGTATGACCATCGAGTCCTATACAACTCTTGAACTGATAGTAGCTCTTGGAATATTCAATGAAGGCCAAGGGAGTGATTGCATGCAAGCGGATAAAGTCCATCATGGTTGGAATCCTACCCACCTTTGATCGAACCTTCATGAACTCTTCTTTGAGAAGAGTCTTTCGTTGGAAGGATGCAGCATTGATTGATGCATAGATCCTCTCTTTGGCAATCTTGTCAAAGTTAACCGTAGAAGACCCCTGGATGCTCAAACTCCCTCCACTGACAAACCTACGCAGTGTATCCTTCTTATAACTGTTATCCCCATAAAGTGCTATTGGAATCATATAGTTATTAGAGTAATTTGCTATAAAATCAATTACAGTAAGATACTCCTTTCCTGGATACTTACGTAAGCCTCTGCCCAACTGTTGGACGAAGATGATGGCTGACTGGGTGGGCCTGATCATAACCACTTGGTTGAGGGAAGGAATATCCACTCCCTCGTTGAAAATGTCTACGGTAACCAGGTATTCAAGCATCCCTTGCCCTTCATCCATCTCCAAGCGGGCAAAGGACTCATCTCTGGCAAGTGCAGAGTCAGCACCACTTAAGGCTAGGGTTTTCAAGCCCAAGGCATTGAGTCCTTGAGAAATCTGCTGCGCATCTTCATTGCGACTGCAAAAGATTAAGCCACGACGACGATAGGTTCCAATGCTGTAGCGGTCAAGCATCTGCTTGATATTCACAATCCGCTGACTTATCTCTACAGATGAAAAGCGTGAGAGGTCTTCAAGACTTTCATCGTCAACACTCAACTCTGAAATGCCATAGTAGTGGAAAGGACAGAGCAGATCAGCTTCCAAAGCCTGGTGTAGCCTGATTTCATAGGCTATGTTGTGGTCAAAAAGGCCGTAGATATCAAAGTCATCAGTACGTTCGGGTGTTGCTGTCATGCCCAACAGAAAAGTTGGCTTGAAATAGTTCAGGACCTTACGATAGGAACCAGCACCACTGCGATGCACTTCATCCACGACGATATAGTCAAAATGGTTAGGAGAGAAGGAGTGAAGGACCTCATCCTTTGAAAGGGTTTGTATCATGGAAAAAAGATACTGCACCCCAAGCTCTGAGGACCCTCCTCCCAACAGACCGCATGATATATCTTCTCCAAGTATTTCCCGGAACTTGTTCATAGAAGCCTGGGCTATCTGTTGCCTGTGCACTATAAATAGGAAGCGCTTGGGTTTTTGCTGTGCAACATCAAAGGCCGCAAGAAAGGTTTTTCCAGTCCCTGTAGCTGAGATGAGCAAGGCCTTGGACTCTCCTTGAAGGCGAAGCTCGTCGAGGGAAGACAATGCTTCGACTTGCATATAGTTGGGTACTATCTCCCCTTCTCTATATTCTTTTTCTGGTATTGGTTCTCCACCAAGAACAGGTATAAAACCAGAGTTTCTACGAAAACTCTCATATATTTTCCTGTATTGCGCTACCCATGCAGGGCTTACCACAATAGAGTCAGCCCAAGCTAGACCAAACTCCACTTGGGTCTTCTGCAACAGTTCCCCCTCAGAGAGGGAGACCAGATGCACATTCCACTCCCTGTTGGTTGCAAGAGCCCCATGGGTGATATTGGAGCTTCCCAGGACAAGTGACGAGTACCCCTTATCGCTATGATGGAACAAGTAGCCTTTTGCATGGAAGGATTTCTCACTATAGACGCGTACTTCAATGTTGGAAAACTGGGTCATGAGGTGCTCGATAGCATTGGGGTCGGTAAAATTCAGATAGTCTGAAGTGAGAATCTTCCCTCTGACTCCCCTCGCCTCCGCATCATGGAGGCCTTGTTGCAACATTGCCAGGCCTCCTGCTGTAATGAAGGCAACAGAAAACTCAAAGAAAGTGCAACTCTCCAGTTCTTTGAGCAAGGTGGTGAGCACCTTGCTTCTAGGAGGGTCATTCAAGACAAGATGTGGTCGAAATTCTCCTGAGGATTCAAAGGAAGCATTGAGAAACCCAGTCTTTAAGCTTTCAGGAAGCAATTCAGATACGTTTTGCTTCATCTCTACTCCAACAAGGCAGCGACTGCCTTTACAATAGGGAGATCGGCTTCTGCCCAAGAAACAGAAAAAAGCTGATCTTTTCCCAGCCACTTCGAGTCCAAGTGTTCCGTAAGGACTAAAGGCCCCTCTACTATGTCACACAGATACCCATGGAGGGTTAAGGAGAAGGCTTTATACTGGTGTTCAACGTTCAGCAGATATCTACGGACCCTAATCTTGGTCCCAAGCTCTTCATAGATCTCTCTGACTATTGCGTCTTCACCCCGCTCTCCCATTTCAAGCTTTCCTCCGGGAAACTCCCATTTCCTGGCAAGTTCACCACCCGCTCCACGTTGGGCTGCAAAGACCTTGTTGTCCTGTATGATAACTGCAGCCGCCACATCTATATGTTTCATCGATTTTCCCCTCTGGTAAGTATCTTAGCAGCTGTCCTGGCTATGATCCAGGAGAAATACAATCTTTCTCAGAAAGAACCTCTTGCTCTTATACTACCATGCATAAACGGCTATTTCGTTGCTCCCTGCTAGTATTTTTCGCATATTCCCAAGGTTTTGATTAAAAATATCAAGAATTTAGCAACGATTTGCAAGTAGACACCATGGCTAGATTGACATTATGTGGTGCTCGTGATAATATGCAGTTGCTTTAGTTTTTTGAGTTGCAGCTCGTCCGTTTTCCTATCTTAGTATGTATGCATTCTTTACTGAATCCTCCAGCAGACAGGCAAAAAAGTTCAAGACTGCGCCAAATAGAGCGAAATTATGAATACAGGCAAAGCCTGTAAAGGATGCTTTTAATGGCAAAGAAAATTTACGTTGGTAACATGAGTTACAACACCTCCGAAGAAGAACTTCGGGACCTGTTCGCACAGTACGGTAACGTCCTGAGTGCTAATATCATCATTGACCGCGAAACTCGCCGCCCCAAGGGCTTTGGTTTCGTAGAGATGGAAGAGGATTCTGCTGCAGAAGCCGCTATCTCACAGCTCGACGGTAAGGAAATCGATGGCCGTAACCTCCGCGTTAACGAAGCCATTGCAAAGCCTCGCCCGTCTTACAACAATAACCGCTACTAGTCCTCGGACGACCTAGCAAAAAAGGGAACCTTTACAGGTTCCCTTTTTTGCGTCCAAATCTCATCGCCACTGGATCAGGGCCTCATTCAAGCTCGTCTCTACCCTTTCTATCGGACGGGAGAACGAACACAGACCATGCCCTGGTAGCATGACATCAAACTCAAGATTGGCCATTTTAAGCAATGAGCGAATATATACCTGCTTGTCAAAATCAATGGAACCATCCCAACCAAAATGTCCATAACCTAAAGTTCCAATAACATCTCCAGAGAATAAAACCCGCTTACCTTCCCAGGTAACCATAAAAGCCGTGCACCCTTGTGTATGACCTGGTAAATGGATAACTTCAATCGTTAGCCCATGAATAGAGAGCTTTTGCCCATCTTCCACCACCTGATCGACTTGAAAAGGCTTGAATTTCCTATGGTATAAGAACCCACAACAACGCTCATCACCAGTTTTAACCGAATCTGCACACTCTTGGTGGGCTAATAGGGTAATACCTCTTTTTTTAAGTAAGGAGCCCGCCCCAGCATGATCATAGTGGGCATGCGTCAACAGACAGGTGGTTATCGCCTTGGAATCGAGACCCCAAGAGCGCATATTCTGTTCAATTTCTCCAAATGTCTCTCCATTGCCGCAGTCAATAAGAACAATATGTTCCTTAATTTTCAGAGCATAGACATTTCCGTCATCAAAAGGGCCAGCTATCTGATTTGCTGTCAAACCAGAAAGGCTTCCCCCAACCTGAAACAAACCAGGAAGCAACTGCATAGACACCTCCTACCAGTAGAGCGATTCAAGATAGATGCAGAGCCAGTGATAGATAGGGAGATGGAGTTCCTGTATCTTGAAGGTTTCCTTCTCGGGTACTCGGATGCACACATCACACAGATCCTTGAGAAGCCCTCCCCCTTCGCCGGTCATGCCCATGACCCTCAAGCCTTTGGCCTTGGCGACAATGGCCGCATAGAGGACGTTCGTAGCATTACCGGAGGTTGAAATGCCCCAAAACACATCACCAGAAACACCATAACCATGTACCTGCTGAGCATATGAGATGGAGCTGTCCACATCATTGCCAAAAGCCGTGGAAAGGGCTGTATGGGCTGAGAGACAGATAGCAGGGATGCTGCCTTCTAACGAAGAGGCGAGCATCGCACCCTTTTCAGGGTCAATCTTCTTCAGTGATTCTTGAAGTCCCTGGGCTATGGGACGCTCTCTGATGAACCTTTTCATCAGCTCACCAACTATATGGTCAGCATCGGCAGCACTGCCTCCATTCCCACAGACAAGGATTTTACCTTTGCCTGATACGCCCTTAGCAAGAAGGTCTGCCGCTTTATTAAGAGTTTCGGTTGTGCTGGAAAGCTGTGGATATCTTTGTAACAACTCTTGTAATCCTGTTTTCATGATTTTTCTCCTTCTCGTGCATACCTATCCATGGCAATGCCCAAAGCAGCCATGTCCCCTAGGTCCTCACCCAATCCTGAAGAATAAACCTTGCAGAGTTGGGAAATCTGGGAAAGTGCTTCCTTGTTGATCTCTTCTTCCATGAGAGCCCTGAACAATGCTTCGCTACGGCTAAAGATACTGCCAATTACTATGCACTGTGGATTAAGCAGGTCAATGAGCAGAGCAAGGCCTTGTCCCAAAGTCCTTGCACTTGTCTCAATGACAGCAAGGGCGTTTCTATCGCCCTCCTCTGCCAAGATGCAGACATCTTTGGCCGAAAGGCTTTTGTCCGTTGCTTCCTTATAGAGAGCGCTGATCCCCGCGCCACTACAAAAGCTCTCCCATGAGCCTTTCTTGCCATAGCAGAGCGGGCCATCATCCTTCATGCGCCAATGTCCGATCTCACCTGCCAAGAGTCCGCTACCACGATAGAGACGCTCATCGAGGATCAGGCCTGCACCCAAGCCAGTACCGAAGGTAAGGAAGATCATCGAGTCACACCCTTTTCCACTACCCCAAAGCCATTCAGCCAAGGCACAGGCATTTGCATCGTTCTCCAGATAAGAGGGGATATTCGTCCTCTGTTGGAAAAGCCTTACCACAGGGATATCATCCCACAAGGGAAGGTTTGGAGGGGATTGAATTATCCCTTCCTTACTATCCAGAGGTCCTCCACAGCTTATCCCAATGGCTTTGACCTTTTGCTTGTCAACGTTGGACAACAGCTGGTCAATGGAGGCATAACACTCCAACAGGACATCCTGAGGATTCTTTTTTGTAGCTAACTGTACTTTATTGAGGATTTTTCCCTCGTCATTACCTAAGGAGACTGAAGTCTTTGTCCCCCCGATATCGACACCTATAAAAAGAACTTCTGCCATACTTACCCCTTCACAGAACCTGAAAGCAACCCTTGGATAAAATATTTCCCAAGGAAGATATAGACAAACAGTGTAGGAAGCGCCGCTATGAGGGCTCCGGCCATCTGCACGTTCCATTCGATAACCTGAGTTCCTGCAAGGTTCTGGAGCGCAACAGTAATAGGTTGGATGGAAGGTCTTTGGGTAAGGACTACAGCAAAGAGAAAGTCATTCCAGACACTGGTAAACTGCCATATGAGCACCACAACCATGGTAGGAATCGAAATGGGGATCACTATCCTGGTAAATACCCCCCAAAGCCTGAGACCATCGATCATACCGGCTTCAACCAACTCATCGGGAATCTTTGCATAATAGTTACGGAACATCAAAGAAGAGATGGGCAGGCCATAGACTATGTGGGTCACTATCAGTCCGCTAAGCTTTCCATAGAGCTGGATGGCATTCATGCTCCTCACCAGTGGAATGAGAATACTCTGGTAGGGGATAAACATACCAAAGATAACCAGGGCAAACAAAACGTTCGAGAACCGAAACTTGACCTTGGCAAAGATGAATCCTATCACAGAACCAAACACTATCGAAAAAAGACAGACAGGAATGACAAGCATGAAACTGTTTTTCATATTCAGTGAAAGCTTGGAGAACGCCTCAACAAAACCCTCAAAACTTGGATTTTGTGCAGGCAACCACATCTCACTGATGCGGACCTCACTGAAGGGCTTGAGGCTGTTGTTCACTACAATATAGAGAGGGAACAAGAAGCAAAGCACTGCAAACAATGCCAATGCATATTTGATGATTTTGCTGATAGATTTAGTTTTCACTGTTGCTCCCCCCTAAACGTCGAGTACAGGTACGGGACAATGACAACAGCAACCAGTATGAGCATCATAATGGAGATGGCCGCACCTTCTGCATAATGATTACCCCTGAAGGTGGTTTCAAACATGAACAGGCCGGGGAAGTCAGTGACAAATGCCGGTCCTTTTCCTGTCATGGCGTATGCCAAGTCAAAAATCTTCAGCGATACGTGACCGAGGACTATCATCGCAGAGAAAGTGATCGGCTTTATGATGGGAAGAATTATTTTCCGAATTATCATGAACTCACCTGCGCCATCAATTTGAGCAGATTCTATCAACTGGTCCGGGATACCCCGAAGACCAGCGAGAAACATTGCCATTGTATAGCCCATATACTGCCATGAAGCGGCTATTATTAGGGCGATAAGGGCGACATTGAACCCTCCGACGCTATGGGTAGAGGTAAACCAACCAAACTCTGCCTTGAACCCCATCATACGCAACAACGAGTTCAAGCCTACTTCTGGACTAAATATCCACCGCCACAATACGCCGGTGACAACAAAAGAAAGGGAAAGAGGAAATAGGTAGATGGTTCGGAAAATGGACTCACCCTTTAGTTTCGAATACAGGAGATAACTGAGGAAAAATCCTCCGATAACACAGATGGCGATAAAAAATAGAGTGAAGAAAAATGTATTGCGAAGATCAGTCTGGAATCGTTGGGAAGAGAAAAGCAGCTTGTAGTTATCAAAACCTACCCAAGTCATATTGGGCAAAATCCCATTCCAGTCTGTAAAAGAGACCCTCAAGGACCAAATGATAAACCCGTATATAAAAAGAAACAACAAGGTCAGCAGAGGGAGTAGGATCATCACCGCCAGACGGACATCTTTTTTTGGACAGTACATAGTGCCTCTTTTCTTTGAAGACGGGTGGTTGCGGGAAACCCGCAACCACTTTTTCGATTAAGAAATAGATACCCTATTTCTTGGGGGCGTACCTATCGGATGCAGCCTGGAATTCCTTCATGGCCTTATCCACATTCAACTCTGTTGTAAACACACTCATGATGTCGTTAATTCTCGTAAGCCAAGGCTCTGAAATAGCAGCGCCGTGTGCAACACTAGGCACAATGGCGTTGGTTGCAAAGTCATCCATGGCAGCATTGAGATATGCATCATACTTGGACCTGTCACCATCAATTCTGGACGGAATCGATCCCTTTACAGGATTAAAGGCATCCTGTCCTTCCTTCGATGCGCAAAGTGCCAGCCACTTGACTACATTGTCACGGTTGCGAGCGTTTTTCGCAAGTCCGAAAGAGTCAGAGAGCATGATGAAATTACCTTTAGTCCCTGGGGAGGGAGCCCAATCCCAATCAGTGCCCTGCTTGAAACCCTGGGAGTAGTAATAACCCGCAGCCCAGTCTCCCATGACGTTCATGGCAGCCTTGCCTTCAGCTACGTATCCAGCAGCGTCCATATTGGCAAGAGCAGCATGGTCGCGGTTGGTATAGCCCATCATTTTGGCATAGTCAGACAGTCCTTTCCTTACCTGAAGATCATTCCAGGAAACCTTGCCCTGCCAAAGGGCACGATACTTCTCAGCCCCGGTATTAGCCAGGATTACGCTTTCAAGAAGGTGCGTATCTGCCCAGCTCTCATTATCTCCAAGGGCAAGAGCAGGAATGCCGTTTTTCTTGAAAACTTCGGCAACCTTGAAGAACTCTTCCATGGTGTTGGGAACTTTAAGATTAAACTTATTGAAAAGTTTCGGACTATACCACATCACGTTTGAGCGGTGAACGTTCACAGGGATGCTGTAGACCTCTCCCTCGTAGGAGATAATGTCAATGACATCAGCGGGGAACTTATCCATCCAACCGTTATCCTCAAGAATGAAAGTAACCGGTTCCATAAAGTCAGCCACAACCCAAGTGTCGATCAATTCATGCCCAGCGTGCACCTGGAATGCATCGGGAGGATTTCCACCCTGCATTCTGGTTGCCAACACTGCCTTGGCATTGGTTCCGGCACCACCTGCGACTGTAGCATTGATAATTTCAATGTCTGGATATTTCTTGTTGAAAACATCCACCATTGCCTGTAGTCCATCAGCCTCACCACCAGCTGTCCACCAGCTAAAGATTTCCAGCGAATTACTCTTCGCTTTCGGCTCAGCTGCTCCTTGTGCGAACATCATGGTTGTTGCGGTGAGAAACACCAAAACAGCAATCAAAATACGTTTTCTCATAGTACAACTCCTTTGTTATTTATAACTTCCTACGAAGTCATTTTACTCTAACTAATATTTTCTCCATCCTATCGAGGCTCAGTACAGCAGACCTGATAGTATGGTAGTTCACCTTCCACGAATGGCTCATGTGGCTCCAAACTGGCTCTCCATCACGTTTGAGCAGCGCAAGCCACTCACCCACCTCATGGTTGATCATCTTGTCGAATACGAACCGATGAACATTATCATAGACATCCAGATACTTCTCATCCCCAAAGGCGAGGTATGCATCAAGCATCCCTATGAGAAACTCAGCCTGTTGCCAGAACTCCTTGCCATCATCATAGACTTGCTTGCCATCTATGGAACCTTCCACATACACCCCACCATGGGTGTAATCCACCCCATGGGAAACCGCATGGGAGAGCAACTTTTCAAACATAGGACAATACTCATCGGTCTTCTTGTTCAATATCCGCAAGGCATCACTAAGCAGCCAGAAAAATTCCACATTGTGCCCATAAGAGGTATTATCCAGGGCATTGCTCTTCTGGTTCGCACCCTCCACAAACCGGTCCCATCCCCAGATGATGTCAAACTTGATCTGAGGTGCGACACTCCAGTCACAGAAGAATTGGGGGATGCCTGTCTTGTGGACAGGATGCAGGATTTTTGTAGTGATCAGATGGATAATCTCCTCAAGCTTCCTTCGATGGATATCTTCCCCACTACAAGCATAGAGGGCAGTAAAGGCTTCCATCAGATGCATATGGACATCGAGTGTCTTTCGATCCCCTCCACCACTGCCTCCCTCTGAGAGTTTCCAATTACGATCAAACATCTCCCAATACCCACCATATGAGGTTTCAGCAGCATACTTCTGTAACAGGTCAAAACATTTCTTGGCATATTCGAGGCCTATGGGATCGTCAAAGGCTATCGTGTAGGTTGAGAATGCATAGATGGCAAAGCTCAAGCCATAGGATATCTTCTTGTCGATCAACACCTCATTCTTCCGGTTGAATAACCAGTAAAACCCTCCGTATACCGGGTCCCAATACCGATCGATGGCAAAACGGACCCCTTTTTCTGCAAGAACCCTGCACTGGCCATCGCTGTCGTGGCCATGGGATGCTACCACTGAGAGCGAGTAGATGGTGCGCATGTGTGCAAGCAAGGATTTTTCATCAACATGGGAATCTTCACCTTTGGCATCCCATTGCGTAAGATATCCACCCCACTTCTCATCCCAACAACGGGTGACCCAAAAAGGTAACAGTTCTTCTCGGAGATGGTGCTCCATCTCTTGTTTCCATGCCAAAACCTGACTCTTTACCATATATTCAGCTCCTTCTTTCCAGTTCTTTATAGAGGCAAACCAAAAAATCCCGATTATCCGCACAGGTGTATGAGATAGGGCACCCCATACGGTTGAAGGTCTTCATAAACCTCAGATAATATGCGGGATTGTCCATGGGCGGCTCTCCCTTGCTCCAGTCCCAGCTCTCCTCTTGCAGGTCGACAACATTGATCTGACAATTGGTGAGAGGATTACCTTTCGGTAGGGAAACGTTTCGTGCCATGGAAAGGGCCTTTTCAAAGATCATGGGGGACATGACAGCCGACCCTATCGAAAGGTAGACTCCTCCCTCAAGGTTTGAGACACTATCCACAAACGAAAGGAAGTCCCTCTCGGCAGCCCTTCCAACCACAGCACCCCTATTTGCCTTATGGGTATAAATTATGTCATGGCCGAACATCGGGTGACTGGTGAAGGGAATTCCCTCTTCAAAAGCTATAGCCTGAGCACTGTATTCTGCAAAAGGATGCGAAACTGACAGGAATCCCGAAGGGATATCCAGATAGGTAATCAACTCCAGGAGGTCCGCTGCACTGGCACGCTTGGAAAGCGTGAAGTCTTCCCCACCGTTTTCAAAAAGGTCCGCCAATAGTTTCCTTGAAGGAATCTCCAATCCTCCTGAGCGGATGAAAGACCCTATGGCCGCCCCATAGCCAAGGCCTTCGTAGGAGCCGACTGCGAGAGCCAGGTTTATGTAAAGGCCGGTCTCTTCCCATGTCCCAAACATACCTTTCTCCACATTAAAGCGGACATCCTCACTGCTCGCACCTTGAAAGGCAAACTCCCAGTCATGAATTACGCCAGCGCCATTAGTTGCAAGGTGGGTGATCCACCCCTTTTTTGTCATCATGCCAAGCATTTGGCCCGCACCATTCTTGATGGTATGGGCTCCAAAAGCACATATGACTGATGCATGCCTCTTGTTTGCCTCAAGTATCTGTTGGGCAAGGAGAGAGGCCTTTTCTTGCAGAGAAGAAGTGATGCCTCCTGTATAGGTATAGGGGTCTATAGAGGTCTGTTGGATCTCAAGCTTGTTCTCTCTCTCTGAAAGGGGATAATACGTCATTTCTTGGCGATCAAATTTGTTCTTCATGCCTTATCCTCCCATCCAAGAAGTTTGGCCAGCTCGCTGCTCCAAGAGAAATCAGGTATCAACAGGTCAGCCCCACCGAGAACCAACCTTTCACGTTTTGCCATGTTTGACCCATATCGGCGTACCTCATCACTGAGAACTCCAACAGAGAGCAGCCCATGCTTTTTCGCTTCACGCATCTCTACAGGACCATCACCAAAGACCACACAATCTTCAACTGAGATGGATGGGCTTGCTTCAATATCAGCTATGATGCCCTTGATGACCAGTTGCTTGGGGTCATTTTTCACATCCCCGACAGATCCGAAAATCCTTCCTTCAAACAGATCAGCATACCCGAGCAGTTCTGCTTCCTTCTTCACATCTTGCAAATCAGTGCCACTCGCAAGATAAAGCTTGGTTCCCTTCGCTTGTAACAACCTAAGGAACGGGACGACATCCTTGAGGGTAAAATCCTCAGGCTTCAGGCGTCCAGTATGAAGATGCTGTACCTTTTCAGCGACCATCTTCAAAAGTTTTTCGTTGTAAATCGCTTTGAACTGCTCGGGAGACAGGACATCTTCGGCTTTGACATATCCGCTCTGGGCAACTAGGTCTGCGAGATAGTGCATCTGCACAATAGTCTGTATACCTGTAGTCCTGTCAATGAAAGTTTTCGCTGTCTCTCTGATGGAAGCAATTTCTGTAGCGTCCAGACTTCCATATGCATCTGATGCGATGCATGAGACCATGACCTCTTCCATGACAGCTTCCCACCCTTCCCGCAGGGTTGAGATGGTACCATCATGATCAAATATTGCGACTTTCGGAAAAGCACTCCGTTTCTTTTGCTTTGTAATTATTTCAATTGGAGTTTCTTTCCAGTAGCTGGCAAGACGTTTATCCCTAGCCTTCTTGGAGTTATAGCGCAGGTTGGTATCCTTAGCCAAAGAGAGCACCTCGTCTCTGTTTGGATGTCCGGTCTCATAAAGCTTCTGTAGGGCAACAGCTGCACAGAGATTTCCAACATATGCCGCTTCATGCAGGGTTGCCTTATTGGCACTTGCAACAGCAAGCCCTGCTAAAAAGGCATCCCCTGCCCCCACAATGTCTATCTCACCTGTTATGTGTATCCCTTCAAGAGAGGTGATGGTTTTCCCGTCGTGTACGACAGCTCCATCCTCACCCAAGGTCATGACAACCGGCTTGTTCCAATGCTTGGAAAGCCAGGTGATTAGCGCACTGTTATCAGAAGCCTGCTTACCAGTATGTTGGAAGAAGAGAGATCCCCCTTCCTTATCATTCAGCTTGTGAATTGTCGATGGATATACATCGTTGAGTTTTCTGCAATCTGCAAACCAGAGCACCTTATCCTGATTGCTCTTGATCAAGCGGTCAAACTGTTGCTGAAAAGCCTTGGAGTGCAGCCCCTGGGGTACCTGCTCGTTGATCAGGACAACATCATAAGTCTCAAGGTTCTTCTCAAGCGTAGCGAGCAACAGATCAATGTTCTCCGAACTGGGCACATTGAAATTCCCGCTGTCAAATCGAGGATGCTCCGATCCTTTTTCATATACCTTGTGGTAGACATGAGTGGCCCAGTTAGCCTTCTGGCGCAAAACACCTCTAGTTCCGATATCACTTTCATGCAGCAGTTCCAAAACCATGGAACCAAAGCCATCGGCACCGACCATACCATAAATATCAACCTTCTTTGCTCCAAGGGTCTTGCAGTTCACTGCAACATTGCAAGCACCCCCCAGTTCGGACTTGGTGCTAAGGACCGAGTATGTTTGCAGGCCAGTTTCAGCCGATACTTCGCCGCCTTCAGTGGATACCTGATAGTACAAATCCAGACAGATATCCCCAACTATAGCTAGTGAAGGAGTCTTTTTTGCTAGCAGAAATGATGTAATATCCAAAAAGTACCGCCTTATCTCATAAAATGTAACCGCTTACATTTTTAGCTTAAAACACACATACCTATTTGTCAATCAAATTCTCTACATTTATATTCTATCACATCACAAGCATTTATCAACTCAAGACCGGATCTTCCTTTGGGAAAACCGTGCTAGGACTTCTCTGTCTGGGAAGGATGCGATTCTTTCTCTTGTTGACAGAGCTCTTGCAATGCCGTACTTTTGAAAAGAACAAGTGACCGTTTGGCTCTGGAGTGTTACACCATGAAACAAAAGACCATCGACGACATCGCACTCGAGGCGGGGGTATCAAAAGCCACCGTATCAAGGGTGCTCTCCAATCCAAAAATTGTGAGTGAGAAGACAAGACTCAAGGTTCTCTCCATCATGGAGAAACATGCATATATCCCAAACCATCTCGCCCAAGGTCTGGCTGGCACTGCAACCAAGACTATTGGAGTGGTCATCGACGAACTGTCCAACTTCTTTTTCATTGAAATAGCTGAAGGAATTGATGTCGTGCTCGACTCTCATGAGTATTCCATGCTGATATCCAGTTCGCGTTGGGTTGAGGAGAGGGAAACTCGTCTTGTTCGATCTCTCATCAGCAGCAGGGTCGATGGTGTCTTGCTTGCCCCTGTCTCTGCACAACCAAAAGCAGTTGAACTCCTGCAACGTGCGAACATTCCCTTTGTTCTCATAAACTGCATACCAGAAGACAAGGGAATATCCTTTGTCTCTTGCGACAACCATGAAGGAGGAAGGATTGCTGCAGAGTTCATCAACACACACCCAAGGCAGCAGACCATAGTCATCACGGGATTCACTCACCAGTCCATTGAGCACCGCCTGGAAGGCCTGTATGAGAAGATCGATCCTACAGTCGATCTCAAGCACTATTCCAAGATAAAGACCCAAGAGGAAGGATATGATCTTGTTCCCATCCTTATCAGAGATGATGGCATAAACAGGATTCCTACAACCCTCTTTGTTACCAATGACAACGTGGCCATTGGCATCATCAACCGGTTAGTTGAGCTCAAGATTTCCATCCCTGACCAGATATCCATCCTAGGCTATGACAATATCCGCATAGCAGCCTCATGCAGGGTCCCTCTCACCACCATCTCACAATCCTCTGTAGAAATGGGCAGATTGGCCACAGAAATGTTGCTCCATCTCATCAAGAATAAAGAGAAGCATGAAGTACTGCAACATCTAATTGAGCCAAAACTCATTTCTAGGGAATCGGGCGAATAGCAGAACAAGCCCTACCCTTTTAACTGCGCCAAGAACTCGGCTTCAGGCACCGCCTTAGAGAACAGGTATCCCTGATACTGGTTGCACCCGATCTGTTTGAGGAAGTGCAGTTGCTCCTCAGTCTCCACCCCTTCAGCAACAACGGTGATACCAAGCTCCTCGGCAAGCATCAGCACTGTCTTATAGATGGCGATGGCATCAGTATCAGGATAGCTGGCGATAAAGGACCTGTCGATCTTAATCTTGTCCATAGAGAGTTCCAGGAGATAGGAAAGAGATGAGAAGCCTGTGCCAAAGTCATCAATGGAGATTCCTACCCCAATCTGCCGGAGTCTCTCCATAAGCTTTTCAGTGGTTTGTAGGCTTTCAACGGCAGTGCGTTCAGTCAGTTCTATGGAAAGCAGCGAGGGATCGACACCCTGTTGCTCTAGCTCTTCCCCTATGAAGTCGATGATCCCTTGGTTTGAAAACTCCTCAGCGCTCAGATTGATGGCTAGGGAGAAGTTGGGTTCTATCCTCCGTATGAACTCCTGGTTGGCTTTGAGGAAAGCCACGGCCGTTCGGATCACGAACTCCCCCAATAGGGAGATCAGATGATGCTCTTCCATAAGAGGAATGAACTCATCGGGTGCTATGAATCCCAACTCGGGATGTATCCACCGTATCAAGGCTTCAGCACCAAGAATCTTCCCACTAGCTACATCAACTTGAGCCTGGTAGTAGAGGCTGAGGGAAGAGGAACTGAAAGCTTCTGGGATAGCTACAAGAATCGCTTGCTTACGCAAATACTGGGTATGCACATCCGTACTGAAGAGCAAGCACTTACATTTTTTTAAGTCCTCAGCCATCTTGGTTGCCATGGAAGCTTGCATCAACAGAGCTGGTATGGAGGCTTCCCCTCCTGAATACATAGAATATCCACATAGGGCTTTTGTATGCACAAACTTAGAAAGAGAGGCACATTGTTTTTCGATACCTTGAAGTAGGTGTTGTACCCGAAACTGTACTCTGGTACTGTCATCCTCGTCCATGAGAACCACATAGGTATCGGCAGAAAAAGCATACACAGATTCCGATTGTCCTAACGCCGAAGAAATGAAAAGAGTGAGCGCTATGGAGAATCCACTTTCAGTGATCAGAGAATAGTGCGATTCACGGTCCCCCTGATGTTTAAGATGGATCAAGAGGCAGTAACAAGTCTTGGAATTCCCTTCACATCCAGAAAGAAGAGCTTGAGGTATCTCCACCTGGTTCTCACTTACATAGGCAACAAATTCAGAAACACTCCAAGATGAACTTGTATAGACTTCAACAGTATATGCATCCTTTCCCATCTCTGTCTTTGCTCTTGTTTGGGTACGGTTCGTCAGATATTCGTGACCATTTCGGTGTCTGATCCATATGGGTCTGCTTATAGGCAGATCATTATCTGAGTCTTTACGTATAGGGGGAAGGTTAGCACACGGCAAGAATTTTCGTGTGTCCTTACCGATCAATTCTTGCTCAGAATATCCGCTAAGCACTTCGAAAGCATGATTGCAAAATGTAATACAATGATTTTCATCAACAACCACAATTCCATTTCCCGAATACTCTGAGATGAGAGAGCTTACCTGTAACTGCAGCCGGTCAGACTTGTGAAGTTGGAGGAATAGCTCAAATACGATACCTGACAAGAACAACAGGGTGGCAAGCCACCACTTCAAAGAAGGATGCTGCAATACTGGATTGAGACTCAAAGCGGGCAGGTCTGCCAAAGCATAATAGCTGACAACAGTCCATAGCCGCCCTTCATCAGGATACCAAGATAAAGCTTGGGTTGCATGAGGCTTCACTGCGTGATACTCATACGATTTCTCGTCAGAGAGATAAAATCCTGAATCACCAGCAAAAACACGTGATTCCAAAGCTGGATCCTCTAGGAACAAGGAAGTACTACTCTCCAGTACTTGTAGGAATTCAGAACATAGCTGACCACCCAGATGTATCCAATCGCCATCATTTGCTACCAAGCCAAAGATTATATCCTTTGTCATTGCAGCCTGATAGTCACGCAGGAAAGAGAGAAGGAAACATGCATCATAATCGACGATGACCATCCCAAAGAACTCATCTTTATCGTAGGCAGGCAAGGCAAGTACCATTGCAGGTCCGGTATGCCCATCAACAAAGCTTTGCCTACTCTCCAGACTTATCGGCGAGATAAACAGGGTATTGGCGTCATGAGTCTTCCTAAAGGAGAACAAGTCAGTATCAGTACAATCTAGCAGGGAAGATGGATCAGAAATGACTGAAGGGGTATTGGGAAAATGGGCAATCTTTATGATCTCCATCCCGGAGGCATCTAAGAAACGAATGTGGTTGATATGATTTTTCTTATCAGCTATCCGTAAAAAGAGCTGCTCGAGCTCAGTATGGTTATATTGAGCTGTATCCTGGACATATCGGAAAAACTCAGCCGAGTCGAAGACCATAAGAAGGTCAGACACAAACTGTGAGAAAACGGCTTCCAGTTGGGTAGTTATGATAGCGTTACCCTTTTCTTGCTCTGTTTTAAGAAGCTGGGAGGCCTGTTGCTCTAAGGACTTTTCATAGAAAGAAAAAAGTACAAGAAACAAGACCACCAAGGGCACAACGAACAGCACTGTCCGCTTCATTATGTTTCTCAAATCTTTCGCATGTAATCTCAAAGTATGCCACCCCTCCCAGAGAAATGAGTGCAAACTGAAAGGTACTTATGCAGCCTCACATCTCTGCTATAAGAGACAATACCATGTGAAGAGTGAAAAATATAGACACAAGACAATTATTTATGTAGTGATAAAGCCCTTTAAGAAGTACCGTATCTCCTTTTACTTTCAGTCCTACAACAAAAAGTTCACTGTAGCATCAATGATCATCTGCTGCTGTTCCATAGCAGGAAGAGTTGCCTTGTTGTCTCCTTTCTGTAGTTTACCCTCTCCATATAGGGCAAACTGTGTATGGTTTCCTCCAGGGATAACCAGATACTGAGTATCTGGAGGAAGAAGGGGCTTGCCCTCTTCAATGTCGGAAGGGGTGGCAAGACCGTCGTTGGAGCCGCTGATGGAGAGGGCCTTTAGTGCCTTATTTCTGAGTAAGTGTTTCTCATCTGTATAGGAGGCATACAAGATCAGAGAATCATAGCGGCTCTCCTTATTTGCCAGGGCAAAGGCAGCACTGCTGCCTCCTAGGGAGAATCCCCCTAGAGCCCAATGCTCTATCTCAGGATACTGTTCTGGATAAGCATAGGCGGCTCCTATGTCAAAGATGGCTAGGGAGAAAGGCATCTTGACCAGGAAGACTTGGATACCTGCCTCTGCTATCTTTCGTCCTGCATAGGCAAAGCTCTCAGGTGCCACATTGGCCCCTTGGTAGTAGACCAAAGCTTTGTTGGCTTGTCTTGTTGCTGGTGCAAATATGATAGCATCTTTGGTTTCTGATACGGTGACCAACGCATCCGATTCCATCGCTTGGAAATTGATGGCATTGGCAGGCGCTTCCTGATTGAGGAAAATCAACATGACACTACCTAGGATAACTAGGAGTACGAGGACAGAAATTAGGATCGTTTTCTTCATCTTTTTAGTATAGGGTAGCAGAGCAGTCAGATACAAGATTTCAGACCTTGGCAATTCTCAATTTGCCTATTGCAGGGTACCAATGGATTGTCTGATATGCGATAATCCGAAAATATAGCACAGCATTAAAGGAACGATATGAAAGCTCATCACGAACCTATTGCCCATATACTGAACGAACTCAAGACAAACCCCGATACAGGGCTAACTTCTCAGGAAGCCGCAGTAAGACTGGAAAAGAACGGGCCAAACAAACTTCAGGAAAAACCCAAAAAGGGTAACTTCAAACGCTTCCTCCTGCAGTTCAAGGACACGATGATCCTCATCCTTATCGGGGCAGCCGCCATTTCGTTTGGCTTGGCTGTGCATGAGGGATCGGGGTTTTTTGAGCCTCTTCTGATCCTGCTCATCGTCACCCTCAATGCAATTTTAGGCGTTGCACAGGAAAACAAGGCTGAAAAGGCCCTTGATGCCCTCAAAAGCATTACCACCGTCCATGCCAGGGTAACGCGCGATAGAAGTGAGGAGGTCATTGAAGCTTGGGCACTGGTAACCGGTGATATCATCACGCTGGAGGCAGGGGACATCCCCCCCTCCGATGCCAGGATCATAAGCAGCGCAAATCTCCTGTGCGATGAGTCTGCCCTTACCGGGGAATCACTACCGGTAGTGAAAGACGGTGATGCCACAGTAGCGGAGGACGCACCCCTAGGGGATCGTTTTACCATGATCTTCTCAGGCTGCCCCATCCTTGGGGGTACTGCCAAGGCGGTGGTCACCGCAACAGGATCCGATACTGAATTAGGCAAGATTGCCCGCCTGATGGAGAACGAAGAGGAACAGCCAACACCCCTACAGCTCAAGCTCTCTTCCCTGGGTAAGAAACTGGGCATTGCCGCCATCCTGGCATGTACGGTCATATTCATCATCGGGCTCGTAGACAAAATGCCCATCAGGGAGATATTTCTCATTGCAGTCTCCCTTGCTGTCTCGGCAATCCCTGAAGGCCTTCCTGCCATAGTTACGGTAATCCTAGCCATTGGCGTGCAACGCATGGTCAAAAGCAATGCGATCATACGCACCCTGCCTGCGGTTGAGACCTTGGGAAGCGCCTCGGTCATCTGCTCGGACAAGACAGGAACCCTCACCCAGAACAGGATGACGGTTACCCAAGGCTACACAGCAGAGACCGATACCCTGGAACCTATTACTGATAAGAACTCAGGGCCGATACAAAAGCTCTTACGCTATGCAACACTCTGCTGTGATGCAACAGTAGATTTCTCCACAAACGAGCCAAAGCTCATCGGAGACCCCACCGAGACATCAATCATCATCGCAGCAAAGGAAAACGGTATGGACCAGGCAGAGCTGAATCTGCAGTCACCCCGTTTGGACACCCTCCCCTTTGATTCAGATCGTAAGATGATGACATCCATCAATGAAATAGAGGGAAAGAAGGTTGCAATCGTCAAGGGTGCTTTTGAAAGCATTGCGCCCCGTTGTACCAACATCGACGAAGCAAAGGCTAAGGCGATGATGGAGAACCTCGGTAGCCAGGCCCTTCGTGTACTGGCAGTAGCTTACAAAAGCCTTGAGACTATCCCCTCAGAACTTGATAGTGAAACAATTGAGAAGGATCTTACCTTCATGGGTCTGCTCGGCATGATAGACCCCCCTCGAGAAGAGGCAAAAGAGGCCATACGCCTCTGTAAAAAGGCCGGCATCAGGGTGGTCATGATAACAGGCGACCATATTGGAACAGCCACAGCCATTGCACAGCAGCTGGGCATCCTCAACAAAGGAGAGCGGGCCATAGACGGTAAGACACTTGCCTCTATGGATGAAAAAACCCTCACAGAGGCTGTGCATACCATCTCTGTCTATGCACGGGTCTCCCCCTCGGACAAGATTCGCATCGTCAAGGCATGGCAAGATAGAGGCGAGGTGGTGGCCATGACCGGTGACGGCGTCAATGACGCCCCAGCTCTGAAGGCAGCAGATATCGGCTGTGCCATGGGCATCACAGGCACTGAAGTGGCAAAAGGGGCTGCAGACATGACCCTCACTGACGACAACTTCGCTACCATTGTCGAAGCGGTCAGACAAGGACGAGGCATCTATGCAAACCTTCGAAAGGTGGTAGGATACCTACTTTCCACCAATATTGCAGAACTGTTCACCGTCTTCCTTGCCATGCTCATATTCAGGGAGACACCGCTACTCTCCATGCAACTGCTCTGGATAAACCTCATCACAGACAGCCTTCCAGCCATAGCCTTAGGCATGGAGCCGATACAGTCAGATGTAATGGAGCACAAGCCTAAAAGCAAGACCGAAGGGCTGTTCGCCAATGGGCTGACCCTGCAGATCATCGCCCAAGGCACCCTGTTCGCCTTGCTGACCCTTATCGCTTTCCTCATAGGGCTGCACCAGGGCTCCGACATTGTAGTGGGCAGGACCATGGCATTCTCTACCCTGGCAATACTACAACTGGTACAAGCATTCAACATGAGAAGTCAGCACTCCCTGTTCACTACGGGCTTCTTTACCAATACCACGCTGAACAAGGCGGTTCTTGCATCTGCCCTACTGTTGGCAGTCGTTCTCTTCATTTCCCCAGTTGCCCACATATTTGGACTTACCCTCTTGAGCCTTCCTCAATATGCCATCGTCTCAGCTCTGGCCTTGCTGCCCCTTCCCATCCTGGAAATAGCGAAAAAATTGGGACTTATCAGGTATCTTGCCTAAGAAGCACAAGAGGATAAAATACTGGACCGGCACTACAACTATGACAAAAGCCTAGCACCTTCGTTTCCCTTGGGAAGACGAAGGTGCTTGGCTTTTGCTCTATGTGATCTTCTTTATTTTCTCTTTTTCCGTTTCTTTTTCTGTTTGAACTGGAATTGGTAAAGCTACTGTCTTGAGCGCCTTGGTTTTGTAGTGTTAGATACTATCCTAGTTCGAAAGCAAAGCTTCACTCCATATCCTATATTTCTCTTCAAAGATCAGCATATAGGCGGCACTTGTGGAGGGAAGAGAGAGAAAGGTGATGTCCTTTGGGTAGTAGCCGATGAGCTTCTTATAGAGGGCCTCAGCCTTCTTCCCATTGAACAACACCTTCCTGATATTCTGATGGCCTTCCAGAAAGAGCTTGAGGTCATTGGGAACCACTTCTTTATAGGCAGAATCCAAGGATCCTTCGCGCCTGAAGTTTGCAAGTACATCCCACAACGCTATATCATTCCCTAACAGGAGCAGCCATTTTTCTTCATAGGTCTCAGTCTTCTTATGGAACAGAGCCTGCATTATCGGCCAGAACGCATTGCGTTCATGGCCGTAATACTGCTGTTTCAACAAGGAGCGCACACTTGGCCCTGTGCCTAGGATGAGCGTATGGGAGCTTTCCCTCTCGATGGGGGAAAAGCCCTCTTTCATCCGAGGTAGGTGCACACGCTATCGACACAGGCTTGGGCATCCAATGCAGAACCGATGATGCCCCCAGCATAGCCAGAGCCTTCTCCACAAGGGAACAGGCCAGCGAGCTCGACGTGCATATTGGTATCCTTGTCACGCAGGATGCGTACAGGACTGCTGGTCCTGGTCGCACCCGCGATAAGCACTGCCTGATTGGTCAAAAAGATATGGGCCTTTTTGCCAAAGAGGGAAAAAGCTGTTGCAAGACGGTCAGCAATGAAGGAAGGCAGCAAGCGATGCAAGTCTGCAGGAACAAGGCCCGGACCATAGGAAGAGTCAGGCAGAGTCTTGGAAAGACGATGGTTTACAAAGTCTGCCATCCTCTGTGCAGGAGCTACATGTGCCTCCCCACCAGCCTTATAGAGGCGTTCCTCCAAAGCCTGCTGGAAATGCATGACCCCAAGGTTTCCTCCAAACTGCTCCTGGGGAAGATCCTGAGGTTGCAGTTCGACGACCATGGCGCTATTGGCATACTTGCCGTTTCGTGCGGAGTTGCTCATCCCATTCACCACCAGGGTGCCACTCTCATGCATCGCAGGGATGATAAAGCCCCCTGGGCACATGTTGAAGGAGTAGACTCCACGACCTTCGATATGAGCTGAGAAGACATATTCGGCAGCAGGAAGGTACTCACCCCTACCCTTTTCATTCTTATATTGGATCTGGTCTATGAGAAGCTGCGGATGTTCTACGCGAACTCCGATGGCGAGAGCCTTTGCCTCAATGGCAATATTCTCACCTTCAAGGTACTCGTAGACATCCCTTGCATTGTGCCCAGTGGCAAGCATGACAGGTCCCTCGAAAGTCTCTCCACTGGAGGTGGTGACTCCGGTTACCTTGCCTTCGCTTTTTATCAGGGACACAACCTTGGTTGAAAAATGCACTTCTCCCCCGCTAGCGAGGATGGTGTTGCGGATCTGTTCAACTATCTGGGGCAGCTTTTCCGAACCGATATGGGGATGGGCTTCGTAGAGGATATCAGCTGAAGCGCCATGCTGGCACAACAGGGCAAGGATCTTGCCTACATCGCCACGCTTGGAAGCTTTTGTATAGAGCTTGCCGTCACTATAGGCACCTGCTCCGCCTTCGCCAAAGCAGAAGTTGCTCTCGCCCTTAAGAACGTTGCGTGCAGAGAGGGAAGCGATATCCTTTTTGCGGTCACGCACATTTACACCACGCTCAAGCACTACAGGTTTCAAACCTTGTTCGATGAGGCGTAAGGCGGCAAATAGGCCAGCAGGACCAGCACCTACGACAACAACCTGCTTCTTGTCTCCGACAAAACCGAAAGTCGTCGTCTCGAACAAATCTTCTTCTGATTCTCCGGTAAAAAGACGCACCTGCATCTCCACTACCGGCGGGTTGCGCCTTGCATCTATACTCTTGCGAAGGATACGCATCCCCGTAACATCTTGTAGAGGCAAACCAGCCTCTTTGGCGGCCTGCTTTTGCACAGCCTTGTTGTCACTAGCTGTCTGATCAGACAGTCTCATTGATATATCTTTAGTCATGGCTTCATTGTAATGAGCAGTCCTCATAGAGGTCAACGCAATGGGAGGATAAAGCGCAAAAAAGAGAACATGTTAGAAAGACAGACATTCACCATGTATCTGTTTCCCCTCCCTACAACTGGGACCCTTCATATTTTATCTGCGTCAGACTTTCTGCATTATAGAGCTGTAACTATTCTCCCTCTTGTGATATGGTCTTTTGCTATGGACAGAAACCTCATCATAGGACAACTGCTCGGGCTGCTCACTGCAGTCTGCTGGGCACAGAACTCGCTCGTCTACCGTCACTTGGGTGCCAAGGTAGGATCAGACGCTGTAGCCCATGTACGCATGTGGATAGCCCTGCCCGCTGTTATCCTGCTCGCTTACTTCACCGAAGGAACCTTCTTTCCCACCAACCTCTCGAGCCAGACCTACCTGGTCCTCTTTGCAAGCGGTGCCATAGGATACTTCATCACCGACATGATGCTCTTCCATGCCTATGTGTGGCTTGGAGCACGTGAATCGATGGTCATCATGACCCTCTCTCCGGTAGCCACAGCCATCTTCTCCTATTTTCTCTTTGCAGAGAGACTCAAGCCAATGCAGATACTGGGAATCTCCCTGACCATCCTAGGCGTCATATCCATGGTGGTAGGCGGCATGAGGATCAAGGGGGAGGCAAGCGAAGAGAAGCAGAAGGCAAAGGGCATGCTCTTTGCAATTCTTGCCTCCATCCTGCAGTCCATCTCGTTTCTCCTTGCCAAATATGCCCTGGACTCCACAGGCCCTGTATCGACCAACCTCCTCAGGAACGTAGGGGGCCTTATGGCCTTCATCCTCTACAGCTTTATCATCAAAAGAAATGCAAAAGCACACTTTGCAGCCTTCAAAAATCCCAAATTGCTGTTCCTGCTCTTCATGGCCGCCATGATCGGGCCTGTGTTGGGCATGTCCAGCCAGATGAAGGCGTTCACCTTGGCACCGGTTGGGATCGTCACCACCATCACACAGACCACCCCCATTCTCCTGTTGCCCATAGACAAGTTCATCCTCAAGAAAAAGATTACCGCTTCAAGCCTATTGGGAACTTTTGTATCTATTATAGGCGTGGCTATCCTGTTTTTGGCAGCCTAAGAGGCTCTAGGGTCTATTGTGCTCGCATTCCCATTTTGGTACTCTTAGGGCATGAATGTACTCTCTTTGGAAAACATCTCGAAAACCCTCGACGAAGAGCCTCTGTTTACAGAGGTGAGCCTCGGTCTTGAGGGTGGCGACCATGTCGGGCTCATAGGACAAAATGGGACCGGCAAGTCCACCTTTCTTCGCCTGTTGCAAGGTGAACTGCTCCCTGACAGCGGCACCATTGCAACTGCTAGGGAGACTGAGCTTATCATGCTCACCCAACAGATACTCTTTAGCGAGAAAGACACAGTTCGCTCCTACCTCTATAAGGGAGAAGGAAAGCGCATCGCCTTAGTGAACTCCTATCACCAGGTAATTGACAAAAAGCAGAACAGCCAGACAAAAAGGGAACTCATCTCTCTTACCGAACAGCTCGACCTTACCCAAAGCTGGAACTTGGAAAGTGACTACACCTCACTGTTGGGAGAACTCGGTCTCTATGACAAGCTCGACGAGCCTATCAGGAGCCTATCAGGAGGCATGCAGAAGAAGGTAGCCATAGCAAGGGTACTCTGTGCCCAACCTACCCTGCTGCTCCTGGATGAGCCGACCAACCACCTCGACATCGAAACCATCGAGTGGCTGGAAAAATACCTTAAAGACAGCAGCATGACTATGATCATAGTCACCCATGACCGCTACTTCCTCGATACGGTATGCAACGCCATCCTGGAACTCGACCGTGGTAGCATGTACCTGCATCCAGGCTCCTTCAGCTCCTTCCTCGAACGAAGGGCAGAGAGGTTGAGCATGATGCAAAAAGAGCAGGACAGGCTCTCGGTAGTCTTGCGCAGGGAACTACAGTGGCTCAAACGAGGCCCCAGGGCAAGGACAGGCAAGGATACCAACCGTCAGGACCGCATCAAGGGGATGCTTGCAGAGCAGAAAGATGTTTCAGAGACCGTCCAAAGCAGCTTCAGTTCCTCAAACAGGAGGATGGGAAAGAAAATACTGGAAGTGCGAAACCTTGCAAAAAAATATGGGGAAAACCCTGTTGTCACAGACTTCTCCTACTCCTTCACCAAAGGACAGAAAATCGGGGTGGTAGGGCCCAACGGCTCAGGCAAATCCACCCTGTTTGACCTGCTTTCAGGACATGCAACCCCTGACAAGGGCGAGCGTGATGCCGGGATCAACACCGTCTTTGGGTACTACGACCAGGAAGGGCGCAACCTCAACAGTGACAAGGGTATGCTCCAGTTTATCCAGGACATCAGTGAGAGGATCACCCTCAGCGAGGGACAGACTGTCACCGCCGCAAGGTTCCTAGAGATCTTCGGCTTTCCTGCTACCCTGCATAGAAGCTCCATCGCCACCCTCTCAGGAGGAGAGAAGCGAAGGCTCTACCTTATCTCCCGCCTGGTAGCAGACCCCAATTTCCTCATGCTTGACGAGCCTACCAATGACCTGGACCTGCCCACCATGGAGAACCTTGAGCAGTATGTGCAGGACTTCAGCGGATGCACCCTGGTCGTATCGCATGACAGGGCCTTTCTTGACCTTACCTGTGACGAGCTCTTTGTCCTGGACATGGAAGGGAACATCGGCTTCTTTCCCGGGCCCTACAGCGAATGGAGAGTCTTTGAACAGACAAAGAAGGAAGAGGCACAACAGCAGGCCCTTGTAGAAAAGCAACGAGCAAGACCTGAAACAACATCCCGAAGAAACGAGAAAAAAGGGCTGAGCTTCAAGGAAAAGAAAGAGCTGGAGAAGCTCAATGCTGAAATGGAAAAGCTCCATATCCTACAAAAGAATCTGGAAGAGAGTTTTTCCGATGCCCAAGAGACAATCCTAGGCACCCTTGCATATAGGACAGAGACCTACCATAGTAACAGCGAGACTTTGGAAGAGATGGAAGAACGCTGGTTGGAGCTTTCAGAAAAGGAGTAAACCATGAGAAGCAGATTTTTAGCAATCCTATTGCTGCTCGCATGCCTTATTCCTCTTCATGCATCTAAAGTCACCCATCTGCATTTGGAAATGGGAAACGACTACTATACCATGGGTCTGGGGGATAACCTCGATGACGGGCTTTCTTTCGGTAGTCACCTGACAGTCGCTATCCAGGACAGGATATTCCTCAAGATAGATGCCTTGGGCTTCACCGACAGGATCACCAACGAAGATCGGTATGACCAGATCAATATGAACATCTATTCACCTTTTAGCTTTACCTTGGGTCTCTTCATCTCCACTGTGACCCCTTTGGTCGGGATGAGCCTCGAAGGTGATTTTGGCTTCGACAGAGTACAGAACAACCTTCACGAGCGGATCAGAATCCCCATTCTGGAACTTTCTTATGGCAGGGAAGAGACCAATGCCCACCTCAACCTAGGCTCCACCATCCAAACGATGGTTCCCCTAAGCTGGGTAAAGGTGGGAATTGAGGCCTCCTATCTCCATACCTTTGGCTGGGAAAACTCCATCCAAACCCTTGGTTTCATCAAGCTGGGAAGCGCCCTTACCTTGAAGGCTGGATTCTCTTTTATGAATGACTTTGGGGTGGGAGATGCCCACCACACGATGATGGCCCGCATGAGCGGACCGACCTTCTCCTATTATTTCAATGGAGGACTCATAACAAACTCCTGGGTCTACCACAAGAATAGCGGTTCATCCTACGGAGTCGTTGGCATCGATATCATGCAGATTTTCCAACCGGTCACCTATGACCATTCTGACTTCACTTATTCGCTAGCAGTTTTTTATGACATGATGGGCCGCCAGAATAATTCCTTCTCCCTAGCTTCTGGCCCGTTCATCTGGCAAACACAAAATAAGAGCGGACCCTTGAGAAATGACCAGGAAGGCCCACAAAAACGCATGACCGTCGCTTCCTGGATGGTGGGGTACCAAAAGGAGTGGGAGGCTACAGACCTACTGTATCCCTATCTGAAGGCCCTAGGAGGCTTTCAGCGGTTCAACCTGCAGGAAAGTCCAACCAACGTCATCATCGAGGAAGTCAAGGTGTCAGTAGCCTTGGAAACAGGATTCAAGTTCGGCCGCGATGGACAGTGGGTTGCGAAAAACAACAGCTACCGACCAAGGATTTCCGCCTCGATCAAGTATGTCTTCGACACCAAAACCATTAAGAATATGAATCCTACCTTTGCCAGCCATGTAGGACCTTGGATTTTCCTCGTTGGAATAGGACTTGATATCGGACACGACCCCCATTAGATGCCAGGAGTATCCTCTGTAACCATCAGTGCACCGCCATTGAGCCCGACTGA
Source organism: uncultured Sphaerochaeta sp. (assembly GCA_964469205.1). Classification (GTDB taxonomy): domain Bacteria; phylum Spirochaetota; class Spirochaetia; order Sphaerochaetales; family Sphaerochaetaceae; genus Sphaerochaeta. The sequence goes on along the minus strand of CAYXYD010000004.1, from coordinate 5,559 downwards.
GAAACTATACTTCCCATCACTTACCCTATAGGCAAGGGCGATAAAGGGCCTAACGTTCAAACCGCTACCCAACACCATAGAAGCGGTCAACCTTCCAGAAACAACTACCTCTTCATCCCAGAGCAAAGCCTCATCCTTCAGATAGAGGGAGCTTTGTGCAGAGAGGGTAAGACCAAGACCCGTCATTCCGCCATACGGTATTGGTTGGTCGAGCAAGCCAAAAGGAATGTGATACCGTAAGGAAAGACGAGTTTTTGCATCTGCATTGAGGCCAGGATAAAGGTCTGCATTAAGGAAGCCCTCATACAACAGGGCATCTTTTATTTTCGTCGTACTGTCCCATGCAGCATCGAGCTGCAAGGCTAGCATCTGAGAAGTAGAGAACATACGCAGCTGTCCTGCCAAAGTTCCAAATACACGATAGCGCTCAGGAATCAGAGAGTTCGTCCCTTTGGTCTGCAAAGCCAGGGAAGTGGAGACATAAGGGGCACCAAAAAAATCCTTGGGTTTAGCGCGAGATTGCACCTGATACCCAAGCGAAGCTGAGGGCGAGTACAGGATATCATCATATTGGGAGACCAACAGTAGTAGTGAACTACGGAGAAAGAGAAGCTTATAATTATACAGGGAAGCCTGGTACAGCAAAGGCAGAGTGAGGGTAAGGGTTGCTCTCTTCTCCTTGGCAAAGGATGCTTGCAAGCCTACAGAATAGGGGCCTGGATTATAAAGATAGTCAAAAGAACCCACCAATCGGGTATTGGCAATGTCCCAGCCAACCTGCGCTATAAGAAGTTGTCGTCTGAGCAGGCTCTGGCTATGAAGCCATAGCCCTGGATGAAATATGTTTTCACTGACAAAAGGAAAGGGAAGCACCAGATTGAGACGGGGGTAGTCGATAAAACCCTTTGAGGAGAACGCTATCTCGTCTGGAGCAGTGAAAGAAGGTTCATAAGGAAGTGGCTCTTGCATCTGAACTACTGTAGGAGTGAGCAACGAAAGGGATACACTCTTCAAGGCAATGCCTTTAGCCCTGTAGGTCTCATACAACAGAGAATCGCCTTCGATACGGGCCTTAAGGATGCCTTGGGGATCAGAGAGGAGCTTCTCTACTACCCCTGATGAGAAGTCGTACCTGTACAAGCCCAGAAAAAGTGCATTGTCAGAGACAAAGAGCAAGCTTTCATCATTTGTATAAACAGGCGAGCGAATCTCGCTCTTCGTTGGAGGAATAAGGACTGTAACTCCCCCTTCCAGATCGATGGCAAGAAGAGAAGAATTGCCTCCCACTATCTCCACAACAACGATTGTGTTGCTGTTTATTATGACTGGTTCAAATACTGAACCCAAGGGGTTGTCATAGAGGACACTACTCTTTCCTGTACTCTGGTCAATGCGGACAAGGGTATGTCTGTCTCCATTGCGTTCAATGGCAACCAACAGCTTGCCATTATTGGTGAGAGCCGGCTGGGAAAGCATTGTTTTTTCAGTAATGCGGCTAAATGAATCCAGAGTAAAATCATAAAGCATAAGGTCGCTGTAGCTGACAGGGGCGAGAGGCAGAGAAGAAGCATGGTAGGGATCGGCCCAGACAAAGGAAAACAGTGCTTGGGAATCTTTGATGGATACCGAATCGCCATCGACATATGGAAGGCCCTTGAGTATCTCGATATTTTTATCCGTAGGATAGCGAACCAAGGAGCCTCCCTCCTGTTGGGTATAGGAGTATCCTACCAATCCCTGCTCTGTTGGGGTAGGCAAATAGTAGTTGCCAAAGCCATCAGGGGAGAACTGCACACCTAAGGAAGGGCCTTGAGGTAATACTTTCGTTTGTTCCTCAATGGCCAAGGCGAACAGGGCCTTGCTTGAAAAACCTGTTTCCTTTTTAAGGGCGCCATTCAAGCCAAAGAAAGGAAACCAAGTAAAAGCAGTGTTTACTCTAGTAAAACTCTCTTTTCCATAGTGGCGAGTGAGGTAATCGACCATAATGTAGCCTGTGCTGTAGATCCTTCCAGAAGGGGGGAAGCTGGAGTTGTATCTTCCTTGGGAGAGGGACCACAGGGAGCCTTCGATCATAGGCGACTGCCAGGTAAGGGCGAATAGAGGTGAATCTCCCCTTCCGCCTTGGGTATACTCACTCTCTGTATAGGTTGTTATGCCTTCCACCCACCACAGCGGCATCAAAGCAGTATTCATCGATGGGACTGCAGGTCCTAGAAAGAGGAGGTACTTGGCAGGACCCACAGGGGAAGTTAGGTGAAGGTAGTGTGTCAGTTCGTGGGTGTAGAGGCTTCTGAGCCAGGACTCTGTTCGCGATCCGAGAAACCGGTCCACGGGGCTGGTCAGGTAGAGGATTATTGATGCAGGAAAGGGGGCGAACATACCATTTGAAATTGCAGGTCTACCACTCAGAATGACCGGCACCTTTCGCTTGGGCAGGTGTTCGAGCAGATCAGCGAGCTGGATCAGCACTTCATCGGCAAAGGATGCGATGATTTGCGCATATGCAGCATCCCGCTCTTCAAAGATGATGGTGGTATGCTCAGTCTCGATCCTGTTCCACGCCCCTGCAAAGAGAGACAAACCAAGCAACAGCAAAGAGAGCATGACCAGTAGGGCTTTTTTCATCCGGCAATTCCTCTTCTCCCTACTTTACACCAACAAAACCTATTTGCAAACCTGTGAGGCATGTGGCACAAAAAAGCTTCCTCCTATAGAATGGGCCTATCTTATCTAGGGAGTTTTTCATTGCAGGACAATACAACAACCACAGTTGTTAAAAAACCGTCATTCATCTCTTCTCTACCCTTCTACTATGGATGGGTAATTCTGGTAGTCGGAGGCATTGGTGTGCTGGCAAGCATACCAGGCCAAACCATGGGGGTCTCAGTCTTTACCGACCACTATATCAAGGACCTCTCCCTCACACGGGTCGGAGTATCCGGCTCGTACATGATCGGAACATTGGCAAGTAGCCTCATCATCCCCTTTGCAGGTATCTTCTACGATAGGAAAGGGGCTAGGCTTACAGCAGGGCTCTCTACCTTTTTCCTTGGTATTTTCTTGCTGCTGCTTGCATTTTCCAAAACTATCGTAGGGACGATCTCATCCTCGCTCTCCCTACCCCCACAAGTAGTGACGATGATCGTCCTGACGCTGGGCTTCTTCGGCATCAGGTTCTTTGGCCAGGGGGTACTGACTTTGGTAGCCCGAGGCATGGTTGCTCGTTGGTTCTCGTCCAGAAGGGGCCTTGCAGTGGGTCTTATGGGTCTGGTGACCGCATTCGGCTTCTCCTATGCTCCCCAGCCACTTCAGCGCCTAATAGACTCTTTAGGCTGGTCAGGAGCCTTGGTGGCACTGGCCTCCCTGCTGCTGGTAGTGTTTCTGCCTCTGTTCATCCTTACCTTCAGGTCTGACCCTGCATCCTGCTCCATGGAGATGGAACAGGGTATGGCATTACGGAAACAGTCTAGCAAAACAAGCATCGGCGACGCTGTACAACAAAAGGATATCGCCCAAGTTCGTAAGGAAGGAGGATTCTGGCTTATATTGCTTGCCATGGGCTTCTCTGCACTCTTTACTACAGCATTTACCTTCCATGTCGTCTCCATCTTCTCAGAGTTCGGACAAACAGCTCAAGAAGCTGTCTCAATCTTCCTGCCTATCTCGGTCATCTCTGTCATTGCCCGGTTTGGAGGGAGCTATCTCAGCGACAGATTCCCCATTAAAGGGCTCTTTGTGGTCTTTGCAATTTCTTTATTCCTTACATCACTCTTCTTGGTCTTTTTCTCGATCCCTCTGGTTCGCCTGCTCTTTCTTTTATCCTACGGCACGGCTTCAGGGTTGTTTGGAATGCTGAACATCGTAACCTGGCCCAAACTCTATGGAAGAAAGCACATAGGTGCCATCAGTGGGTTTGCCATGTCCATCGTTGTAGCTGGCAGTGCCCTGGGTCCCTGGTTCTTCAGCCTTGTCTACAAGCTGTTCGGTTCCTACAAGAATGCAGGCCTGGGAGGGGCTGCATTCACCTTGATATTGACCATTACCTTGGTCTTTACCAAGTTCAGGCATGTGGAGGCTGAATAGATGGAAATGCATGCTAAGCATGCACATCGGGTGGGAACATCGGCGCTTTAGCTTTTCAAAAAAACGAAAAAGGAATTGGACCAAAAAAAATCAATACAAGCCCATCAACAACAAACCTGCCAAAAGGCAGGTTTGTTGTGTAATCGATAGTGTGTTCAGAGCATGGAAGGCTTCAGGTTTTATTCAAACCCATGAGAGAGCATTAGGCTATCTCGTGGATCCAACCCTCAGGAGCCTCAATCCTGCCCATCTGGATACCGGTAAGGGTATCATAGAGCTGTTTGATTATAGGACCCATGTTGTCCATGCCACTACGCATAGAGATGACTCCCTCTTTGGTTGTGATCGATCCAATGGGAGAAACTACTGCAGCGGTGCCACAAAGACCCCCTTCCTTGAAGGAACTTACTTCTGTCAGGGGGATGTCGCGCTCCTCTGTCTCCAAGTTCAGGTAGTGCTTTGCTACGTACATCAGCGAGCGACGGGTGATGGAGGGCAGGATAGTCGGACTCTTGGGAGTGACTACCTTGTTGTCCTCGGTGATGAAAATGAAGTTAGCCCCACCAGTCTCTTCAACTTTGGTGCGCGTTGCAGCGTCGAGGAAGACGTTTTCGGCAAAACCATTGGATTTGGCCTCATGACCTGCATACAAACTCATGGCATAGTTGAGCCCTGCCTTGATATGCCCGGTACCTTGGGGAGCTGCACGGTCATATTCGCTGACTACCAGCTTCAGAGGCTTGACCCCACCCTTGAAGTAAGGGCCAACAGGGGTACAGAACATCCTGAAGGTATATTCAGGGGATGGTGCCACCCCGATGATCGCCCCACTTCCATAGAGGAAAGGCCTGATGTAGAGGGTTGCCCCACTGCCATAGGGTGGGACATAGGCAAGGTTTGCCTTAACCAACATGTCCAAGGCTTCAATGAACCTTCCTTCATCAAAGGAGGGCATCAACAGTCTTTTGGCTGTATCGGACATGCGCCTTGCATTGAGGTCAGGACGAAAGGCAACTACTCGGTCATCTAAGGTGGTATATACTTTCAACCCTTCAAAACAGGTCTGGGCATACTGCAACACACCGGCACTTTCGTTGAGGGTGACGTTGGCATCTTCCACCATTTGCCCCTCATCCCAGACTCCCTCCTTCCAAAGGGAAACATATCGGCTATCGGTCTTGGAATAGGTAAAATTAAGACTTCCCCAATCGATGTTTTTCTTCACCATACAAGCAATCCTTCTGGCCAGAGATGACCATCATGTGAGTACATTTTGAGGGAGTGTATCACCAACGTATGCATTATGTCTATTTATATGCAAGAAAAATACAGAGAATATGGATATATTATGCATAAACTCTTACATTTCCTCAATTCTGCCTCATAAAACCGAATAGTACCAGATTACAAGCTTACGCGGTGATCATATATTTCTGTTGAAATATTTGAATTGCCAAAGGCTTGTCAAAGAAAAAC
>CAYXYD010000003.1:29560-40707 GCA_964469205.1 uncultured Sphaerochaeta sp. | reverse complement strand
AAAACCTCAACTTGAAATCATTTCCTGATGCACATTATCAAATTAAATATGAGAACAACGGTAATAGATGACTGGTTCCCTCTCCCAGGTTCTTTTTTCAAAGAAATAAGCCTCAATTTGAAATCATTTCCTGATGCGCATTATCAAATTAATATGAGAATAGCTTCTTCAGACGAAAGGTTCCTCATCTTTTTTCCATTTGCTGTATCTGTAGTGCCTGTAGAATGTGGCAACAGACATACCAAGTGTAGCAGCGGTAACCTTTGCACCTTCCTTTTCCTTGAGCGAGACTACCTCACCACAAGTAAGATGGACGGTTTCCTTTTTTCTGGGCCTTCCTGCATCGCGTGTCCGCTTGTATTCACAGGAATCATCGCTGTATTGCACGCAGAGGAAGGTCCTGCCATCTCTGACTGTGAGGCCCACAAGAAGCCCTGCAACATGCCAAACACTCCCAGTTGTTGAATATCCCTTTGCAGATCCGCTCTAGGAACAACCTCAAACAGCATTTCCTTGTCCTGCATCATCAGAATCCCTCCAAGATAATGGCATTTTGCGGTCTGCCTTTCTTCATTCCTTTATCGACAGGAAGGATGGCATGATGAATCCTTCCCCCATTTCATTCTCCAGTTCTTCCAAAGGAAGTAATCCGTTTAGGATTTTCCTAGGATAGGTATTCATCCAGTCTTGGGTTTCCCTGATGCTTTTCTTAGTTACCAAGCCAATATCACTGCCCTTGGGGATGAATCTCCTGATTATTCCATTATGGTTCTCATTGGTTTATTCCGTTAAAAGAATAAACCAATGAACTTTGGTATGACACTCGGTGCCATGGCTGGTCAGATCGGCCTGATCTTTATCAGTGACTGGGGCATCGTAGGTATCCCGGGTATGCTGCTTGCCATGATCATATCCACACCTATCTCCGTAGCACTGGGAATCTGGTGTGGAAAGATCCTCAACATGGCCAAGGGTCGTGAAATGGTCACCAGTTACATCATTGGATTCTTCATGAATGGTATCTACCAGTTGGTAGTCCTCTATGGTATGGGAGCCATCATTCCTATCCGTTCAAACTCACTCGTGCTGCCCCGAGGCTATGGTATTCGTAATACCGTCAACCTCATTGGCATCAGGAAAGGGTTGGATAACCTCTTGATGATTCGTCTGTTTGGTATCCCCATTCCCCTGTTCACCTTGATTGTGATAGCTCTTCTGTGCATATTCGTCCTCTGGTTTAAGAAGACCAAGCTTGGACAGGATATGCGTGCAGTCGGACAGGATATGGAAGTTGCCCGTGCAGCCGGTATCAAGGTTGAGCATACCCGTATCGTCTCCATCGTCATCTCAACGGTGTTTGCAGGGTATGGTATGATCATCTACCTACAGAACATTGGAACTCTCAATACGTATAACAGCCATATGCAGATCGGTATGTTCAGTGTTGCCGCCCTCTTGGTAGGAGGGGCGACCGTAAGTCATGCAAAGGTGCGTAACGTATTTTTGGGAGTCATCCTGTTCCACCTTATGTTCATCGTTTCCCCTATGGCGGGAAAGAACCTTATCGGTCAGGCACAGCTTGGTGAATACTTCAGAGTCTTTGTCTCCTATGGTGTTATCACCGTTTTTCTGGTTCTCTACGAAGTCAGGAAAAAACATGACCGGGGCGTTGCTGGTCAGATCCTTGCTCAAGAACAGGGGGTAGAGGTATGAAGATAACCTTTAACAGAACGTTTTTGATGCGCTTGATAGCGATAGTGATAATCCTGCTTTTTGGCGTGATGCTTTTCCTCATAGGAAAGCAGCACACCGTCCTTTTGGACAACAAGACCATCACCGTCAATGGTGAAGAGATTAAGGCCTTGAAGATGGTTGAGGTACAGATAAACAAACTTGATTCCCTTGAGTTTGTCCCACGTGATAGGGATAAGGTGGATGTGACACGACAGAAGCATACCATCACCGTCTCCTACACCGATTCCGACTGGGAAGAGATAAGCATCACCAGGAAGTTCAGGTTGCCTCTGATGGAGGAGATGGCCATCATCTCCATCCCGACTCTTGTAGCCAACCCTGATGCTCCACAGAGCGTCTGGATGGAGAAGTATGAGCTACCTACCTATGCAGTACGGGCAAGGCCGGAGGATGAGATCATCATAACCGACGATCTTGCAGGCTTGTCCGATATATAACAGGCAGCGAGCAGAACTCTATAATGCACAGAAAGGGCACCCTTTTATATTTGGGTGTCCTTTTCTGTGCTGTGATGATACTGCAGTAGTTTCTCGTTTCTAGAAATTTGAATTCAGCCGATGGCTTTTACGAACCCGCTTCTTGTGCGTGGATACAAGAAGAGGCTCACGAGGAGCCTCTTTCTGCTTGGTTAGTTTGTGAAGAAGTTATCTCCAATATCAGGACGATACCAAGAGCCAGGGAATGAGATATGCTTGACTCCCTTATAGGCATTCTTGTTGGCATCCATGATATTGTAGCCTATACCCACTACAGTGACACACCTTCCTCCACTGGTAACCAGCGTTCCGTCCTTGGCGTGAACTCCGCCAAAGAAATAGAAGGGGGAACCCATAAAGGCATTGCGCATGAGAGCCGCTGGGATGGGCTCGAGCGTTTTACCGACTATAGGATCCTCTGGGTATCCTTCTGATGCCACCACAAGGGCGACAGCAGAATTGGTGGAGACTTCAAGGTTTAAGGTAGATAGAGTATCTTCTTTCATAGCTGTAAGGATGTCGATGATATCGGTTCTGATCAGAGGGACGATGGCTTGGGCAGCCGGATCGTTGAATCGAACGTGATAATCTACCAGTATAGGGCCCTGTTTGGTGATGATGACGCTGATGGTCAGTACTCCCTTATAGGCCATCTTTTCAGCCTTCAGACCGAAGAGGGTTGGTTCTATGATGGTGTCGACAAGCGACTGGCCAACTGATTCCTGTAGTGGTACCGGACAGATGGATCCCATTCCTCCGGTAGGAAGACCACCGTGGCCTGCCTTCATGTAGTCACTCGATGGGGGCAACATCATGTAGCCCTTGTTGTCGACTAGGAGGGTAAGGGTAATGGGAAGCCCTTCGAGATGCTCTTCAAGTAGGATTGAGCCACTGGCAAGAATCTCCTTGGAGAATTTCATCAGAGCCTCATAATCACTGGAGTCGATCATGACACGGCTTGGGGCGATGGTATTGCTTTTGACGACAAACCGTTCACCTGTGTGCCGTTTCAGATATTCTGAAAGATCACCCTCGTTATCAAACACATGGTGTGTAGGGGTTGGAATGTTATGCCTGTCGGTAAACTTCCTGGAGAAGTCACGGTCTCCTTCAAGCTTCAGAGCCCTGCTAGGCGCTCCGAATGTATCGATGCCCCGTTCATTGAGGTAGTCGATGACGCCGGTGAACAGGGGGGTCTCGGTTCCGATGAACACGAACTCAATGTCGTTTTGTCTGCAAGCTTCATACACCTGCTTCGGATCAGCAGGATCAATGGCAAGATTTTTTGCAATGGATTCGGTCCCTACGTTCCCTGGACCTACAAATAGACCATTGATAAGACGACTCTGGGAAAACCACCATGCAATGGCATGGTCTTTGGCTCCTGAGCCCAGTACTAGTATTCTCATTGCACTACCTTCTTGCTATATTTTCTTATCTAAACGTACCATTTTACCTGTTGAGTGGTCAACAACTAGCTTGGAGCCTCTGCATAGCTTCCAAGTAATCTTCTCTCTTGCTTGCCTTTACTATTTCCTGCTTTATGGCAGCAGTGTTGGCAATTCCCTTGAGGTAGGAACAGGTATGCTTACGCATCTGGGTACAAGCACTTTTCTCCCCATAGTGGGCGATCATGAGGTCGAGGTGGCGTATTATGATGGTTATCTTTTGTTCAAGGGGTATGATTCGTTCTTCTTTTCCCTCAAGGATATCCCTGGCCTGCTGGAAGATGAAGGGGTTGCCTATGGCCCCTCTTGCAAACATGACGCCATCGATACCAGTTTCCTGAAGCATTCTCTTGGCATCCTGGGCTTGGAACAGATCTCCTGAGCCAAAGATGGGGACGGAGTACCCGTTTTGTATGCAGTACTCTTTCAAGGTCCTCAGCTTGGACCAGTCGGCAAAAGGAGCATACCCCTGTGCCCTTGTCCTTGCATGCAAGGTGAGCATGGAGGCGCCTCCGTCCAAGGCTGCCTGGGCAAACTCCAGATAGTTCTGACTGTTTGCATCCCACCCCGTACGAAACTTTACCGATACAGGAGTAGGAAGCGTCTGTGTTATCATTTTGACAATTTCTGTGATAAGTGGAGGATTTTTCATCATCGCAGAGCCGGCACCAGTTTTGGTGACCTTTGGGACTGGGCATCCGCAGTTGATGTCTATGAAGGTGGGGTTATAGGCTTGTAGCTGCTCAAGGGCGCCTGGTAGGGAGCCGGTTGTACTCATGAAGAGCTGGACAGCGTACTCGCTCTCGTTAGGGGCCCTCTGCAGCAGGTCATGGGTTTTTTCGCCCTTGCGAAAGAGCCCCTCGGTACTGATCATCTCGGTGAAGGTCATATCAGTGCCCATCTCAATGCACAGGGAACGGAAGGGCACATCAGTGTAGCCCGCTAGTGGTGCGAGAAAAAGATTCCCTTTGATGAGGGTGTTTCCTAACGTTACCGGATGATATAGGTTCTGTTCGCTCATACGTCCTTTGGAAGGGAGAAGGCCCTTAGGCTGTTAGCATAAAGACTTTCACTGAGCTCTTCAAGATAGGTTTCCCTGATTTCACTGAGGGCTTTTGCCGTCTCAATGATGTAAGGTATCTTGTTTCGCTCACCCTTATAAGGGTAGGGCGTCATGAAGGGGGCTTCACTTTCTATGACGATTCTGTCCAGAGGGAGATTGTGTGCAACCTCCTGGATCATTCTGCTGTTCTTAAAGGTTAGGTTGCCGGCAAAGGAGAAGGTAAGGTTGAGTGAGAGTGCCCTCTTGGCAAAGGTCCAGTCCTCTCCGAAGCAGTGGAGTATGCCTCCCTTGGGCGGGAGTTTTTCCTCAAGGATGTTCAGCAGGTCCTCTCCTGCATTCCTGTTGTGGATAATGACAGGAAGATCTAGTTGCTTTGCAATGTCCAGATGCCTGAGGAACAGCTCTATCTGGGCGCTCTTGTCGCCACCAAACATATGGTAGTAGTCAAGTCCTGTCTCCCCGATGGCTACGACCCCGTCCTTTTTTGCATGGAGTAGGATTCTCTCTTCCCAATCCCTACCTGGATTGGCCACTTCAGTGGGTGATACCCCTACAGCATGGTAGACACTGTCTACACTCTCGAGGTTTGCATAGGTTTTCTCAAAGTCATAAAGACTGTTGCAAATACTCACAATGTGTTTGACCTTCTTGACTTTAGCAAGTTGGACTGCCAGCAGTTGTTCCATTTTATCATCTTGGAGCAACCCTATATGTGCGTGCGTATCGAAAAATTGCATACAGGCTCCTTGAGTTTGGATTCTCGCTTGTTCGGGAGAGTGTCTAAAATATACCATGAGCAAAGGTAATCGTCAATATACGTAATTCATAGAGTAGAAAATACTTATATAAAAGATGCATAGAGTTTGACAATTATTCTTACTCGTGATAGCGTAAGTTTTAGCGAGTGTGCTCCGCCCTCGTGGCAAAGGATTAGCATGAAAAAAGATCGTGTACGCAGTGTTGAGAAGGCTCCTGTGAAAAACAGACCCTCCAGCGCTTATATATATTTGGTAAAAAACACCTCTTCCAATGAGACAACTATCTGTGCTTGGGATTCGGTTCTCTACCCCGGCACCTCTGTCGTCTCTCCTACCCGTTACGGCCTCGATATGGGCGTTGTGGTGGCTAGTGCCCACAATTTGGGTAGGGGATACCAGAAGGGCAATGACCAGTGCCGTGGTGCATGCCTTTACAGCGAAAACATTGGTGAAGAGGAAACGGTGGAAGTTTCTGAAGAGAGCAGTGAAGAACAGGCCTCTGGCGAAGAGATTACCTATAACTTTGAACCTGATGAGATCTTCAATGACGACAGCTCAGAAGGGAGCCCCCTCGAGATGGTCCAGCTAACAGGAGACACCCAGTGGATTGACCGTCTGGCAACCCCCTCTGATTTGACACGCTATCAGGAACTTTCTGCAAAGGAAGACGAGGCGATGAAGATCTGTAGGGAAAAGATCACCGCTCACAAGCTGGATATGAAGCTGGTCACAGCCCATTTCTTGCTTGGAGAACCTAAGATTATCTTTTTCTTCACCGCTGATGTCCGGGTGGACTTCAGGGAGTTGGTCAAGGATCTGGTGTCTGTATTCAGAATCCGCATTGAGTTGAGACAGATCGGGGTTCGTGATGAGAGTCGCGTCCTTGGGGGTCTTGCCGTATGTGGACGCGATTACTGCTGTCACAGTGTGACCGACAAGCTCGATCCTGTTTCCATCAAGATGGCAAAGGAACAGAATCTTTCGCTCAATTCCATGAAGATTTCCGGACCTTGCGGACGCCTGCTCTGTTGCCTTTCCTATGAGTTTGACTTTTATGTGGAGGAGAAACGCAAGTACCCTTCAGAAGGGAGTAAGCTCAAAGTTGGGTTTGAACTGATGAAAATTACAGAAATAAATATTCTCAGGAAAAAAATTATGCTGTTAGGACCTGAGGGAAGAATGCTCAGCATCCCCCATTCAGCTGTTGTTTTCAATGAAGAAGCCAATCGATGGGAGTTAACTAAGGAGTATTCAGACGAATATTTGTCCAATTGATATAAAGCATTGTATTGACCGATTTTAGAGAGTGTGATATTTTGATTAACCGTCGGCCCTCGTTGCCGATTCTATATTTATACAAGAAATACGTATTCTAAGTGATATGTTTGGAGGTATTACGTGATTAACAAGTCTGCTGAAAAAAGAGAGCGACAAAATGTCGTTCGCAGAATGAGGAACCGTGCTGTAAAAAGTACTATGCGCACAGCCATAAAGAAATTTGATGCTGCTTTGGTAGCTGGGGATGTGGACAGTGCTTCTGCAGCACTCGATCTCAGCCTTAAGTTGCTTGATTCAACAGCCAGCAAGGGTGTTATCCATTCCCGCACTGCTGACAGAAAAAAGTCAAGGCTGCATGCCCGTTTCAACAAGATGAGTGCTCAGGCTGCTGTTCAGGCATAACAGCGCTGTTCTGAAAATATATATTGGTGTATGTGATATACCGGCCTACGCATGAGAAATAGAATTGTTGAAGGAGTAACCATGGCAGAACCTAAATTGACTAAAGCGGCCATTATTGAAAGTCTTCATGAAAAACATGGACTGAATCGATCTGACATCCATATGATAATCGACGCATTTTTTGAGGAAGTGAAAGCTGGACTCAAAAATGACCAGATTATCGAACTTCGGGGTTTTGGCACCTTTGAGGTCCGTACCCGCAAAGGTAGGGAGAGGGCTCGTAACCCCAAGACAGGTGCTATTGTAGCAGTAGAGACCCACGGGGTCGCTATTTTCCGTCCTGGTAAAGAACTCAAGGACTATGTCTGGAATTTGCGCGAAAACAAATCTGTCATTGACTGATTGACCTTAGTTGGTTGAATGTAGGAGAGACTCTTTTGCATAGCTTAATAAAGAGACGGAGCCTCAGAACAGTCTGTTCTGAGGTTTTTATATTGGTGGTGACGGCTTTCGTGTATTCGATGGCTTTCCCCGGCTTCATCACAAATCGTGGATTTGGTTTCATCGCATTTTTTGCGTTGATCCCTCTTTTTGCCGTCATACGAAACACAACCTGGAAACTGGTCCCTGTCTATGGGTTCTTCTTTGGGTTTGTCTTCTATCTGTTTTTCAACTACTGGCTAAAGACATTCCATCCCTTAGCTATCCTGATCGTACCTATCATCAAGGGCGGGGAGATGGCCATGCTTTTTCCCCTGCTGAAAGCTGGGGAGCGCCTGTTTAAGAAGTATGGATACCTGGTAGAGGCTGTCATCTGGGTAGCCTATACCTATGTGAGCCAAAACTGGTTCGCAGGCTACCCCTATGGGACCCTTGGGTATGCCGTCTACGAGTATCTTCCTCTCATCCAGATAGCTTCGCTGGTAGGCGTATGGGGCATAACCTTTCTTATGGTGCTTCCCCAGACCTTCCTTGGTGCGTGGCTCTATAATCGTATCCGTTCAGAGGGTGATGGCCTTGGCACTACCCTCAGAGCTCACCTAGTCCCTGTCCTGGCATATGGTGTCCTAGTCCTTGCATCCCTTATTTTTGGATTTGTCTCAATCCAACACTGGAAAGCCCAGGAGCCTGATAACCACTGGAGAGTTGCAACCATCCAGCACAATGCCGATACCTGGGAAGGGGGCTATGCCACCTACAAGAGAAACTTCAACAATCTCAGAAAAATGAGCCTTGAAGCGCTTGCTGAAGAACCCGATATGATCCTCTGGTCAGAGACTGCCTTTGTTCCCTCCGTGGCTTGGCATGAGAAATATCCCTCTGATGAGGCGACCTCCGCCCTGGTGGAGGAGTTTGTCTCCTTTGGCAAATCCCTGCCTATCCCGCTGCTGAGCGGAAACCCCGAAGGGGTTCTTGATGATTTTGACAAGCCGGCTCTGCTCCAAGACGGGTCGTGGAACCGTAAGGATTACAATACGGTAACCTTCTTTGAGGGGGGCAAGGTCAAGAATTCCTATAGGAAGCAACATCTGGTTCCCTTTACGGAGCACTTCCCTTATGAGAAACAAATGCCCTGGCTCTATAATCTCCTCTTGGCAAATGACTACAACTGGTGGGAAACAGGATATGACAGCGTCGTGTTCGAGACTGATGAAGGGGTCAAGTTTTCCACCCCCATCTGTTTTGAGGATGTGTTTGGCGCCCTTAATGCCAGGTTTGTACGCAATGGGGCACAGGTCATTGTGAACATGACCAACGACGGGTGGTCAAGGGCTGTCTCTGCGGAGATGCAGCACCTTGGAATGGCCGTCTTCCGCTCCATCGAGAACCGTAGGACTACCGTGCGGGGAACCAACAGCGGTATGACCTGCCTCATTGATGTCACCGGCAAGATCATCGATCCCATGGAGCCCTTCAAGACGGGGTGGCATATCTATGATGTTCCGGTATATACGACTGAAAGTCAGGGAGAGACGTTCTATACCAAGTATGATGACTGGTTTGCCTTCGGTGCAATCTATCTCTCAGTGTTCCTGCTTGCCCTTGGTGTCTTCAGGGGAATTCTGACATTTGTGCGATCTAGGAAGAAGGACTGAACATGCTCTATAAAACTGCCTCTCTGTTTGTAATCGGTACTGAACTCACCCGTGGGGTGATAGCTGACAAGCATTGTCAGGTCGTCTCCAGCCAATTGACCCAACTTGGCTACCGGGTGGAGCGTATGGTGGTTGTCCCTGATGACGGGACCATTGAAAGCGCCCTCAAGGCCTGTATCGATACCTGCGACGTGGTGATCCTCACAGGAGGCCTTGGGCCCACCAGTGACGACCTTACCCGTAGCATAGTCGCCACGCTGGCCAAGGTCCCCCTTGCTAGGGATCAGAGTGCTTTTGACGCTCTCTACGCAAGAATAGGGGAACGTATCTGGGGGGCCAATGAACAGCAAGCTATGCTTCCCTCTGGATTTGAGTCTATCCCCAACCCTCATGGGACTGCCGCAGGGTTTAAGGGATTCATCCCTGTTGGCGAGCGTTCTATTGCTTGTGTGGCGATGCCCGGTCCTCCTCGTGAGATGGACCCTATGTTCTTTGATGCGGTATTGCCCTGGCTTGCACAACTTATTGGCCATAATGATTTCTCCCGTACCGAGTATTCAACCTTTTTGATTGCAGAGGCTAAGCTTGAAGAGCTTTGCCTCCAGGTTGCCTCAGAGGGAATCCAATGGGGGACCCGCTTTCAGGATCTGAAGATCAGCCTCTATCTGGTGGGTGATGCTGAAGAGCGAAGGCAAGAGATGGCACAGCGACTGCGCACCCTTGTAGGACCTTCCTTGGTTGTCGATGGGGACGTCATGCCAGCTGGTCTGCTGACAGAACTTCTGAGATCCAAGGGCCAGACTATCAGTTGTGCCGAGAGTTGCACCTCAGGTTATGTGGCTAAATTGCTTACAGACGAGAGTGGCAGTTCCTCCTGGTTCTGGGGTGGGGCAGCTACCTATTCCAACGATGCTAAGATGAAGATGCTGGGCGTCAAGGAGCAAATGCTGCAAACATATGGTGCGGTCAGTGGCGAATGCGCCGCTGAAATGGCCGAGGGTATCCGAGAGGTCTCAGGCACCGATTATGCCCTTTCCATCACTGGGATAGCCGGACCTACCGGAGGAAGTGCTGAGAAACCCGTCGGCATGGTATGGTTAGGTTTTGCAGCAAAGGGAAGGGAGACACAAACTGTAAAATTACAGTTTACCTCATGGGGAAGGGTCTCTGTTCGACGAAAAGCCTCAGTTGCAGCGTTAATACTAGCCAGTAAGTACATCAATGGGGATGCATTGCTTGACACTGTGAGCAAGTGGCAATATATTTAATATACTAACCGCGGAAATACCAATGGTATACATTCTCTCATATTTCCGCACATTCTTACATTATGTTTTACGTTTAGGAACCGGTAAGGGCCATACCTGTAGCACGTGCTATCAGGTACTTGTCAAAAAACCCGTTTCGTTGGAGTTTATCCTATGTCTTCCGAAGAAATACTGAATGATCAAGCTGCCGTAGCTCGTCCTTCTGCGCAGGAACCTGCAAAGAAGGTCATACGTCGCATTACTCGCAAAAAAAGTCCCGTAGTGGCTGGTACTTCCGAACCCACCGCTCCTCCCGCTGTAAAGCATGAAGAGGAAGTTCCTTCTGAGCCGAAGAAGAGAGGAAGGCCTAAGGGGTCCACCACTGCCAAGGCTGCACCTAAGAAAAAGCCTGCAGCTAAGAAGGATACTTCGCAGCTGGAACTGATCCCTTCTGAGGAAGCCTCATCTCCTGTTACAAAAGAAACCAAGAGAGAGCAAGCTCCTGTCTCGTCCGTTTCCTTTTCCCAGAGCCCATCCGATTCTCAGGATCAGGGCCAGAATCAGGGCCAAAACCAGAATCAGAATACAAACCAGAATCAGAATACAAACCAGAATCCCAATCAG
>CAYXYD010000003.1:0-29460 GCA_964469205.1 uncultured Sphaerochaeta sp. | reverse complement strand
AAACCAGAATCAGAATACAAACCAGAATCAGAATACAAACCAGAATCCCAATCAGAACAGAAATTCTAATCAGGGACAACCAAGAAAAAGCAGCCAGTATAACTCTCGAACTGGTGGGCGAACTCAGCAGAGCAGACCCCATAGCAAGGGAAGCTACCAAAAAGGGCAACCCTATAATCAGAGCCGCTCCATGCGCCAAGGTCAGCAGGATGATGCATCCAATGACTTGAATATTGAAGAACATTCAGAAGCGCCAGTCCTGAACCTGACAGACTATACCAATCTCTCCATAGATGAAGTACGCAAGAGTGGTGTTGAGAAAGGAATGAGCTCTGACAACATCCTGGACCTACGCAAGCAGGAGATCATCGCAGAAATCCTTAGGCTTCACACCGCTGAAGGTGGTGTTATTGTAGGTACGGGTACATTGGAGATCCTTCCTGATGGATTTGGATTCCTTCGCTCCCCCGCAAATAGCTATCTCTCCGGTTTGGAAGATATCTATATCTCCCCGGCCCAGATTAAGAGCCTCTACCTGAAGACAGGTGATGTGGTGAAAGGGCAGGTACGTACCCCTCGTGATAACGAGCGGTTTTTTGCTATCCTACGGATACTGGAAGTCAATGACGATGAGCCAATAAAGGCAAAGATGCGTGTTCCCTTTGATAGCCTGACTCCTCTCTTTCCTGATGAAAGGATGCGCCTTGAGACAGCTGAAGGGGATATGGCAACTAGGATCATCGATATGTTCTGCCCGATCGGAAAGGGCCAGCGTTCGCTGATCGTCTCTCCTCC
The DNA here is from genome assembly GCA_964469205.1 of uncultured Sphaerochaeta sp. Lineage (GTDB taxonomy): Bacteria > Spirochaetota > Spirochaetia > Sphaerochaetales > Sphaerochaetaceae > Sphaerochaeta. The sequence continues at coordinate 28,665 of CAYXYD010000003.1, read as the reverse complement.
CCGCACTGGTAAGACTGTATTGCTTCAGAAGATTGCCAACTCCATAAGTACCAACCACCCTGATGTGGTGTTGATGGTCTTGCTTGTGGATGAAAGACCCGAAGAGGTTACGGATATGCGCCGTCACGTCAAGGGCGAGGTTATTGCCTCAACCTTTGATGAACAGGCTTCCCGGCATGTGCAGGTGGCAGAGATGGTGATCGAGAAGGCCAAGCGCCTTGTCGAGCACAAGAAGGATGTTGTCATCCTCCTGGACTCCATCACCCGTCTTGCCCGTGCCTATAACCAGACAGTCCCTGCCAGTGGCAAGATCCTCAGCGGTGGTGTCGATTCCAATGCACTGCACAAGCCCAAGAGGTTTTTTGGTGCTGCAAGAAATATTGAGTTCGGCGGAAGCCTGACCATCATCGCCACAGGCCTTGTCGAGACAGGTTCCCGCATGGATGAGGTCATATTCGAAGAATTCAAGGGAACAGGTAATAATGAGATTATCCTTGACCGGAGATTGGCTGACAAACGCCAGTTCCCAGCCATAAACATCAAGAAGAGTGGGACCAGAAGGGAAGACCTCCTGATCCCCAGCGATGAAGCAGCAAGGATTTGGGTTACAAGAAATGCAGTCGGTGATATGGATGATCAAGAGATGACTCCTTTCCTCATTGACAAAATTAGAAAGACTAAGGATAATGAGGCGTTCTTACGTTCAATAAATACAGGGATCCATTCGAACTCTGCAGGTTATTAGGACGGAGACGGCTACAGAAACGTGTCTGCTGCGTACTGCCAGCAGAAAACACATATTCCTGGAGGATATATATTATGAAAAAAGGAATCCATCCCCGTTATGAAGTTGCTGAAGTCACTTGCTCTTGTGGCAATGTGATCAAGACCAAGACAACAGCAAAGAAACTTGATGTTGAAATTTGTTCAGCTTGTCACCCATTCTTTACCGGTACCCAGAAAATGGTTGATACCGCAGGGCGTATCGAACGCTTTAAGAAAAGGTACAATCTGGAAAAATAAGCTGCATAAGCAACAAGGAACCACCAGAAATGGTGGTTTTTTGTTGCTAAGAGCTTATATCTTTATTTCTCTTTTTGTGCTTACCACTCCTTTTTCTAGGATTTTCCTTGGGAATCAGCCACCAATTAGCTAAATGGTGGTTTTTTGTTGCAATCTATTGGTAAGTAGCCTAAAATTACGCATAAAAGCTAGGTTGGGGCATGGAAAACATACTAAGTCATCATAAAAAAGAGTACGAAGAATCACCTCTTGTGATCGTAGAGGTGCCGGGAACCTGTACTCTGTTGGGCAGTTATTCAGATGCCTGCAAGGGTTGGTCCCTCTTGGGCACCGATGTGGCCACCCTGTTTGTAGGTATTTCTCAGCGCGATGATCAGTTGGTGCGATTAGCCAATGCTACCCTTAATGATCGCAAACGGTTCTCCTTAAGCAACATCAAGTTTCGAAAAGAAGATAGATGGGGAAATTACATCAAGGGTGTCATCGGTATCCTTGCAAATGAAGGAGTTAATTTTACAGGCATGAATGTGACTGTTGAAGGACCCTTGCTTCTCAGTGACAACCAGATGGTCAGCTCCGCCATCGCCCTTGGGGTCTGTATGGCCCTCAATACCCTCATGGACCTACAGATGAGCATCTCTTCCATCATCCGTGTCATCTACCAGGCAAACACCTCATTCAACAACGAACTGTGCAAGATCAGCGACCTGCTGACAATGATAAACGGGCAAAAAGGAAAGGTCCTGTTCTTTGACCTGCAGCACCTGACGTTTCAGGAGCTGACCTTCCCCTTTACTGAAGAGAGTGAGGAGTATGTCGCCCTCATCGTCGATAGCAAGATATCTCCCAATGCCATGCGCGAGGAGATCGCTGCGAAACGCAGGGCTATTGAGATAGCCTTTGCCAAGCTCAAGGAGCTGAAGCCCGGCGGGTTCATCAGGGATTTCCCTGAAGGGGACCTTTCCGCTCGTATTGTTCCACTTGACGAAGATTCAAGACATATCTGTGAGTATATCCTGATGGAATCCAGGCTCACCTTCGATGCAGCCTCCTTGCTCAATACTAAAGCTGTGAACATGTATGGAAAGACTATGGTGAAGATCCAAACCGGCTTGCGTGACCTGCTTGAGGTTTCCTGTCCTGAGGTCGATTGGCTTACCAAGCGATCCTCAGAAATTACCGGTAGTGTAGGGGCTGTGCTCGTGTCCAATGGGTTTAGTGGGAATGTCATGGTCCTCTTGAGTAAACAGGCGCTTCCAAGTTATATTAGCCGTCTGGAGGAGTACGAACACATTTTCGGTTTTCATCCCCGATGGTACATCTATGAAGGTGGCGGTTCAGCCAAGGTTGTGTTCCAAGATCATACATGAAAATTTTGCTGACAAATGATGACGGATACCAGAGCAAGGGCATTACTGTCCTTGAAGAGGCCCTTGTCCAAGCAGGACACGAGGTCTGGGTATGTGCGCCATCATATGAGAGAAGTGCCAGCAGCCATGCCATGACCCTCCGAGGTGATATAACCATCACCGAATATGCCCCCATGCATTACCATTGCAGCGGGACTCCTGCAGACTGCATGCTCTATGCCCGTAAGGGGATGATATTCTCTTCCGATCCTGATCTGGTCATCAGCGGCATCAACCATGGATACAATATTTCAACTGACATTCTCTATTCTGGCACTGTTGGTGCTGCACGGGAAGCTGTGCTTACCGGCCTGAAGGCGATAGCCTTGAGCTGTACGCGTGATGAGAGTGGGCATTTTGCCTTTGCGAAGGCAGCCCGGTTTGTCGTAGAGCACCTCCCCGAGCTCTATCCCCTGTGTAGTAGTGATTGTATCCTCAACATCAATGTCCCTCCCAAGAGCAATGGAAAGTGGAAGCCTGCGGTCATGAGTTATCTTGATTACCATGATGTGGTGACAAAACGCTCTGAAGAGAAGCCGAAGGTGTATGAAGACTCTTCCATCCATAGTGGCAACTCTGTGATTTTCTCCTTGAATGGTGGCATACCTCCAGTACAGAAGTGCGATACCGTCGAGACTGACTATCAGGCTGTCTCCGCTGGCTATGTCAGCATCACAGCTCTCTCTATCCTTCCTCCCATACATCAAGATGTCCAGAACAGGCTTACACGGCTCTCTGAGGGGGCTTTCCATGTGTAGCACCTGCAACACATCCTGGGAGAGCAAATGCACCCAATGTGGCTTCTGTTGTCACGAGAAGGCGATGTACGGGCGCTTGCTGGTCATCGACCTGGATTCCTGGTGTGAGTTTTTCGATCCCGAGACAAAACAGTGTACGGTCTATGCCGAACGCTTTACCAAGAGCAAACGCTGTAAGAAGATGACCTATCTTCGGGCAATGTTTGCCTCGTATATTCCCGACAGTTGTGCATATGCAAAATGGGCAAAGGCTAACCACATCAGGTTCACCCCCCACCGTATGCTTAGGTTCATCCATAGCAAGAATTGTCCTTCTGACGAATCTGACAAAGATATCTACGCTGCTTTCTAAGTGGTGTGGCTTGACCCTATAAGGTCTTTGTTACTATTTTTACAGAGAGGATTACTATATGGAACAACAGATAATATATCTGGATAACAATGCGACTACGCCTATGGCGCAAGAGGTCGTTGATGCTATCTCAGAAGCAAATACACTTTTTGGCAATGCCTCCAGCATGCATGGCTTCGGCCGTGAAGCTGCCTTTGCCATTGAACAGTCGAGAGAAAAGATTGCTGCCCTCATTGAGTGCGACCCTAATGAGGTTGTATTTACCAGCGGGGCCAGCGAAGCAAATAATACCGTCTTCAATATTTTTCGCGATGCTATCGATCTTGGATCCACTAGGAACCGCATCGTCACCACCGTCATCGAACACCCTTCCATTACAGAAACGGTAAAGTTTCTGAAGAAGAGGGGCTATCGCATCGATGAGGTTCCTGTCGACAAGACAGGTCGTGTGGAGCTTGAAACCTTGGCAACCTACCTTGATGAGGATGTTGCCCTGGTCTCGGTGATGACAGGGAATAACGAGATAGGAACCATCCAGCCAATTGCAGAGATCACCAAGATGGCACATGCCGTCGGCGCCTACATGCATACCGATGCAACCCAGGCAATTGGTAAGATCCCTGTCCTGATGAAGACTTGGGGTGTGGACTACCTGAGCATTTCAGCTCACAAGTTCTACGGGCCCAAGGGTATCGGAGTCCTTGCAGTCAAGAAGAAAGTTCCCTTTGAGGCCTTTGTCCATGGCGGGCATCAGGAAGGGGGCAAGCGTGCAGGAACCTATAACACCCCCTATATAGTGGGCACCGGGGTTGCTGCTACGCTTGCAAAGCAGAACTTGGAGAGTGAGAGCGCCCAGCTTTGGCACCTTCGGGAGATGCTTCGCAAAGGAATAGAAGAGAAGATTCCCAACGTAGTGGTGAACGGAAACCAAGAGCACTGCCTTCCCGGCACCTTGGATGTATCGTTTCCCAGTGCAGAAGGGGAGTCTGTCCTACTCTATCTCGATATGGAAGGAATTATGGTCTCTACCGGTAGTGCCTGTGCAAGTGGGTCCCTTGAACCCAGCTATGTGCTGCTTGCCGCCGGAGTGGATATAGAACTGGCACATGGATCGATCAGGTTCAGTTTCGGTCGATATAACACCGAGGAAGAGGTTCTCTATGTTTTGGAGAAGCTACCACCGATTATCAAGCGCATAAGAGGAATGTCAACACGATGAGTACAAATTTTATGAGCCAGTGGGTATACTCCCCTGTAGTCAAAGATCATTTTATGAATCCCAGAAACACCTGGGTCGAAGACGAGAATTTTGAGTTTGACGGTGTCGGCGAAGTCGGCTCCCTTGCCTGTGGAGACCAGATGCGGATTGCCATCAAGGTTAAGGATAATGTGATAGTCGATCTGCGTTGGCTTACTTATGGGTGTGCCTCGGCAATTGCCAGCACCTCCATGATGAGTGAGATGGTTATGGGAATGGGCCTTGAAGAGGCCTATAATCTCTCTCCAGCTGCGATTACCGACGCCCTTGGTGGGTTGCCCGATCACAAGTTCCACTGTTCCGTCCTTGGGGATAAGGGTCTTCGTGCAGCTATCGATGACTATCTGGTCAAGCAGAAGCGTGATAATCCATTCAAGAGAAAAATAGCCAAGGTTATCTGCGAGTGCAAGAACGTCACTGACGTTGCAATCGAAGATCTGGTGAAAAGCGGGGAGGCAAAGACCTTGGATGATCTTGAAAGGATCACCGGGTATGGTACGGTCTGTGGAAAGTGCAAGGAACAGGTGTCTGAGCTATTTGACCAGTTCAAGCACATCTATAGCACCTGATCTAAAGAGTAACGAACTAACGAAACAAACAAAATTAACAAATAAAAAAGAGAGGCGACCTGGGTCGCCTCTTTCCTCATTTGGGACTATCTAAAGAATTTTGGAGCCATGCGAGAGATGTGAGTGCCTAGACTACACCGAACTCACTGCCTCCGATGAACTCCCTCAACAGTGAGTCATGCGGGACAAGGGTATCGGGGATCGGGTTCACATTCTCCAGGAACTTGAGCACGCGCCGTGCTGTCTCATAGGCCGCTCCTGCACTGGGCTTTACCATTTTCAAAAGTGGCTGTACATAGGGTGAAAGCACCCCAAGCTCATAGTCGAGTGCTGAGTTGATCATGACGTTGGCATTGTTCTGGTAAGGGAAGATAAACAGGTCCTCTCCACGTCGAACAGAGGGCCACATGTTCAGTGTTGTCGTGGCATCAGTACCCCGAGTCCTGTTGTCCCTGATCATCCTACGGATCATGCGGTTGTCTGTAGTGCTGATACGGTTGTGGTCATCAAGGTTCAGTTGGGTGAGAGCTGAAATGTAAACACGGAACAGTGCATCGCCATCGATGGAGTTGGTAAGCCTCGGGTTCATCCCATGGATACCCTCGATGATGAGGATGGTACGGTTGTCCATCTGTACATGCTCTTTCTCAAAGGTTCGGTTTGCGCTCTTGAAGTCAAAGCGGGGAAGGTTTACCGCCTCTCCTGCTATCAGGGCAGCAAGGTTCTTTTGGAAGTGGGGGAGGTCGATGGCCTCCAGAGCTTCCAAGTCTGGTTTGTTGTCATCGTCCTTTGGTGCCAGATGAGGGGCAAGGTAGTAGTTGTCCAACGAAATCTTGATAGTACGCTTTCCTAGCACCTGCAACTGGACGGCAAGCTTATGGGCAAAGGTAGTCTTTCCCGAGGATGAGGGACCTGCAATGAGAATAGCCTTCACACTGCTATGGATATTGATCTGGTCTGCGATGTTGGCTATCTTCTTCTGTTGCAGGGCTTCTGCCAGTCGGATGAAAGACCCTATGGTGTTCTGGTTACCCAGTTGGTTGAGCTGGCCGAGGGACTGGACGTTGAGGATGCTTCCCCAAGCCTTGTACTCCTTGAAGATGGCAAACAGCAGAGGGTTGTCAACAAAAGGATCCAAGGCCCCGATATTATGGGATCTGGGATAACGCAGGAGCATGCCACGGTCTTGGTATGGCTTGAGCTCCCATACCTGCATCAGGCCTGTCTGGCACAACAGAGGCTCATAGGAGATATCGAGATAGCCTTGCAGGCGGTAAAGCTCGACCACAGGCTCGTTATGGGTGGCTATAAGACTCGCGGTCTGGTCGAAATGATTCTCCTTGAAGTAAGTCATAGCCTCTTCATAGGGGAGCACCACCTCTTCTATGGGCAGGTCCTGGTCAACCAGAGCCCTCATGGTTTCGGAGATGGTCTCGATATCGTCTGCCTGCAGGGTCAGGTCATCATCGAAGCTGAAGTAGTAGCCATCCCCAAGGGAGTGTCCGATTACAAGCCTCCTGCTGGGGTAGAGCATCGAGACAGCACAGCACAGGAGGTAGCAGATGCTGTGACGGTACATTCTCTTGCCCATATCGCCATACAGCCTCGCTCCTTCAAGGGTGCAGTCGCTGACCATGGCACTCGAGCAGGATTGCAGCTCATGGTTCACTAGAGCCCCTACAATGGGGTTGTCCAAATAGGATGGGGTATCAGTTGTTTTTGCGATACCAAAGGCAAGGAGACCTTCCTCGACCGTTGATCCCATCGGCAGGCTTATTTTCTTGTCGTCGTGTGTTACTACTATCTGTTTCATATCCTCATCATACGACCAACAAGGGTGATAGAACAAGGGTAAAACGAATGCTGGTTTTTATGGTATACTAGACCATCGAGAGTAATTCTGGCTGAATTGACAGCTCAAAGCGTGGTAGGTACCTTGAATATATGGCAAAAAAGCAGATAATGGCATTCCCGTATCGTCAACGGGCAATTCTTCTTATTGATCTCTCCCAAGAGTCTTGGCAGAAAATCCCCCTCACCGAAACAGATGCAAAAACTCTGTTGGGGGGACGGCTTCTTGCGCTCTCGCTTTGGGATACCTATGCCTCATATGATAGTCTCGATAGCCATTTGTACGAGAAAGGGAATCCAATCGTCATTGCTGCAGGGGCGGCTAGCGACACCTCCATGGTGTGTGCCGACTCCTCTACGGTAGTCACGCGTTCTCCTGTTACTGGAAAGCTTGCGGTCAATGGCCATAGCAGCACGCTTGCCAAAAACCTGCTAGGATGTGGTTACTCTGCCATGGTCATTATCGGCAGGAGCCGACGTCTGTGTAGCCTGGAGATAGATTCCCAGAAGGTGACCTTTTCCAATGCAGAGCGTTTCCATGACATGACTACAAGTGAAGTTCAGAAGCATTTTCGTGATCGTCCTCTCTTGTGCATCGGGCCTGCTGGAGAATATCAAGTTCCCTATGCCTCCCTCGTATACAGTGAGCTTAACATAACCCGTGGTGGGGTCGGTATGGTATTTGGCTTGAAAAATCTCAAGTTTATCCTATTCCAGTCCATTGCCAGTGGAAGGGAAAGCTATAATACCAAAGAGCTGGGCCTTTGTACCAAAAAATATCTTGCATTATTAAAAAATACCAAGATTGGCAAGGCTATGCAGGAAGAGGGGCCTGCAACCCTTTTGAAAAAAGCCAACAGACATGGTTGGGCTGCCATTGATAACTACTCCTTGCGGGTGGATGGAAGGCTATGGGGCCTCTGTCCCAAGGTGCAAGCAACAGGACAGACCAATGAAGATTCAGTATGTGCTGGATGTCCTGCATCCGGAACACCGATGTCACCTAGACAGAATCTTCTTGATTTTACCAATTTGATGGCTTTGGGATCTAATCTGGAGCTCTTTGACTATCGTCGTGTTTCGCTTCTGGTGCAGCGTTGCTCTGACAACGGTCTTGACCCCATCAGTGTGGGGGTTGTTCTCTCTTGGGCGAGAAAGACTCGAAGAGAAGGGGGCTTGTCCTTCCTTCCCGATCTGGGAAGTTCGACTGTGATGCAATATATGCGGATAATCGATGCAATTGCATACCGTAAGGGCACAGGGGAACAACTTGCAGAGCCTTTCGCCAAGCTGGTAGGCATGTATGGAGGAGAAGAACACGCCTATATGGTTGATGAGCAGGCACTTCCTCCGTTTGATTACCGAGGCTTGCCGACCCAGGCGATCCTTGCCGCTACAGGCGATGATACCCTTGTCTTTGCTGAACTGATGTATGGGAATCGTTATCATAGGGGTAACGAGAGAAAGCTTGCCCGGTGGGCTGTCTTTTCCCAGGACCTGCGCTATGCGATGGAGTCCTTGGGGCTATGTGCTTGGCTATCGATCCCTTTTTATGAAAAATTGTGTATTAGGTTTCCCCCCTTCCTAATGCCGGGGAAGGCTTGGAAGCTGCTTGCAAAGCTTGCTTCCCTTTCAGAAGGGTATCAGGTCAAACCCCAGGAGATTGCACAGATCGGAGCAAAGGCATGGAGCTTGCAACAGGAGATCGACAGTAAGCTGACAGGTCGTAGTGGCAGGTATGGCTCGTTGCCTGAACAACTCCTAGTCGATGCATCCAGCAATCACTCATCTTCCCAAGTAGTTCCTCTTGCGCGTCTTCTTGATGCTTACTGGTCTTTACGGGGCATAACGTAGGTATTCAGCTCTGTAATGCAGACATCATCCTTCAGTGAGAGGATTCTGATGCTGTTCTTGTCGATGAGACCGTAGGTGGGACCCAAAATATTCCTAGGAAAGGTTGTTGAGCCTGGATTGACGCATATGATGCCCATGGCGTCTGTATGCAGCTGTGGTGTATGGGTGTGTCCTGAAATAAAGATATCACCTTTTTTTAGGCCGAGACCATAGGGAGAAGGGTATCTATCCCCATGGGTAAGCAGGATCGTCCTCTCTCCAAACTGGAACCTGTGGACAAGGGGAGGAAGAGGAAGCTGGGCTTTGGAAAAGTCATATGCATTGTCGCAATTTCCCCTGACATGTATGATTTCTATGAGGCTGTTGGCAATTGCCATCTTGAAGAGATTGTTGTCTGGAGGACAGAGATCCCCTCCAAGCAAGAGCATTGAGGCATGAAGTTTCTCTGCCTTTTCAAGAAGTGAGGTAAGTGCTGGTAAGGACCCGTGCAAGTCTGAACCAAAGATGATTGTATCCATGTCTATATACTATCACAAAAGAGCATTGTTGTGAATTTACCCTATTGAGGTAGGATATTCTTGTTAGTTAGCTATATTGCTGGTAGAATGACATTGAAATTGTATAACAATTGTAGGTTAGGGGGGGTGCATATGTCTGATATCAGGAAATTGACCTGTAGTGACTCTCATGTGTTGTACTTTCACGCATGGATTCCCGAGGGGAATCAGGTGAAAGCTGTATTACACCTTCTTCATGGAATGGCTGAGTATAGCCAGCGCTATGAAAGGTTTGCTACCCATCTCAATAAGCAAGGCATAGCTCTCTATGCCCAGGACCATCGGGGACATGGCCTGACAGCTACCAAGGCAGAAGAAACTCTTGGTTGGTTTGCTCAGGAGGACGGGTGGAAGCGTGTTGCTGAAGATTCAATGGAACTCTCCAATCTCATCGTTTCGGAGTATCCCAAGAAGCCCCTCTTCCTAATGGGACACAGTATGGGCTCCTTCTTGGCCAGGACCATCATTGCAGATACCCCTGACCTGTATGATGGGGTCATCATGATGGGAACAGGCGCTTCGATGGGGATCCTTGGCAAGATTGGTGGCATGATAGCACGATCACATGTGAAGAAGCGTGGTTCGAAGTTTGTCGATGTACAACTGAACAAGATGAGCTTTGGCTCCTACAACAAAAAGATACCAGATGCACAGTCAGCTTTTGCCTGGCTCAGCCGTGACGAGAAAGAGGTCAGGAAATATGATGATGACCCGCTTTGTGGGTTTGTCTGTACGGCAAAATTCTTTGAGGACATGCTGGAAGGCATTGGCTATGCCAACAGCATCGAAAGGGCGAAACGCCTGCACAACGACCTGCCCATTCTCATTATCAGCGGGAGTATGGACCCTGTAGGGAACTATGGTAAAGGTTTGCAAAAGGTCGAGGAATTTTACAAGCAAGCCGGTATTGAGGATCTTACCCTGCACTTGGTAGACGGAGCAAGACACGAGCTCCTGAACGAGACTGACAGGACATCCACCATGAAGTACCTTATCTCATGGCTCATGGATCGAGTGTAGTCACATGGGTTTTATCCGCACCATAAAGAAGCAGAGCCTTGCATCATTGAAACTCGCTTCCCTTGCTTTTAATCAGGCCATTAGGGACAACGTGATGCAATCAGCATCAAGTATGGTCTACTCCACCTTGATGGCCTTGGTGCCTGCTGTCACCTTCATCTTTACTTTCTTCAGTGCTTTTGGTGTTTTGGAGCCACTTGTCGATTTGCTTCGACAGTGGCTTTCCGAAGTCATCGGCTTTGAAGCCGGTTTTCAGCTTATGGACCTGTTGAACCTCTACACTACCAATGCCACAAGTCTGGGAGTTGTAGGACTTATCTCCTTTCTCATCACCATGGTGCTCCTGATCAACAAGGTCTGGACAGTCATCAACCATATCTATCGCACTACGCGCAATAGGAACTCCATCAAGCGTCTGGCCAATTTTGTGACCTTCCTTATCGTGGCATGCTTGCTTATCGCTGCCTACATCAGCATCCAATCAGTGGTGAACTCCTGGTATCTGAACCTCATTGGCGCTTCTGTTGCACTTTGGTCCAGAATAGTGGGGGTGATCGCACCGATAGTCACCTCTTGGGCAATTCTCTTCATGCTTACGTATTTTGTACCCAATACCAAGGTTCGTTTCTCGTCTGCTATGGTTGGTTCCATTTCTGGGACCTTGTTTCTTATGGTGTTCAGCAAGTTACTTTTCTTGCTTTCAGGCATGGCAGCCAGATACTCTGTCATCTATGGCTCCCTGGCCATAGTATTCCTTTTCCTTGTGCTCTTCTATGTGTTCTGGGCTGTTGTCTTCTACTGCGTAGAACTGGCATACGTCCATCAGTTCCGTCCCGACATCCAAGTGTACAAAGGTCTTCCCCAAAGCCCAGCCTTACAGCTTTGTGAGGGTATAAACATCATGATGCTCATTGGCAGTAATTTCCGTAATGGAGGAGGTTCCACCACCATCAAGGAGATGATGGATCGCCTGGCGATCCCAGACCTGCGTCTCAATGGATTTTTGGAACTGCTGTCACAGCTGAAATTCATCACGCCCACCAACAACGGTCATACGACGTATATTCCCATGCAGCCCTTGGAGAGTCTGAAGGTGCAGGATCTGGTGAATTCACTCTATGGTCTGGATACCATAGAACTTGATGAGCGCGATACCGCAGGGGAAGCCATAGCAAGTCAGGTACAGGCACGGGGTGTCTCCTCTTTGGGAAACCTCACCATAGAGAACCTCTTGCAAAGAATCTAGATCAACTCAGTCCCACGTCCAGCATCATCATGACCGTGAAGCCTATCATGGTTCCGATGGTGGCATAGTGTGTTGCGCTGTGGTCATCAGGATCGCCTTGGGCTGCAGGGACAAGCTCTTCAACAACTACGTAGATCATAGCTCCTGCTGCAAAGGCGAGGGCATAGGGCAGTATTGCCTGCACTTGGATAACCAACAGTGCCCCTAAGACACCTGCTATGGGCTCCACGAGCCCTGAGGCCTGGCCATACATGAAGCTTTTGAACCTGCTGAGGTTCTCCCTTCTGAGGGGGATGGAGACTGCAGCTCCTTCAGGGAAGTTCTGTAGTCCAATACCAATGGCTACTGCAATAGCCCCCATATACGCATTGGGCGCTCCTGATAATGCGGCAGCTCCGAAGGCAACTCCGACGGCAAGCCCTTCTGGGATGTTGTGCAAGGTGATGGATAAGACCAAAAGGATGCTTCGGCGCAAGTGGGTAGGGATTCCCTCTGTCTCACCGGGCGCTGCGCTAAAGTGAGCATGGGGAAGGAGCCTGTCACTGAGCCAGAGGAAAGCTCCGCCCAACAGGAAGCCGATGGCTGCAACTAGATAGGCCGGCACCGGACCATCTTGAGCCATATCGATGGCAGGGGCAAGCAAAGACCAAAAACTTGCTGCTACCATGACGCCGCTTGCGAAGCCAAGCATGGAGTTCATCACATGATCTTTGATGGTTTTGAAGAAGAAGACCAGTGATGCTCCCAAGGCGGTCATACCCCAGGTTCCGAGAGTCGCTACTAAGGCCATTGCTATTGGATTGTTCATAAAAATACGATAAAGTCTTGTTACTAGGCAGTCAATAGCTAATATCCCTTGTTCCTACACAAAAGGATAGGCTATCTTGCATAGGGAGGATTGTATGGTCTTGGATATTACGAAACTGAAAAAGATAGACCCTTTGCTGTGGCACTCGTTGCCCGATGTCACTGATGGGGTTATTCTTGATGAGATATGGAAATGTGGTAAAGCGGTCTGCACTATGCTCAAAAGCCCCGCCTGTAAAAGTGGAGAGGACCTTGTCTTTATCCCCTACGCGATGGCTGTAACCCATAATGGGCAGCTTAAGCTGGTCGTTTCCCTTGAGCAGGAAGATCTTCGCTCGCTTTCCCATAAGCTAGGGTGTTCGCTGAAAGAGTTACAGCAGGACTATCAGACAAAGGGGAATTTTTCAGAGCTTAGGAGTTTCCTCTATACCAAGGAAACCCGGGAAGATCTTGGTCCCTATGAGGAGAAACTCGACTTGCAGGTTCTTCGTCTGTTCTTCCTTGATACTGTCTGCGACAACTTGGACATCCTCGAAGCTCCAGTACAGGTTCTCAAGGCTTAGGGTAGCACCCCTTGTGAGCTATGACGTGACGGACCCCGCCTTTGGGGTTCGGTGTATCACCCTTTCTTCTGGGGATGAGGTGGATATGGCAGTGGAAAATTGACTGGCCAGCCACCTCTCCTATGTTTACCCCCACATTGAACCCTTCAACTGTTGGATCTGATGAGAGTATACGCCCTCGTGCCCTAGCCAACAGGTCATCACAGCAATGCTTCTCCTCTTTGGTCAAGAGGAAATAGTCCTGTTCATGACGTTTGACAATGATGAGGGTATGCCCTTCTGAAACCGGGAAGTTGTCTATGATCGCATACGCCAACTGATTCTCATCGACGATCCGATCGTTACCCATCTTACAGAAAATACACTCATCTTGCATGAGGCCTCCTTTATTCTCAAATCATTCACATGAAGTTTTCAAGGTGTGTTATGTATAGGTTGCAGGCAACCATACCGGTTGCCTGCAAAAACCTACCATCTCATCAGAGGGCAAATACAATTTGTCCGCTTACCTTCAGTTTCTTTCCAGAAAGATTGTCCTTGATAGCACTTATCTGCGTTGGGGAGAGTTTCACCTGGTTCAGCAGATAGGATTCAGCCACCTTCTTTATGCTCTTGTCGGTGACGCGCTTGCCGTCGTTGATGTCACTGAAGAGGTTTAGGATAATCTTGCTGATGAGCTCATACCGCTCTGTGCCTTTCTCCACTCCGTAGTAGTTTTCGTAGCTGATCATATAATCTTCTACTACCTCATCAACGGTTGCTCCCATGATGGCACTGAGCAGGGCACTGACAAAGCCTGCCCTGTCCTTACCCTCGTTGCAGTGCACAAGATAAGGTCCCTTGTGGTGTGCCATGAAGGCGAGGCCCTCACGGAGCTTGGTGATGAAGTCAGCATCGGTGAAGGTGACTCCCATATTGAGGGCGATGACCGATCCTTCCTCGACCAAGGCCTTGTAGTAAGGCGCATCATCGAGGTTCGCATAGAGGCTCTCTTTGTCGTCTGCCAGGTTAATGACAGTCTTGATCCCAACCAGCTCAGTTAGTGTGGCAACATAGGGTGCTCGTTCATCATCGAGTACGGGATTAGCTGAGCGATAGAGCATGCCTTCAGCTATTGAGCCATAGGAGACCATGCGGAAGTTGGCGAAGATCGCATCTGAGGCATAGTCAGCGCGCACATCGGTGCGTACCAGATGTCTCATCTCAAACTCCTGCAGGTATCCTCCCTTATCAGATAAGGCAATCGTAACAGGAGCCTTTTCTACAGCGTTGCTGGTTTTTGCCAGGTTGCCGTAGTTAATGGCAAGGATGACATAGCCCTTGGTAAGCCTGACTACATAGTTGCCTTTGTCCACATCGCTATAGGCGGTTCCGATGGGTGACTCATAGGTGAAGTCTCCAATGGTTATAGCAACTATATCGCCTACCTCATAGCCTGCACCCAACAGGAGGTGTTCACTCAGAGCCAAGGTGAGGTTGCCGTATTTGTCGACGACTGCAACACTCGATTCTAAGGTTTGCAGTTGTATTTCAACAGCTGCTTGCTCTTGGACTGTCGCACAAGAGGTGAAGATCATCATTGTGGCCACGAATCCTACTAGAAGAAGATTTCTCAATCGTTTCATAAACCCTCCAATTACATTGAACTAGTGTGATACCTCATTGTACTGCAGGTAGGGTCTGTCCGCCAGAGTTTGGAAATATCCTATTGCTCCAATTGTTTCAGAATAAAGGTGTTCTTGTTGTATTCGAGCAGGCCATCAAGTCTCATCTTGCCTAGCTCGCTGGACATGGCACTGCGGTCAACACAGAGGTAATCGGCAAGCTGCTGACGGTCAAAGGGTATGGTGAACTCCTGCTGACCCTTGTTCAAGGCCTGTTCAGAAAGGAAGGAGAGGAGTTTCTCGCGGGTATTCCGTTTGGTTATATGGCTCATCTTTAGCATCAGGGTAAGGTTCTTATGCGCTAGCAGTTTGATCATGTTTTCGATGATGGCGTGGTGAAATACACAAGCGGTAGAGCAGGTGGTGATGATTTGTTGCACACCAAGGAAGAGAACCACAGTCTTTTCCTCTGTGATGACAGAGGCAACACTTTTGTCTGCTGTGCAGGCAACTGTCTCAGCGAAGATATCACCTGAGCCCAGCTTGGCTACCAGTGTCCGATTTCCCCAAAAATCATGGCGGACGATACTGACCGAACCCGACAAGACTACTCCAAGCTCATCGAGGAGATCGCCCTCCTCGATGATGGTGTAATCCTTAGGGTAGGTGACCTCTTTGGGCCCCAGGCACTTGAGAAGGTGGGGCAGGTCGGTCAGGCTTACTCCTTGAAAGAGGAGGCTTTGTGCAAGAATTGGGAGGGCATTCATAAAACTATCCTTTTGTTGTAAAAACAACATAAATTACTTTTTTCCCATAGTATCATGACGGAGAAATTAGGACAATGGAGAATGATAATGATCAGACAGATGATACGTATAGATAGAGAGTTGTGTAATGGTTGTGGTTTGTGTGCAAGTGCTTGTCTAGAGGGTGCCATCGGGATGGAAAATGGAAAAGCCATCTTGTTGCGTGAGGACTATTGCGATGGGTTGGGCAACTGTCTGCCTGTTTGTCCCACCGGAGCCATCACCTTTGAAGATAGGGAGGCCCCAGCCTTCAATCATGAGGTGGTTGCCCATTTGATGGGGGACGAGGCCCCAGTCTTCAGCTGCCCAGGGACTCAGATGAAGGTCATGAAGCAGAGCGAACAAGAAAAAGCAGAAGAGACAACTACAAAAATAACAACAAAGCCTGTGAGCCAGCTACGTCAGTGGCCTGTGCAGATCAAGCTTGCCTCTCCTTCTGCCGGATTCTTTAAGAATTGCGACTTGCTCATTGCAGCTGACTGCTCAGCTTATGCCTATGCTGACTTCCACAACACGTTCATCAAGGACAAGGTAACCCTCATCGGATGCCCCAAGCTTGATGAGGGCGACTATGCTGAGAAGCTAGCGCTTATTTTTGCAAACAACAGCATCAGAAGCGTTACGGTGGTCAGGATGGAAGTTCCCTGTTGTGGGGGCCTTGATAGGGCTGTGAAACGTGCCATTGCTGCATCAGGCAAGATCCTCCCCATAGCGGTGGTCACTCTTTCCTCAGAAGGAGAGATTCTCTGATAGAGAAGCTTGCAAAAGAAGACACTAAAGACATTCGCTGCATGTATTCACAATAGAGGATATAAACAAAACTACCGGTAAGACTATCCATATGCCTTACCGGTAGTTTTATGAGCATGAAGGCCTTGTCACTCAGAAAAGCTTATGGTAATCCCCTATTGATGACGCAGGCAAGAAGGAATATCCATCTTCAATGAGCGCCTGATAGGTAGCCATGCAACGATCATCGAAAGTCCAACTCCTGAGGCCAAGGTCACTACAAAGGATCTGAGATTCCAAGTGCCTCGCACAATACTCTGGATCCTATAGCCAATATCCATATCGCGCATGAGAAAGCCAAAGTCAATGCCTACATTGACCATGTAGAGATTACCCAAAGCTCCCAATGCAAGGCCGATGACAGATCCAACTAATCCGATGCCCCCAGCTTCAAACAGGAAAGAGAGCAGGATATGGCTGTCTTTCATACCCAGGGCCCTCATCATTCCCAACTCCCGTGTTCGTTCATACATGGACATGAGCATTGTATTGGAAATTCCCACTGCTGCTATGATGAAGACCAGAAAGAGGATTATGGCTGAGCCTCCTTTATCTGCTTCCAATGCAGAGAGATAATCCGTGGCTAGGATTTTCCAGCTTCTTGCCTCAAGATCTAGATCAGATTCATGTAAAAGCTGTTGCAGAGTTTCTATTGAGCTGTCCACATCACTATGCATTGGTAGGCGAATATCAATTTCCGTAACAGAGCCTTCCATGCCCAAGAGGGAGTCTGAGCTGTCTTTGTTCATCATCAGGAGTGTCCTGTTTACATTGGGATTGGGACAGTTGACGATTCCTACAATCTGCAGGTCAATAGCACCAAAGAATCCCCCATTGCCTCGGGTGACCAAGGTTATCCAGTAGCCGACCTGTGCTCCGATGTCCTGTGCAAACCAGGATCCCATGAGAACTCCCTCCTCATCATCGGCTTTGAGGAGCTTGCCATCGATGAGGGTATCCTCAAAATGGAACACGTCATTATCGGTTTCAGGGTCAATGGCAGTCACCAGGACGCCCATGTTCCCGTCTTCGCCAAAGTCATCTCTGTAGAGGATCATATCACCGGTGAACATGGTGCGCTCTGTTGCTGTCCAGCCTTCATCCTTGAGAATCTGCATGATTTTTTCAGGCTGCTTTATCCCTTGTTCAAGAGGATAGAGCTGACGGTCTGTCCAGTACTCTTGTGTATGAATCCTTATCGAAGATGTCTCGTACCAGAGCAGGTTGCGTATGGATTCCTCTTCCGTTCCCAACAGCAGTGAGTCAACTATGAGATACATCGCTAGGCCAAGGGCAATAGCTATGGCCGTGATGAACGTCCGTCTCTTGTAACGAGAGAGGTTTTTCATTGCTAGGAGGAAGGCAAATTTCAAATATATATCTCCTTGTTAGAAAACCCAGCTGCTGCCTATGAAGGCAGAGAAAGAAGGGGGTTTGGTTGGGTCTGAAGAAGTTAAATCTGTTGGGTCTGTTGTAACCCAAGCAAACAAGTCTCCCTCATCACCAGTGGCCAGCGAGATGCTTCCTATAAGATTGAATGCATCGAAGATATTCCAGCTCATGCCAAGGGTGCTCATCGCAGAAAGATCCAAGGGTGAAATGATAGAGCGCAAGCTGAAGGACAGCGAAGGTGAGTAGGAAAGGACAAGTTCAGGATAGAGTAAGATTGCTGCCGTCCCGTCAGCGACCGGTCCTGTTTCCCATGTGCCAAAAGGCCTGGTAAGAAGCTCCAGACGAAGGGTCAGTGTCCTATCCTGAGGCAGGCTTACCAGATGGAAGATTCCTGCACTTATCATCCAGGATTTACTGCTCTCTTGTGCAATGTCTCCAGCTACCGGGATAGCCACCGAGGAGGAGAGATACCAGTCAAAACCGAGGTTGCCCTGCAGGCTTATGTAGGGTTTGTGCTGACGCACTGTAGTTGTTGGGTTCTTAGAGGCATAGCCTATCTCGACCTTGAGATCCTTAACGGTGGTATAATACCGAGCTCCGAACAGCATATCGATAGGAGTGCCCGTCTCAGAAGGCATCACAACTGCTTCTGCAAACGAGAAGAACCCCAAGGGGTAGTTGACCGAAGCCAGCCAATCCGTAGTGCTTCGTAACTCTGCCTGGGTCAGTGAGACCGAGGTGGAGTTGCTTCCATAGAGTACATCGCCTGCATTAAAGAGCATGCCGTCTCCCCAAGAGAGCCGGGTCTTTCCTGCAGTAAGGCGGAAGGAAGGAAAGCGGGCCTTGAAGTATGCCTTATACACCACATTATCAAAGCTTGTCACTGATGCCAGGGTGTTCCCTTTCAGCACAACCTCCCCGCGTACGTTTCCCTCTCTCTTGGAAGCGAGGGAGACGGAAAGATCTGCATTCATGAGCTCTTGCCATTTGTCGGTCTTTGCCATATAGACCACCGTTGGCAACAGGTCCATGCTTATCACAGGATTCACTGCTGCACCAAGTGAGGACAGTATTAGCAAGCAAAAGCAAATGAAGGGAATTGCATGTCTCTTGGTCTTTCCTACCATGTGAGGTTCTCCAGGGTGAAGAGGGTCTTGTCCAGTCTGGGATTTGCCTCAAAAGAATCAACGCTCATGAGGGTGGAAGAGTCCTTCTTCATTTTATCTTCGATCTTGCTTTGCTTTGGGAGTACCCTGTTCCCAGATACAAAGGTTTCCAGTACCTCCATCTCCTTGAGGAGGCGTCCGGCTTGGGTGGAGTACTCGGCTTTCCAGACAAGGTAGGACTGTTTGTCGACCCAGATCTTCTGGATCGGGTAGGCGACAGAACGGTTTTTTGCCGTAAGGGTCAGCACAAAGCATGCGTTCTCTTTGAAGGTCTCTCCCTGTTCCAGTTTGGCAGTGTAGTTGTCCAGGGTATTTTTCTCTTCGGTCATATCCTCATAGGAGATGTCCGATCCCAGCATGGACTGCCTAAGGGCTGCCCCCTGCATCCTGATAAGTTGTTCGGCATCAGGATAGAAGAGGTAGAGGCTGCCTTCTGTACGAAGGATCTTCTGCCCGCGTTCTGCCTTGCTGGTGAATTCGATCAGGGAATCATTCTTGCCTTGGCTCCAGGACTTGAAGAGGGTGGTCTTGGTCCCAAAGCGGTCGGTAGTCTGGATCGATCCGGTGGAGTAGGTAGTCTCAAAAGTGGAGAGCCTATCCATCTCGCCGATGATTTCATCAGCACTTAAGGCGAAGAGCATTGCAGGGATACAGAAGAGCAGTATGGTTAGTATTAGTAGTTTTTGTAGTTTCTTAGACATAACGTAGAGCCTCCACCGGTTGGATTTTTGAAGCGTGACGAGAAGGGATGAAAGTAGAAAGTGTGGATATCACCACTGCATAGGCCCAAACGACAATAGCCGTTAGAACGTTTGTCTCAGGGTAGAGGATGGAGGAAATCTCAATATCTATGCCACTGAATGCTTCGGTGAAGTTGAGTCCTACCTTGCCCATATAGTAGGTGCCTATGAATCCAATCAGTACTCCGACAGCCGATCCTATGACACTGATGAAGAAGCCTTCCAAGAGGAAGAGCCGTGTCAGCTCCGATCCTTGCATTCCAAGGGCGGAGAGGGTTCCTATCTCACGCATCCTTTCGAAGATTACCATCATCGTCGTGTTGATGATGACCGTGCTTCCTAGGACAAAGAAGAACATGGCGATGAAATAATATGCAATCTTGGCTATCTCGAGCATGCTGTACATCTTGTTCAGGTCTTTCCAAGAACGGGTATCGGTTTCAGTGTTCAACTTACTTTCGATCTCACTCTTAATTTGCAATGCGGTTTGCTTCTCATTTGCACCATCTTCGAGCAACACCAAGATCTCCTGGGTTAGGCCATCCATTCCAAGAAACTTCTGGACTCGGTCTATCGGTGCCCAAACGGTGTTTGCATTGAGGCCGGCGACAGGAAATCCTGCGATGCCTACAATCTTAAAGGTGAAGGCATTGCTGCCCCGAGTTGCTGTAGTGCTGAGCAGCGTCACTTTGTCGCCAAGACCCAGATGCATGTCCCTTGCAAGGGCAAAGCCCATCAGGATCTCATTCTTTTCCTCTTGGGGAAGCCTTCCTTCCTGCAGTATTGAAGGAAAATCAATGAATGCTTCTTCTTTTGAGAAGTCTATGCCGACTCCCATGACTCCGTGGGTTTTTTCGCCTAGGTACATGCTTGCAGGAAAGTTGATCCTCGGTGTTGCAGCTCGTACTTCGTTATTATTTGCTAGAATGGGCTCAATGTTTTTCCAGTCGACTCCTAGGTGCAGGGGGTTGTATCGCTCATACTTCTCAAATTCGGCATGCTGGATACGTACCTGTCCTGTATAGTAGGATTTGAGGTTGTTGGCCATGTCCGCTTCCATCCCGTCGAGCAGTCCGAAGAGCATGACAATGCTCATCGCCGAGACTGCGATTGCAACCGCTGATAGGATTGAACGCCTTAAATTTCTAAATACGTTTCTGAACGCTAGTTTCGGTAGGTTTGTCATCATTATAAGGCTCTCCTATTGGTGTCTGAGGCAAGAAGGAATATCCATCTTAAGTGCTCGCCTGATGGGGAATATCGAAACAAGCATTGAGAGGGCAATTCCTGATACGAAGGTTACGATAAACGCTTTGATGCTCCATGTTCCCCGGATTATGCTTTGGACTCGGTACCCAAAATCCATATCTCGTAGTAAGGATCCGTAATCGATACCTATATTGACCATAAAAATATTTGCCAGTGCTCCTAAGGCGATGCCTATTAGAGCACCCAGCAATCCTATACCTCCCGCTTCAAAGAGGAAAGCAAGGCGAATATGGTTATCCTTCATTCCCAAGGCCCTCATCATGCCCAGCTCACGAGTTCGCTCGTACATTGCCATCAACATGGTGTTGGAGATGCCCACCGCTGCAATAATGAATACTAAGAAGAGGATAATTCCTGTTCCTCCGCGCTTAGCTTCAGCAATGGCAAGATAATCTTTGGCCAGGGCCTTCCAGCTTCTTGCCTCAAGGGTATTGAGGTCATTAGCATCAAGAGTCGCCTGTATCTTTGTCACCTCAGTGTCTACATCTGCTCGGTTTGGTAAGAGGATGTCAATTTCTGTCACTGCACCATCCATACCCAATATGGCTCCTGCAATGGTTTTGTCCATCATCAGTAGCGTACGGTTCACATTGGGGTTTGGGCAGTTGAGGATGCCTACGACCTGAAGATCTATCGCTTCAAAAAAGCCGCCGTTTCCCCGTGTGACCAGGGTGACCCAGTAGCCAAGCTTTGCCCCGATGTCCTCGGCAAGCCACGATCCCATGAGCATGCCATTCTGCTCCCCTGCTTTGAGCAGTCTTCCTTCAACAAGGGTATCCTCAAAGTGGAAGACTTCATTGTCCTGTTCGGGGTCGATGCCTGTCACCATTACTGACAGGTTCCCGTCTTCGCCAAAGTCGTCGCTATAGAGGATCATGTCTGCTTTGAACATGGTGCGCTCTGTTGCTGTATAACCGTCTGCCTCAAGCAAGTCGATCACGTTTTGTGGATTCTCAATTCCCTCTTCCAGGGGAAAGAGCAGTCTGTCTGGCCAGTACTCCTTCTGGTGTATTCGTATTGAGGAGGTCTCATACCAGAGGAGGTTGCGTTCTGTCTCTTGTTCAACGCCCAAAAGCATTGAGTCGACTATGAGGTACATCATCAGGCCAAGGGCAATGGCAATCGCAGTGATGGCGGTGCGCCTCTTGTATCGAGCCAAGTTCTTCATCGCGAGGGTGAAGATGAATTTCATCCATTCCTCCTCTCATCGCTGATGATGGCCCCATCATGCAGAAGCACCAGACGGGAGGCATAGTCCATGACCATCTGGTCATGGGTTGAGAAGATGAAAGTGGTCTTGTACTTCTCGTTCATTTTTTGCATGAGCTTGAGAATCTCTTCACCTGTCTTGGAATCGAGATTTGCTGTCGGTTCGTCTGCTAGGACAATCTGGGGGTTCTTGATCAGGGCTCTGGCAATTGCGACTCGCTGTTGCTGTCCTCCGCTGAGTTTGCCAGGACGACGGTTTTCCATCCCTTCCAGCCCGACCTCCTTGAGCAGGGCCATGGTGCGCTTTTTTGTCTCCTCTTCGCTGACATTGAGGATAGAGAGAACAAAGGCAACGTTCTCATAGGCAGAGAGAACGGGGATGAGGTTGTAGGTCTGGAATACAAATCCGAGGTTGTTCCGGCGGAACTCGGTCATACCCTTCTTTCCCATCGTGGTAACTTTTTCCCCATTGATGGTAATCTCCCCTTCGTCCAAGGCATCGATGCAACCGATGAGGTTGAGTAGGGTTGTTTTTCCTGAACCTGAGGGACCAGCTATCGAGAGAAAGTCTCCATCAGCAATTTCCAAGGATACTTTTTTCAGCGCTTTGACGACGGTCTCTCCGGTCTTATAGTTACGCGATACGTTCTCAATCTTGATCATCTGTTACTCCTCGATGAGTTGGTCTGTGGATTTTACCTTGGCTGAGGTCTTCTTCTTCAAGTTGTTTTCTTCTTGAGTTTTCTGGATTGCTGCAGTTCCTAATACGGCCCCTAGATCCATATGGTCCAGAATGGAGGCGGGCAAGAGCATCATGGAGTTGTTCTGCCTGATGCCTTCATAGATCATATTCATCGATCGTAGTTGCAAGGCTACCGGATCATTGGCATACTCTTTTGATGCTTCGGTGAACTTCTTGGCGATCTCCACCTCAGCAGCCCCCAGTATGATCCTCGACTCCTTCTCCCTCTCTGCCTGGGCCTGCTTGCTCAGCGAGTTTTCCAGCTCCTTGGGGATGATGATGTCAGTAATCTCCACCGAGAGGATGGTGACTCCCCATGGGTTGGTCTTTGCATCGAGGGACTGCTGGATTTCCCTGCCCAACTCTTCCCTCTCGGAAAGTAGCGAAGATAGCTTGTACTTTCCAATGGAGTCCCGTAGGGCTGTCTGTGCAGAGAGGATCACAGCCTCGGTGTAGTTCTCTACCTCCAGGATTGCCCTCTTTGCATCCCAGATCATCCAGAATGCGAGGGCATCGACATGCACCGGGACGGTGTCCTTGGTGAGCGTCTTCTCTGCACTGAAATCTGTTGCCCTGATGCGCATGTCTACAAACTCAGCGATCCTGTCTACCATGGGAATGAGAAAGAAGAGGCCTGAGCCGTGTACCTTCTTGAATTTTCCAAGGCGCAGGACAATGACCTTGTCCCAGTGCTGTATCAGCTGGACACCACTTGATAGAAAAATTCCCACCGTTGCAAAGAGTGCAAGAGGGTAGAGGTAGGGTGATAGCTCCCCCATTACCGATATCCACATGATGATGAGCAAGGCAATGGTAGTAAGCCACATCGGCAGCAGTGCGATGATGAGACCCATCACCAATACGAAAGAAACAAGCAGGACAATGCCTTCCAAGGGAAAGGATGGGTAGATGAGCAACTGTACCCATGCACCAACGCCCATAAAGATCGCTAGGGAAAAGAAGGAGATTGCTCCAAAGTTGAAATCCTTCTTGAGGCTGAATGTCTTGATGTTCTTGATCCTGTCAAACTTCTTTTGGTAAAGATTCATACTGTTTCCTTTTTAAGCTTCAATTCAGAGCCCAAATCATTGATATTTGTCACGATCTCCTCCAGGGAGAATCCGAAGGATGCTGCCTTGGTGAGGTAGAATTTTGTAATCTGTGAGAGCACCTGCTCGCGCTCTATTGCATTGAGATTGACTTTTTTGTCGCTGATGAAGGTCCCCGAACCCTGTTGGGTGACCACAATGTTGCGGATCTCCATTTCGGCATAGGCACGGGCTACGGTGTTGGGATTGATGCTCAAGTCTACAGCAAGGCTTCTGACCGTGGGTAACTGAGCGCCTTTCCCCAACCTTCCATCAGCGATAGCCATCTCCACTTGGAAGATGATCTGCTTGTAGAAGGGGACTCCGCTCTTCATGTCGAGACTGAATTCAAGTCTGCTTTCGCCTGCTGGTTTCACTTGGCTTTCCTTTCTTGTACTATTGTACGGGTGCATTAGTACAATGTCAAGAAATACATTCATCCCATACTTCTCTTTTTTCTATGAAGGAACATGAATAGCCTTAGTATAGCATGGCATAGAGAAATCTCTCTTCATGATGAAGAGCAATGATGAGGCTTAGGGTATAGTCCTTTTCCTATCTTCTATGTTTGATGAAGGTGCCTTCCCTCAGTTCCTTGGAAGCTAGTTTGAGCTCGTCTTGGGTATTCATCACTATAGGACCTCTCCAGGCGATGCTCTCTCCCAGTGGCTTAGCCGCATAGAGAAAGAAGCGAATGCCTTCCTTTGTGGCCGTAATATCAATCGTGTCACCCTCTCCAAACAGGACGCCCAAGCCGCTTTCGATCTTTTGCTTGGATTCGCTTACCAAGGCAGAGCCTTCCAACATGTAGCAGAAGACTGTCTTTCTGGGATCGACACCGAAGGTCCACTCTGTGTTGGGTTCGAGCTTCACATCAAGGTAGATGGTCTTTACAAAGTCACCTTGCTCAGGGCCATTGGTTCCTGCATAGGTGCCGCTGATGACTCGTACCACAGTACCCTCTTCCTTGACCGTAGGAATTTGCTCTGTTCTGATATCCCTGTAGACAGGGTCAGTCATCTTGTCGCTTTTGGGCAGATTGATCCACAGCTGACTGCCAAGCATACGCTTGGCCTCTTTGGGCATCTCCTGGTGAATGATGCCACTTCCTGAGGTCATCCACTGACAGCATCCATCGTTGATGGTACCCTCGTTGCCCAGGCTATCGCCATGTTCGATCTCACCGCTTATCAGATAGGTGACAGTCTCGATTCCCCTGTGTGGATGCCAGGGAAAGCCTTTTATGTAATCTTTGGGGTCAGTAGAGTCAAATGCATCAAGCATCAGGAAGGGATCGAAGTCATAGATATCCTGATTGCCGATCACCCTGACAAGCTTCACTCCAGCGCCGTCGTACTGCACCGAACCGCCTGTGGTTTTCTTGATAGCTTTGCTTTGCATAGTGACTCCTTTTATAGAATGCTCTGGAAAAACAACACCCGCCTTCTTCTGAAAGCGGGTGCTGGTAATGGTAGTTCTAAAGTACCAGTGAAGGGGCTGTAAAGACTCGTGCTAGCAATTCCTTGTCCAGCATATAGAGACTCTTGGAGTCGGTACCAAAGAGATCATACTTCTGGATGTTCTCCTCAGCATTCATCTCCTCTTCGCCCTGTTCCTTAATGAACCAGTCCAGGAACTGCAGCGTCCTGTAGTTCTTGTGTTGCATCGCCTGGTCGTAGATGGTGTTGATGGAGGCAGTTACGTACTGCTCATGCTTCAATGCCTCAAGCAGGGGAGCCTTGTTGTCTTCATACTTCTTGGTGGGGTCGCCAATGGCAGGGGACTCGATGGCATAGCCATTGTTCAGGAGGTACTGTCTGAAGAGCATGGCGTGTGCCATCTCCTCCTGAGCCTGTACCTTGAACCAGTTTTCATAGCCCAGGAGGTTCTTGTGTGCGTAGAAATTTGCCATATCTAGATAGAGATAGGCAGAAAAGAACTCTTTGTTGATCTGTTCGTTTAGCAGAGTCACTATTTTTTTGTCAATCATGTCTTTCCTCACTTTGTCTGGATAAACTCCAGTTATACTTCAATATAGCATCAAATGTGCCTATCGGCAAATAATGGAGACTCTGTTAGGTACATATTGTCCTTCTCTCCACAGAAATCCGACAATTTTCCTAAGTGACTTGATGCGAACCACTCTGGCCTCGGATCATTTCATTACAAAAACTTACATCACATCCGCTTTCTTATAGGTGTCGCACTGTGTATAGCCCCAGCTGTTTTTTACAACGGCAGATATTTCATACTCCCAGACAGAAAGTCATGCCCACGCAACTCAATTTTTCGATTGGATGCGAAACCCTATAGGCTGTACATGGAATTTCTTCTTGAAGCTCTTGGAAAAATAACTGACATTCTCAATTCCTACCTTCTGGGCAATTTCCTTGATCGAAAGGGTGCTGGATTTCAACATCACAGAGGCTTTATCCAGACGATAGTTTATCAGATAGGAACTGATCGTTATTCCCATTTCCTTTTTGAAGACCCTTGAAAAATAATCTAGGCTTAGATTTACCTGTTCTGCAATCTCTGTCACATACCCGATCGATTGATAGTTTTTCTCAACAAAACGCAACGCTTCTTCGACAGGGGCCGAAAACTTGTTTCTTCTTATGAGATCCGAGTCATTGTCTATGGTACTCGCTACCCAGGATTTCAACGAGCTAAAAGAATCGAAATTGTGTATTGTGGAAAGGATAGTTTCCAACTTTTCTGCAATGACCTTCGATTCCTTGTTGTTATAGATGACAAACGTACTTAGCAACGCGGAATAGGTGTTTTTGATAAACTCTATATCCGTTGGCCGCACTTTTTCAAAATAGGTATTGAGATTTTTGAGGGCAGCAACAGTTTCATCTTTCGAGTAGGAACGAATAGCGGCAATTGTTTTGTCACTCAGGGCAGCGACAGTAAAGGCCTCATACTCTTTGTATTTGTTGACACCCCAACAATACCCGGCTTCCAAAAAAAACAAGGACTGGAAACCAAACCAGCCTTCCCTGCACTGGTGCAAAATCGTAGTATAGTCAGTACAGATTTTACTGACCGAAACTTTCCTCCCAAGGTTTTCACAAAGATACCTGGCTAAGGCTTGGGTGATTTGGCTCATATTGACAGAGGCTGGATTTTCTCCCAGGGAAAACAGGACAAAGCAATTGTCCTCGCTTCTCCCGATTAATCCTTCTTGTCGTATTTCGCAGTCAAGACTATATGTTTGGCTAAGGGATTCTTCCGTGCTTTCGCCTCCCAATACGGCAACAAAAGAATTTTTTCCTGCAACCTCAGGAAAATTCTTCTTTACTTGGTCAACGAGACTGGGGGGAAATTCATTGTTGAGAACCATTGCTATCAATTCAGGGTTCAGGAAATAGGAATTATCTGCAGAAGAGATTTTCTCTTGGCATTCTTGGATTATCTCCGACAGCTTCTCCTTTGAACACTCATTCTTCAGGACATATTCCTTGACATTATATTTGATGGCTTCCTTTGCAAATTTGAATTCATCGTGACTGCTCAGGACGATCAGATCAGCATTGGTGCTTTTCTTGTTCAGCTCGATTAACAATTCCAAGCCATTCATTTTTGGCATCATCACATCTATGAAAATAAGATCATACCGTGACTTCTCGATCTTCTCCAAAGCTTCCTCCCCATTGGAGGCGACATCCAGCAGACTGATTTCAAACGGCAAGCTGGAGATGGTATAGCACAACCATTCCTTTATCATCATTTCATCGTCAACTATGAGAATATTCATGGGTATCTTCTCCTAGTATGGGGACAATAATCTCAATATCCGTCCCTTCGTTTTCGATTGAATGTAGTGTCAGAGAAGCCTTTCCCTCATAATAGAGCTCCAGTTTCTTCTGCACATTCAATAGACCGATATGGTTATTGGCATTCTCTTTCTTGGGGACAAAGATATCGTCTAGCTGTGCCTTGGAAATTCCACAGCCATTATCCTTTACATGGATAACCAGATAGTCATTCGGTGTTCGAGTAAAAGAGATTTCGATTAAGGAATCCTGCTTTACGCCATCACAAAAACCATGGTACACACAATTCTCGACCAGAGGCTGCAGGATGAACTTGAGAACCTTCACCTTTTCAAGGCCTTCCTCCATCTTATAGGCAAAAGACAGATTCCCATAGCGCTGGCTCATGATGAAATTGTAATCCTCAAGGTAATCGATATTGTCCATGATCGAGATCATTGGTTTATCAATCCGCAAGACTTTGTTTAGCATGCTTGAAAATCTATCAAGGGTATCGCAGGCCTGTTGCTTCAACCCTATATCAACCATACAACGGATGCTGAACAGGGTGTTGTACATGAAATGAGGGTTGATCTGCATTTGCAAAAAATCCAATTCGCTAGTCCTTTTCTCTTTTTCCTTTATCCTGAGAGCCTCTAGGAGGGAAGTGATTTTCAAAACAAACTTCTGGGTATTTTTAGCCATGTTTCTTGATTCATAGCAGCCAAGTTCCTTGAATTCACTATGCAAATCCCCCGACTCGGCTCTCTTCATGGCATCCGCAAGTATTTCAAATGGCTGAGATATCTTCCTGGAAAAAACAATTGCAAAA
>CAYXYD010000002.1:0-41281 GCA_964469205.1 uncultured Sphaerochaeta sp. | reverse complement strand
TTAGGTGGTATTACTCTCGTAGAATATAGGCCAAAAGATAGGGAAAGCCTGAATATTATAGGAAATACCACTAGTGAAATCGTAGAAGTACAGAAAGAATATTCTATTACAAGCTTTAACATAGGCTATGGAGGTCTTGGTGAAACTGAAGACTTTTTTATGGATGGAGGAGAAACCGTTCGACCTAAAAACAAAGCTATTGTAGAAGACAATATACAGCACATCAAAGAAAAGTTACTGGATTTAGATAGTGATTTCACTATGCTTCAAGAGGTTGATGAAGATTCTAAACGATCCTATAACATCAATCAGATAGATAAGCTAGTAGTAGATAAAATGGGCAGAAGCTTTGCCTATAACTTTAAGGTGAAATATGTTCCTTTCCCTTTCCCCCCTATTGGAAAGGTAAACTCTGGTCTATTGAGTATGGCAAGCCATACGATAAAGGATTCAGAAAGAGTATCTCTTCCCAATCCGTTTTCGTGGCCTGTGAGAACAGTTAATCTCAAAAGGGCAATGCTACTAACCAGATACCCTATAAAGGGTAACGAACATGATTTTGTAGTGATTAATTTTCATCTGGAAGCATATGATAGTGGGGAAGGGAAAATAGCGCAAACAAAACTTTTATCTGAGATCATATCAAAGGAGTATGAAAAAGGAAATTTTGTAATTGCCGGTGGGGACTGGAATCAAACATTGATCAAAGACCTAAAGGTTGATCCTACTCTTCTCACTGAGTGGACGGCCCCTACAGTTGAATGGGATAGCTTGCCTAGTTGGGAAATGGGTGTAGATACAAAAACTCCTACAAACAGGTCTCTCATAAAGCCATATGTTGGAAATAAAGACAAACTGGCCAAGTTTTTCATTGATGGATTTATCGTTTCTCCTAATATCAAGATCATAGAGACAAAGGTATCGGCAATGGACTTTAGATACTCAGACCATGAGCCAGTACAAATGAAGTTTATGCTATTGGACTAGGTTGCATTGGCTCTTTTAAACCTTTCAGATCCCAAGCTTTGCGTTTGATTATGTAAAATTCATATCCTTAACTGGCTATCTGGCAATGCTATGCAAAGCCACCCTAGTTTTGTATACTTGAAAAACCCATTGTAGGAGATACCCATGCTTAAGAAACTGCCCGAATATGAGAAGCAGCTTGCAGATATTGATGTGAAACTCAGTCTTCCTGAGACTATGCAGGACATGACGATATTCAAGAGCTTGAATCAGGAGCGCTCACATCTTGCCCCCATCGTCGATGAGCTGCACACCATGCAGAGCCTGCTCAGTCAG
Organism: uncultured Sphaerochaeta sp.; assembly: GCA_964469205.1. Taxonomy (GTDB): domain Bacteria; phylum Spirochaetota; class Spirochaetia; order Sphaerochaetales; family Sphaerochaetaceae; genus Sphaerochaeta. The sequence goes on along the minus strand of CAYXYD010000002.1, from coordinate 39,979 downwards.
ATCTCTGATGCTGAGCAACTCCTGCATGAAGAGAGTGATGCTGAGATGCTGGAGATGACCCGTGAGGAGCTTAGTGGCCTCAAGGAAGCATTCATCGTATCCCAGAAGAAGACCAAGATGCTGCTCATACCCCCCGATCCCATGGAGGGCAAGGACATCATCATGGAGATACGTGCTGGTACAGGCGGTGATGAAGCCGCCCTGTTTGCTGCAGACCTCTTCAGGATGTACAGCCACTATGCAGACGAAAAAGGGTGGAAGATTGAGATCCTCAGCTCGAATGAGACTGGTATCGGCGGCTTCAAGGAACTTATACTCGGCGTAAGCGGCAAGGATGTCTTCGGCTCGCTTCGCTGGGAGAGCGGGACACACCGTGTCCAGCGTGTCCCTGAGACAGAGAGCGGCGGAAGGATTCACACCTCTGCAGTAACTGTAGCAGTCTTGCCTGAAGCAGAAGCGACTGACATTGAAATTAAAGCTGAAGACCTGAAGACTGACGTCATGCGATCCAGCGGTCCAGGGGGACAGAGCGTCAACACAACTGACAGTGCAGTGAGACTCACCCACCTTCCCACCGGGCTGGTCGTAATCTGCCAGGATGAAAAGAGCCAGATCAAGAACAAGGCAAAGGCTCTTCGTGTCCTACGATCCCGCCTGTTTGATCTGGAAGAAGAGAAGAAAAACAGTGAACGCTCAGCTGCCCGTAAGGTCCAGGTAGGGACCGGCGACCGTAGCGGACGCATCCGCACCTACAACTTCCCCCAAAACCGCTTTACCGACCATAGGATCAACCTCACCCTCTATAAGCTTGAACTCGTCATGGGTGGACAGCTTGAGGAAGTCATTGATGCAATGAAGGTAGCTGCAGGGGAGCTGGCCATCCAGGAAGCTTGATATGGATGGCACTTCGGTAGGAGGTCTTAGGGCTTTTTGTGCAAGAGAACTCCGAGAGAACAACATAACAGAGACACCTGAGCTAGAAGCACGCCTACTCATGGAGAAGGCTACCTCCTTAACCCAGGTGGAGCAGATCCTACATCCTGACAAGACACTTGATGAGAGTGAGTTGTCTATACTGGATTCAATGCTTGCAGAACGTCTTGGCTCTCGCCCTATGGCATACATCCTTGGCTACAAGGAATTCTACGGAAGGTCTTTTTTAGTTGATGAGCGGGTGCTCATTCCCCGTCCCGATACCGAGACCTTGGTGGAAGTCGCTCTTTTACATGCAAGGCAGAGGGATGAAAAGCTTCGTATCATTGATGTCTGTACAGGAAGCGGATGTGTAGGGATAACCCTAGCCTGTGAACTTGGCTATGATGTGGCCCTTTCTGATATCTCGCTCGATGCACTGGCTGTAACCAAAGTAAATGCCTTACAGCTTGTAGGGCATCCTTTGCCGACGATCCAAGACAATCTTCTTTCCACTCTCCCTGATAAATATGATATCATCGTCAGCAACCCCCCTTATCTCACCAGAGAGTGGTGTGAGGAGGTCAGTGACGACGTAAAGAGGGAGCCTAGGCTGGCTCTCGAGGGGTTTGGCCTTGATGGCCTAGACCTTATCAGGGCTTTGGTAGAACAGAGCACCTCGTCCTTGCAGGACGGAGGAGCTCTGATGATGGAGTGTGACTACCGTCAGGTAGATGAGATCAGGATTCTCATGCAAGCCTCCGGGTTTAGTATGATCATGAGCGAGAATGACCTGAGTGGAAGAGAAAGAGTTGTATGGGGGATACATAATTGTACGAACAACTGATAGAGCGTTTCATCCAGAAAGCCTTCAAATATCCTAAAGCGGACCAAGAGAAGATTCTTGCGGCCGCCACCTACTCTGCGTCCAAACACAAAAACCAAAAACGAGCCAGTGGAGAGCCCTATATCATCCACCCCCTTGCAGTTGGGGAGATCCTCATACAGCTGAAGATGGATGCCGATACCATCGTGGCAGGATTGCTGCATGACACCATCGAAGATACCGACACCACCTATGAGAACCTTGCTGAACTCTTCGGACAGTCTGTTGCAGACATGGTTGAAAGTGAAACCAAGATCAGCAACCTCAAGGCATTGAGCCGAAGCGCCCAGGAAGCTGAGACCATCAGGAAGATGTTCTTCGCCATGAGCAAGGACATCCGCGTCATCATCATCAAGCTGGCTGACAAACTGCACAACATGCGCACGTTACAGCATCTGAAGCCTGAACGGGCAAAAGAGATAGCTGGAGAGACACTGGACATCTTCGCCCCCCTAGCTGACCGCTTGGGTATCTCCTGGCTGAAGGACGAGCTTGAAGACCTTTCACTGAAAATCCTCAAGCCCGATACCTTCCAGTATATCCAGGACTACCTCTTGAGCAAGAAGGGTGAGCAGACAGCCTACCTAAACCGCATAGAGAAGAGCATCTACCGCGCCTGCGGTGATGCCAACCTTAGCGATGTCATAGTGACCAGCCGTGCAAAACACACCTACTCTGTCTATATGAAGATGAAGAAGAGGAAAAAAGAGATCGATGAGATCTTCGACATCCTCGGAGTCAGAATCCTCTGCAACAACCTTACCGAGTGCTATACCATCCTCGGGGTGATCCACCGCCTATGGCCCCCCATCGAAGGCCGCTTCAAAGACTATATCGCCATGCCCAAGGCCAACAACTACCAGAGCCTGCACACAACAGTCATGGCACTCGACGGCAAGCTGATGGAAATCCAGATCCGTACCAAGGATATGCACTTCACCGCCGAGTACGGTGTTGCAGCCCACTGGACCTACAAGGCTGAGACCGGCAGTGACAGCGGCAACTGGTCAAAGATGGACAACGACCAGTTCTCCAGGATCATAAGCAAACTGAAAACCTGGTCCAGTGAAATTGAGAGCAGCGAGTCCTATATGGAGGACATCAAAGGCGAACTCCTGAAAGACACAATCTACGTATTCACCCCCCAAGGGCATATCGTAGAGCTTCCCAAGAACGCCACCCCCCTGGACTTTGCCTACCAGATCCATACAGAGGTCGGTAATCACACCACAGGGGCAAAGGCTGACGGCTCGATCATAGCGCTCAATGCACAGCTGAAGAACACACAGGTCATTGAGATCCTCACCTCCCCCAATGCAAGGCCCCGCGTACAGTGGCTACGCTATGTGCAGACCAGCAGCGCACGAAAGAAGATCAAGGCATGGCTGAACAAGTATGATGAGAACATCCTCATCGACAAGGACATCATCGCCAAACGTAAGATCTCTGAAGCGCAGGCGAAGGTCGAACAGCCACTGCCAACACCTCCTCCAACCGATGCAGACGAAATTGTCCGCCAAGTAGTCGATCTCTCACGGATGAAGTTCGTTGTCGGCGATGAGAAAAACATGATGATCCACATCGCCCAGTGCTGCTCCCCAGTCCGAGGCGATGAAATCGTGGGGTACATCAGCCGAGGAAGAGGCATCATCGTCCACAAGCGTGACTGTCCCAACCTCAAGAACATGAGTGAGATAGTAGACCGTTCCATTGAAGTGGAATGGGAGACTGAGTCCCCCAAGCTTACCAAACGCTTCAGTGTCTCAAGCAAGCGCACCTATGACCTGTTTGGCGAAATTGAAGGGACCCTCAGGAAATTCAAGGGTCACCTCATTGAGGGAAGACTGCATGATGACGAGGAAGGAAAACTGATGGGAACCTTTACCATGGAGGTCCAGCATGAGGATGACTTCAAGAAAATCGTAAAGAACCTGAAGACCATCCCCTCCATAAAATCCATCAGCGAGATCAAGTGATCACTCCCCAAGGACTCTGAGTATTTCAGGAAGCAGCTGTTTCTTACGGGAAAGCACCCCAGGCAGACTGAAGGTATCTTCAGCTTCCCTAACATAGGCAAGTTTTCTCTCATAGCCTTGCAAGGATGTCATCAACAGCACGCTATGCTCACGCACCACATCAGTGATGAGGAACATCGCCCAGGTAAGGGCATATGCACGCTTGAGCTGCTCAAGCTCCAGCAAGTACTCTTTCCTATAGTCTTCCAAATCTGAGAGTGTCGTCACTTCAACCTGGCCGATACCAAACCTGATACCAAACTCCTCATACTGCTTGAAATCTGACTCGAGCATCTTGCGAGGATCTTCCTTGGCAAGAGAAGCACCACTTGCGAACATCGTTTCGCCAAAATCCCTCATTTCTGGAATGTTTGCTATCGCACAGAGGTCCTGCACCGCAGTGTAGTCCTCAAAGGTGGTGGTAGGACTCTTGAGCATGATGGTGTCACTGACAATACCACTGAGCATAACCTTGGCAAGAGACTCCGGTATGGTGACCTCATTGCGGACGAAGAGGTTGTATATGATGGTGCAGGTCGAACCCAAGGGTTCGCATCGGATGTAGATCGGATGGCGTGTCTTCGCTGCCCCAAGGCGGTGATGGTCTATGATCTCAACAACCTCAGCCTCCTCAATGCCCGGCACACTCTGTTCTGGTTCATTATGGTCGACCATGATCAGCTTCGTCTTGGGCTTCTCCAAGAAGCACCTTCTGGTGACAAAGCCTGTCCACTTTTCCCCTGCAAAGATAGGGAGCCCTCGGAACTCGCTCTCTGCTAGGATTGCCTTGGCTTCATCGAAGAGCGTATCATCCTGGATGCCAGGAGGATCGTTCTGTATCAGCTCTTTTACAGGGATGGTGAGACGCAGCAGCCTCAGGGACTCTGCAGTGTCCTCCTCACTGATGAACACCGTCCCCTTGTAGGAAGAGAAGTCAACATCGGAGGTGAGACCATTCTCCAATCCAGTCAGAATGATGGCCGGAATCTGCATTTCTACTGCTTTTCTTATGTGATCTTCCCTATCTCCGACCACCAATATGGGCTTTTTCTCAATTAGGGCTTCCATGTGTTTACAAAATATCGTATAGCGCATCGCACCTACTACGATAGGGGCATCAAAGGAAGTGAGCTCTCCTCTCTTGATAAACTTGCCCCTGAGCACCTTGGGAAAATTCTCGGGAACAAAGTGGTAGACAGGACGACTGCCACTGTTTTCCCGCAACACAAAACTACTTACCTCATCAACACTGAGAAGCCCCTTATAGGCTTTCCCTTCCAAAATTGGAATGACAGAGCTCTGGTTGGCCTTGCCGTAGAAGGAGACCAGATTGTAGACAGGGTCTGTTGTCTGCAAGACTGTATTGGGCACACGCGTGACACTTGAGACACGAGAGCGCACATCCTTGATAAAGGCAGGTGCCTGAACCTCCAGACGATCAAATTGCGCCTTGGTTGTGTCGTTGAGATTGCCACAACGTACGGGAGTATAGGTATTGGATGGATCGAGCTTGTTTTTCAGGTATGCATAGCTATAGGCAGCGCAAACACTGTCCATATCCGGATTACGATGACCACTAATGAATATTTCAGCCACGGTTTAGTTCCTTTGTCTAAGCCATTCTACTGCAGTTATCACCCTGAAGCAACTCACCTTTTGCAGTAGCCAGAAAAAGACAAATACAGTATCCTCACCAAAGGAGGAACCTATGGCTAACGTAGTACTTGCCAATGACCACGGAGCGGTGGAATTGGCTCTAACATTTGTAAAACACCTCACAGAGAAAGGCTATACTGTAAACCATCTCGGTGTCACATCCAGCGACTCGGTCGACTATCCTGATATGGCTGAACTGGCATGTAAGGAGTATAAGAAGGGATCCTATGCCTTTGGCGTGCTCTTGTGCGGAACCGGTATAGGCATATCCATCAGTGCAAACAAGATTGAAGGGATTCGTTGTGCCCTACCCCAGAACATCTTTGCCTCCAGCATGGCAAGAAAGCATAATGATGTAAACTTCATCGCTTTTGGGGGAAGGATCGAATATTGCGAAGATCCTTGTGCCATCCTCGATGCCTTTACCGATGCCACCTTTGAAGGGGACCGTCATCAGAGGCGTGTTGATAAGATCATGGCTTTGGAGAATCGCAACTAGAGATAGTCCCGGTACGTACCCACCAGATAGAAGTCATATTTTACCAGATCGAACATCACACTTACCTGTGTTGTCCGTAAGTTGTATGCAAGAGTCACGGTAAAAGCACGCTCACGTTTTGTTGAGATGGGGTTCCCCACTGTAAGGGGCGTCAGGCTGAAGAGAATATGGGTAGGCAGCAGGAAATTTCCCGGAGAGTAGTAATCTGACAATAATAGACCAGCTCCAAGCAGGGTGTTTACCCCAAGCCCTGCTACTCTGGTGCCAGTGGACCTCTGGCCAAGCAGGGCTTTCTGCAGAAGTATAGCGACAGTGGTATCACCAAAGAATTGGGGTACCAAGGCGCTGTTCGCCTGCAGATTCAACTCCCAATCATCATTGATACCCATCGTCACACCCCAAGCAAGTTTCAGCTTGCTCGAATCATATGTACTCTCACCCCAGTGAGTAGTTGTCCCCAGTGTTATGCCAAGGTCAAAGGTACCTGCAAACAGGGAAGCATGAAGGAGTATCAGGGCAATCAGACTTATATACAGTTTTCTCATACCGACCTACTTAAAGAAATAGGTGTAACGAACTAGGTTTATACCCCAGTTGTCCACCGCGCCTGTCCCTACGTCTATGGCGACATAGAAGGCAAAGAACTCATACCAAAAATCCTTTTGGCTGAGCTTGAACGGACTGAAACCCACACTCATCAGGTGGGATGTACTATCCCTATCAAAATGATAGGCTAGCGAAAAGGCAGGATCATACGCCACTATATTGTTTGCAAAGAAATTGAACGGGTGTTTGATTATCCTAAAGAGATCCACCGAAACGCCCAATTCCACATACGGGAAGGTAAACGAGCCCTGCATGTCAGAACCCATAGCACCTTTAATGTGCACTGAGGGGTTTCCTACAGGCAAGAGCCACGGCTGATAGACAAACGAAAGCTCAACACCACTTGAGGAATCCTGCTCAGTAGCTATTACCCTCTGGCCATACATGCCAATGCCATAGCCAAAGCTTTTGGCAACTAGGGGAAAGGCTAAGAAGAGCAAGAGCAGTACTACTATGAGAAAGCGTTTCATCCTATCCTCCTATAATCCCAAAGGCATACCGAGGCCAGTTGTCGAGGCGACGCCAAAGATCTGTCTGTTCTTTTGTTATTGGCGCGGAGTCTTCAAAAATGGTTGCAAAGTGAGCCTCCAGCTCTTTGGCCAAAGCAGGGCTGTCTAGTACCAGAGACATTTCATAAGCAAGGGTGAAGGAGCGGTAATTCAGGTTGGAGGAGCCAAAAACCACATACCTGCTGTCTACTATCATGAGCTTCTCATGCAACAGGCGTTGTGTTTTCTCACTCTCTTTTTCCATGCGAAGGTTGATATGCATCGACAAGAGGTCCTTTGCAATAAATTCAATGCCCTTACGGTTGGAAACCCGTGAATCAAAGGGGATGACCATCTCTACATCAACCCCTCGCTGTGCTGTCTGACGGAACACAGAGAGCAGGTACTGGTCAAAAAACGGCAGGAAAGGTAGGGCCTTCACACTCACTTCGGCCTCTGCAAGCAAGGAACCAAACATGCCGGCAAGCTTCTCAGAAAAAGGGAATTGGTTGGCAAACCATGCAGTAAACTGCTCTTCATCCTTTCCAAAGGCATGATCGACGGGGAAATCTTCCCGAAGTACATCATCCCATGTCTGGCTATTCCACCAAGGGACAAATTCATCCAGCATAACCGAACACAGCTCAGGTGAAGCGAACTCATACATCGAATCGCGCTGCAGGTCATTTCCTGCGGCCCCTATGGATATATAGTTGAGATTCATCCCCCCAATGGCCAGATGCTTACCATCGACAATGAGATACTTGCGGTGGTCACGCAACAGGATTTTCGGACCTGCAACAAGCCTTGCCGCTGACATGGGATTGTACTCCAGGAGGTGTACCCCACTGTCACGAAGGAACTTCAGGGGGATAAGATGAAAGCGGGTCTCAGTCATGTCGAAGGCTCCTGTGCCATCGACAATGAAGTAGATGCGGATCCCCTCTTCAGCCTTCTGGGCAATGAGGGAATATAACTCATCAAGGCAATCTGAACTGGAAGCAAGAAACGAGGAGATGATGATGTAATCCTCAGCAGATCGGACAAGTTCTATCATCCGTTCGCGCCAAAGTTCCCCATCAAAGTAGATAGTGGGATAGGTCATCTCTATCTTGGGGATATCGTAACTCTCCATCTTCTGCTCAAAACTCAAAGAGGTGTCCACAGAGGGCCCTTTGACCAAACTGGTTGTAGAGGTACATCCAAATAGCAGAAAAAGAAGAAGAAACAGACCGCAAAACACGAGCACTCTTTTCATTAGGACCTCATCGAAGGAAAAATAAAGGGATGGGGAAGCAGCTCCTCAAAGGTGTAGACAAGATGAGTTCCCTGTCCTTGCTCTAGGGCAGCAGCGGTATCGAGCAGATGGACCTCAGTGTCAGGCCTGCTAAACTCTGCAAGGACTTGTAGGCAGAGGGCGCAGGGAGGTGCTGGTGGGGAGTCTTCACTCACCACAACCAACAGTTCTACACCCAGGCTCCCTTCATTGGCAATCGCATTGAGCACAGCGTTGCGCTCTGCACAGATGGAAGCCCCATAGCTGGAGTTCTCCACATTGCAGCCACTGTAGACCCTACTGGTGGCTGCACTGAGCAAGGCAGCCCCTACTTTGTAGTTGGAGTATGGGGCATAGGCATTCTTGCGCTTGGCATATGCTTCCTTGATCGCTAGGGCCAACAGTTGCTCTTTTGTCTGCATGACGCCTGAGGCAGGTAGAATCCTACCCACTCCATAGAGTACCTTGCCGTCATCAGCACTTATCAGGCTTGCAACCTGTTCGTTGAACATTTCAACAGACGAGAAATCCTCAAAGCTATCCAAAGATGTGACAACAAGGTCGGCTCCTGCCTCAAAAAGAGCGGTAACCACAAATGTCGTGGTAAGGGCACAGACCTGACAGCCTGCCTGGATGCCGGCGTGGATCCCATTGATGGCATCCTCCATCACCAGGCACTCTTCTGTAGGAAGGCCCATGGCAAGGGAAGCCAGCTGGTAGATGTCGGGTGCAGGCTTGTTACGTTTGATCATGGAACCAGTCACCACAAGGTCAAAATCTGATTCGGAAAGTCCGATGCTTTTCAAGTTTATCGCTACCTTGGCAGGGGCACCGCTGGTGGCCACGGCAATCTTAAGCCCGGCCTTCTTGGCATTGGTTATAAAACGGTGGACGCCATCAAGGGGGCCCACTTCCATGGCATAATCTTCATAAAGGAAAAAAAATTGCTTCTTTGCCTCTTCAAAGTCTAGGGTAATACCGTATTTTTCAGCTACTCCGCAGAGAAACTTCCGATCTCCAGCTCCTATGAAAGGGGTAAAGTCCTCTTTTTTAACAGAGACGCCCAAAGAAGCGAAATATGAGATTGCTGCATGGAGAATGAGGGGTTCGGAATCAATGAGCACCCCGTCCATATCAAAGAGAATTCCCTTAATCATGTAAACTCCTTATCGTTTCACTGTATAGAAAAAACCACTCTCTGACAAGAAAAACAGGCGTCAAGCGGACATTCCAAGCAATGTGTCATGATATGCTATAAAGAAAGAACAACCCAAGGGAGATCAAGACACAAAACGGCAACACTCTTGTTGCCGCTTTGTCAGTCTTTCTCAATCTAAAATCACACGATGCATCTCACTCAATGCATCACCGTCTTTGCCCGGCCAGGGTCACCCTGGGGAACAAACTCCCCATTACCCTCAATACCCAGATAGATACCGTCTCCCATGATGAGCCTGCCCCTGAGGTAGGTCATGATGGGCTTGCCCAACACGGAAAAACCTTCGTAAGGGGTGTAGCCACTCGCTGAGTGGGTGGTCTCAGAGGAAAGGGTCCAGGCCTCGTCAGGATCGAAGATCACCAGATCAGCATCGGAACCAACACGGATTGCACCTTTTTTAGGATAAAGGCCAAAGGCCTTGGCAGGACCTGTACTTAGCAGGTTCACCACCTGTTGCAACCCGATCCTTCCACTGTTCGTTGCAAAGGTATTCAAGAGTGGCAGCATCTCTTCAGTTCCGGGGATACCGGGGAATATGGTACGGCAGTCGTTGCTTGCAAGTTTCTGCTCCTTGGTGAACGAGCAGTGGTCGGTGGCGACCACTTGTATCTCACCATTGAGCAGGGCTTCCTGCAACGCCTCATTATCCTCTTTGGTGCGTAAAGGCGGAGTCATCACATAGAGACTACCCTTAGGCCCTTCCAACTTGGAACGGTCAAGAAAGAGGTAGTGTGGGGTGGTCTCCACAATGACACGCACACCCTTCACCCTGAGCTCCCTGACCTGATCAAGACCGGCCTTACTGGAAAGATGTACCACATACAGGGGCATCTCCAACTCGCCGGCGATCTCCCCGACAAAGCGGATGCCCTCAGCCTCTACCTCACTAGGACGAAGATCTGCATGGGCAGAGGGGGTATAAGGCCCCTTGTAGCCCTTGTTGATCTTCTCGATCATAGCATCGTCCTCGCAGTGTACGCTTACCATGATATCCAGGCGCTTGCACTCGGCAAAAATAGATTTGAGCTCTTCGCGCTTCTCAATGAGATAGCCAACGTTGCGATAGGTGGTGAAGATCTTGATGACCCTCACCCCACTCTTCTTGAGGTTCTCCAACTCAAAACCAATACCCTCACGGTAGGAATAGACACCCTGGTGGAGGGAGAAGTCCACAGTCATCCCTTTCGACATGGCGGCAATGCGCTCCTTGCTACAAGCCACGAGGTTTCCCTTCTTGTCATCATCAGCAAAATCCACCACGCAGGTGACCCCGCCAAAGGCAGCGCACTTGCTACCTTGGACGAAGGAGTCAGCGGTTACGGTTCCGCGGCTTACCAGATGATAATGAGTATGGGCGTCGATGAGACCGGGGAGAATGCACATGCCCTCGGCATGTACAATCTCCGTTCCTTCAGGAACATCCTTCTCATCTATCTTATTGGCGATATGCGCAATCTTGGAGTCTTCAACCAAGATATCTGCATGCCTGGTCCACTCGGTATCTACCAAAAGTCCATTTTGTATAAGTATTCTGTTCATACCTATAAGATACTCCAGTTTTCCACGCTATGCAAAGTAAAATATGCACCTCTCTAGTAGTGCAGGTCAGGTTCCTTTATGGCCCGTACCTCATCAAGGCGGCCGACAGGGGTGGAATAAGGCGCTCCCTTGAGGTAGGCAGGATCCTTCTTTGCACGCTCCAACAATCCGATGAGTGATTCTGCAAAGGCATCGAGGGTCTCAACACTTTCGCTTTCAGTAGGCTCAAACATCAGAGCTTCGGCAACTATCGTTGGAAAATACATCGTAGGAGGGTGATACCCTTCATCGATAAGGCCTTTGGATATGTCCTGGGCTGTGATGCCATACTCCTTCTTCAGCTTTTCACAGCTGATGACGAACTCGTGCATACACGTACCGCCATAGGGGATGTCAAAATGCTTCTCCAGCTTCTTCTTGAGGTAGTTTGCATTCAATACCGCATGTCCTGCAGCGGCCCTGATGCCCTCGCTTCCCATGCGTAGGATATAGACATACGCACGAAGCAAGACCAGGAAGTTCCCCCAGAACATGCTGACCTTCCCTATCGAGTCAGCTCTGTCCCATGAGTAGGCATAACCGCCGTCTGTCAGTTCAATGTCCGGCTTGGGCAAGAACGGCCTGAGTGTGTCATTGACCATCACAGGGCCACTGCCAGGGCCTCCTCCCCCATGGGGGGTGGAGAAAGTCTTGTGGAGGTTGAGGTGCAACACATCAAAGCCCATATCGCCAGGGGTTGCCATTCCCATGATGGCATTCAGGTTAGCCCCATCATAGTAGAGCAAGCCTCCACACTCATGCACAAAAGAGGAAATTTCCAGGATGTCCTTCTCAAACAAGCCCAAGGTATTGGGGTTGGTAAGCATAAGAGCGGCCACACCGTCATCAAGCTTGCTCTTGAGGTCTTCAATGTCGACAAGCCCCTCTTTGTTGCTGGCGACCGTCACCACCTCAAAGCCGTTCATAACAGCACTTGCAGGGTTGGTCCCGTGGGCAGAGATGGGAACGAGCACCTTGTTGCGCCCGGTCTCCCCCCGTTTTAGGAAGTAGGCACGGATCATCTTCAGGCCCACATACTCGCCATGAGCACCGGCACAGGGCTGAAGACTTCCCCAGCTCATCCCGGTGATGGAAGAGAGGTCCTCAAGCAGGTTGTACATGATAGAGAGACACCCTTGGGCGGTAGAGAGGTCCTGCAAGGGGTGGATGGTCGTAAAGGCGGGAAACTGGGCTATCTGTTCGCCTAGTTTCGGGTTGTACTTCATGGTACAGGATCCCAATGGGTAGGGACCGTTGTCCACACCAAAGGATTGGGTTGAAAGCTTGGTGAAATGACGCACCACATCCAACTCTGCAACTTCAGGAAGCCTTGCTGGCTTTACACGCAACAGTTGGGTAGGAAGTTCGGGCAATGCCTGTTCAAACCCTCTGGGAAGATCCAAGGCTGGATAACAGTAGGCTTTACGCCCTTTCTTAGACTTGTCGATCAACAGCGGTTCACTCATTTCATCACCCTCCTGGAAGCTGCGAGATAGAGTTCAAGCTCCTCGCGGCTTCGCTTCTCTGTCACTACGACCAACAGGACCAATTCATCCTTAGGCTCTCGAGTCAGACTCGACAGCCTTACACCAGCAAAGATACCTTCATTACGAAGCTCCTGCAGGAATTTACGCATCTTCTTGGCATCAGAAAACCTCAAGGGAAACTCACACCAGAACGGAACATCCCAAACTAGGGTCATCCCGGGAAGCTGGGCAAGGTGATAGGCAAGATAGTGGGCCTTCACATAGCTTTGCTTCGCAGCCTCCACCATCCCAGACCATCCAAGGGAGGATAGGTGAATGGTGGTCATCAGGGCGGCAAGAGCTTGGTTGGAGCAGACGTTACTGCTGGCCTTATCGCGCTTGATATGTTGTTCACGAGCCTGCAGGGTCAACGTATAGCCACGACGGCCCTGGTTGTCCACAGTAGAGCCGACAATGCGTCCGGGGATCTTACGCATCAGTGCCTTCCTAACAGCCATGTAGCCGCAGGAGGGACCACCAAAGGCGAGGGGCAGGCCAAGGGCCTGTGTATCGCCAATGGCAATGTCAGCTCCCCACTCGGAGGGGCTTTTTTGCATGGCAAGGGAGAGGATGTCACTGCTTATCGCAAACAGACACCCCTTCTCATGCAGAGTTTCAGCAACTCCACTATAGTCCTCCAACAGGCCGTAGCGGTTGGGGGTCTGCACGATCAGGCCAGCGACCTCATCGCTAAGAGTCGATTCCAAATCCTTCAGGTCAGTGACACCCTGCTTTTCAGCTATGATACGGATCTCATGGCCTGTGCCGAGGGCCCAGGTATGGAGCACCTGCAGGGCAAAGGGATGGATGGTAGATGAAACAAGCACGGTCTTTGACTTTCGCTTGGAACCTATCATGATGGTTGCAGCTTCTGCTGCCGAGTTAGCCCCATCATAGAGGGAGGCATTGGACACATCCATGCCGGTGATCTCACAGATCATGCTTTGGAACTCGTAGATTACCTGCAGCAACCCTTGGCTCATCTCAGCCTGATAGGGAGTATAGGCAGTGACAAAGGAAGGCAGGCTAGCCAATGTCTGTACGGTGGAGGGAACCAAGTGGTCATAGCAACCACACCCAAGGAAAGGGATGCCGTCGCTATTTCTTTGCGCTATGGCGGTGATCATCCTCAGAACCTCATCTTCGGTACGCCCATGGCTTATGGGAACCGAATCACTGAGCAGGAGATCCTCTGTCAGTGACGAATACAACTCTTCAATCGAACCCACCCCGATGGCTTCCAGCATTCTACGCCGGTCTTCATCAGTATGGGGAATGTAGGGATAGACCACACGTTCCTCCTCTTTATCAGGACAGACCAACGCCGCCAGTTCTTGGCGGCGAAGGATAATTCTTATAGGCTTTCAAGAAACTCAGCGTAGGAGCCGGCATCCAAAAGTGCATCGTAGTCACTCTTGGCAAAAGACCCCAGCACATACAGATAATGCTTGTAGCAGTCGGTGTTCACCAACTCAGGCTCATCATCGAGATCCTCATTTACGGCCACAACCTCACCTGAGAGGGGGTTGATGATCGCCGAGGCAGCCTTGACGCTCTCAACTGTAGCGATCTCCTCGTCCTTGTTGAAGGTATCTCCAACAGTGGGCAGTTCAACGTATACGATTTCACCAAGCTCGTTCTGTGCGTGATCGGTAATGCCCACATAGGCCTTATCGCCGTCAAGACGGACCCATTCATGGTCCTTGCTATACTTCAAGACTTCAGGGATGCTGCTCATCTCGTACCTCCAAACAGATTCATGCTACCACCACTCTCAACCAATGTCGAGAGGGAAAAACTCTTCAAGAAATTCCAAATCAAGTTCAGGATAGAGCTTGAAGCCCGAAACCAAGGTCGCTATTCGCTTTCTTGCTTCCTCAACAGCGCCCTCTTCGGTCACAAACTTAGCTTTGCTCAACTTGCCGGCTTTTGAGCCTTTGGTAATTTTGGCAGGACGGGTATGCTTCAGTACCACAGCAATGATAGCTGCAATTTCCTGCATTTCCTTGATACCCATTCCCAAGGTGGTCACAGCCGGGGTCCCGATCCTCAAGCCACTTGTATACCAAGGCCCGTTAGGGTCAAAGGGAAGGGCGTTCCTGTTGAGTGTCACCCCACATTCACGCAGGGCACTCTCTGCCTGTCGTCCGTTAAGGTCAAAGGAGCGGACATCAAGAAGCATCAGATGGTTGTCACTGCCGCCGGTAGCCACAGGGATCCCTTCATCAAGGCAGGCCTGGGCAAGGGCTACGGAGTTTTCTACAATTTTCTTTGCATACGTTGCAAATGAAGGCTTGAGCGCTTCGGCAAAGGAAACAGCCTTAGCAGCCATGACATGAGGAAGCGGGCCTCCGATGACCAGAGGACAACCCTTGTCCACACTGCCGGCATACTCGCTCTTGCAGAGGATCATACCACCACGGGGCCCGCGCAGGGTCTTGTGGGTGGTTGTGGTCACCACATCAGCCCAGGGTACAGGATCAAACTCACCGGTAAAGACCTTTCCGGCGACAAGCCCGGCAAAGTGGGCCATATCGACCATGAAGACCGCTCCTACACTGTGGGCGATCTCGGCCATACGCTTGAAGTCAATCTTCCTTGGATATGCACTATAGCCGGCAAGCAGGATCAGAGGTTTGATCTCTTTGGCCATGCGTTCTATTACATCGTAGTCAAGCAGACCTGTCTCTTCATTGACAGAGTAGCTGTAGGCATCAAACATCTGAGCCGATACGTTCTGACGGTAGCCATGGGTAAGGTGTCCGCCACTATAGTAGTCAAGGCCAAGAATCTTCTGATTCCCCAATTTTTCCCTAACAACATCCCACTGCTCGCGACTGAGGTCGCTTGGGTTGGTAATGCCGAGCTCTTCCAACATGGGGATCTGTACCTTTGCATGCAAGATCGCCCAATAGGCAACCAGGTTTGCATCAGCACCACTGTGTGGCTGGACATAGGCATGTTCAGCACCAAACAGTTGGCAAGCCTTTTCACAGGCGTATGCTTCGACGGCATCCACATTGTCACAACCTGCATAGAAACGGTGGTATGCATACCCTTCACTATACTTGTCAGTGAAGAGGTTTCCCATTGCCAACTGTGAGTTAAGCGATGAAAAATTCTCGCTTGCGATCAGTTTCAGGTGTGTTCTCTGGTCCTTAAGCTCACTCACAATCTTAGATGCAATCTCAGGGGCCACATCTGCAACTTTTTCCAATGACGCCACGTATGCTACCATACCGGTATCAATGTCCTTTGTTCTTGCCAAATACGCTTTCAATGCTTGTTTATCAGCCATCTTTCACCTCATGCTGTAGTTCTTAATACTGCTATCTTGCCTATCCAATAGCGCTCTGTCAACGTTACAAGACAATTCAATGCAGGTAATTGCAATTTTAGAGTTGATTTTTGCCTGCGGGGGCCGTAAACTACATCGATTGTGTCATTTTAGCAGAAAGCCTGCCATCTTGGCACCATACATTATGAACTACCAGGTAGTTACAACAACACAGGATACTAACCAATGGAAAAAACGAACACACGAGAAACACTGGGAAGCCGACTTGGCTTTATTTTCCTCTCCGCAGGATGCGCTATCGGCTTGGGAAACATCTGGCGTTTTCCCTATATAACCGGACGGTACGGTGGCGCAGCATTTGTGCTGTTCTATATCCTGTTCCTCGTCATCCTCGGCCTCCCGGTAATGGTAATGGAACTCTCCATCGGGCGAGCAAGCAAGCAGAACATTGGCCTTACCTTCAAGACCTTGGAGCCTAAGGGAAAGAAATGGCATCTGTTCGGCCCAGTAGCCATTCTAGGAAACTATGTGCTGATGTTCTTCTACACTACCATATCAGGGTGGTTGCTCGCCTATTTCTTCCATATGGTGAAGGGCGATTTTGTAGGACTCGACACAGCAGGTGTCGGAGGCTTCTTCGGCAACATGCTTGAATCCCCCCTAATGATGCTGTTCTGGATGGTGCTTGCCACTGTCTTGGCATTTATTCCCGTAGGAAGGGGCTTGCAAAACGGCGTAGAGAAAATCACCAAGTTTATGATGATAGGCCTTCTTAGTCTCATAGTAATCCTTGCGATCAACAGCATCACGCTCAAGGGTGGAAGCGAAGGGTTGAAATTCTACCTGTTGCCTGACTTTGCACGAATGAAGGAGATCGGGACGTTTGAAGCAATCTATGCGGCCATGGGCCAGGCGTTCTTTACCCTTAGCCTTGGTATTGGTAGCATCTCCATCTTCGGCTCCTACATCGACAAACAATACTCGCTTACAGGTGAGGCAGTAAGGATTATCGGCTTGGATACCTTCATCGCCCTTGCAAGCGGCCTGATCATCTTCCCAGCCGCCTTTGCCTTCGGAGTCCAACCTGATGCCGGTCCTTCCTTGCTATTCATCACCCTACCCAATATCTTCAACCAGATGGGTGGTGGCAGAATCTGGGGCACCCTATTCTTCCTGTTCATGAGCTTCGCAGCTTTGAGCACCCTCATTGCAGTATTTGAAAACATCGTCAGTTACTGGATAGATGCACACCAGGTAAGCAGAAAAAAAGCAACGATCATCAACTGCATTGTCATTATCGTCCTTTCCCTACCCTGCTTGCTAGGTTTTAATGTCCTTTCGAATATCCAGCCCTTAGGACCTGGAACAGGGATCCTTGATCTGGAAGATTTTATCGTAAGTTCAACCCTGCTTCCCTTTGGATCGTTGTTCATTACCCTATTCTGTACATCAAGATACGGCTGGGGATGGGACAACTTCATCAAGGAAGCAGATACGGGCACAGGGTTGAAATTCCCTAAGGTTTTGAAATACTATTTCAAGTGGATTCTCCCTGCAATCGTCCTTGTATTGTTCCTCAAGGGGTACTGGGATATCTTCGTAAAATAGGCTTATGTTGACAGAAAAGCATGTAAAGCTTATAATTATTTAGCTTAACAGCAGATATTTGGAGGGCTTTGTGGCCAAAGAAGAAGCAATTGAAGTGGAAGGCGTCGTACGCGAAGCACTTCCCAATACGCAGTTCCGTGTGGAACTTCAGAACCAGCATGTTATCCTCGCCCATCTTTCGGGCAAGATGCGAAAACACTATATCAGGATTGTGCCTGGTGACACAGTGCGTGTAGCGCTTTCTCCCTATGACTTGACCAAGGGTCGGATCATCTATAGAGAAAGGTAAGAACATACATACACAAAAGGCCGATTCTCACTAGAGAGTCGGCCATTTTTGTGTATGTTCCTCTTTCCTAAGGGATGAGTAAAGAATAACTTACCCATTTGCCGTCTATATACAATCCTTCACTTGATTTCTGTATACTATTGACCTATTGTTGTATCATGAAGATGTTCTACAGGAGACATTCATGAATACCAGACAGGTTGAAAACAGGGATCAATTGCTAGATGAAATTTCTCAGGAGCTCGACAAGAGTATCGTCTCCCAGTACTATGCTCGGCTGGCTTACGTCAGGATTGCCCTTGCAGGACTTCCTGTTGAGGAACTTGCCAGGCTTTCCGGCAAGTCAAAACCCTCGATCAATGTCTGGATAAGGTCATTCATCGAGTCTGGAAAGGAATCACTGAAGCTGCACCAGGGCAAGCACCCTAAGCTGGATGAGTCACAGATGGAACAGATCCGGTACGACCTCAAGCATGCCCCCTCCGACTTCGGCTACAGCAAGTCTTCCTGGACGGGGCCGCTGCTCAGCAAGCATATCAGCCGGATGCACAATGTGAGCCTCCATGAGAGGCAGTGCCAGAGAATTTTGATCGAATTCAGTATGGTCAAGCCAAGGGAGAGAACCCTCTGGGCCATGAAGGATCAGATACTATCTGTTTGACAACACAATAATTTCCAGCAAGCCCTGAACAAGTACAACCAATCTAACAGCCACACCACTTCATGTGGAAACCACCAACAAAGAACCCTGTTGGTGGCCTTCTTGTTGAAGAAACGGTGTGATTTCCATAGAGGGATCCATCTACTTGTGCCTTTTTTACCGAACTGGTGGCTTCAATATATGGGAAAGTTATTATTTACTCATTCCCAATCTTATTCAGACCAGTTCTATTTCTCTTTCAGAATAATCCAGATAGCCCCACTACCCCCATACTGCGCTTTGGGTGTGTAGGCTTCAGTGACAACACCACTCAAGCGTATTGCAGTCAGCGCTGCTTCCTTTAAAAGGGAGAAGCCCGTTTTGTTATGCAGACCCTTGCCAGTGATGATGGAGACCTTCTTCAGCCGTTTGGAAGAACAGTCTTTCAGAAAAACAGCACAGGACTCTTCAGCTTCCTGTACCTTCATCCCATGCAGATCCAAGGTAACCTCAGGCTCCATGGCCCTAAGGGCAGTGAGGGAGCGATAATTGGGCTTTGACTCCCGCTTCTCCTTCATCGCCCTATCAAGGGCCTTCTTCTCATCGGAGACCTCGTTCCACTGCTTGTAGGTGTCTGCAAAGGACCAGGATACATTGCTCTCTGTCTTCTTGTCCTCTTCTGCCTTGTCTTCCATAGCTTGCACCATCTCCTTGGAGGGGCGCAACTTCTCATCCTTAGGGGGAGCAGGGGCGACTTTCCCTGTAGGGACAACCCTACGGTCTTTTTTGGGGGCTACCCCATTAAACTCATCAAGAAGCGAACCGAAATCCTTTTTGGGAGTATACTGCTTGCTTGGCTTGATGGCTTCAGCCTTTTTCCTTAGCTTTTGTGCTTTGGCCGTATCACCATCCCACTCAGCCAAGATCTCAGCAAAAGATTTCCCAACCTTGACTTCGCTATGGCTTTTCATGCGTGCAGTGACGCCATCCATCTCACCTGTAGTCTCCCAAGACTTGAGGATATCCCCGAAATTGGCATCAGGGTCATACCCTTTGACCAGGGGTTCCTTACGCTGGGACTGTATTACAGGTTCTGGCTGTTTTTTCTTCACTATCTTTTTTTCTATTTTCTTGGGGACGACCTTCTTAATCTCTTCAAAGGGTCTGTAGGCATCATCCGCAATAGGAAGACGGCTGTCACCAGCCGTCTCTTTCTTCTTTACCACTAGTTTCTTCTTAGCCATTTATACCTCTCGCACGTCCAACAGTTGTGAGACGAACGGCTTTATTATCTCTACCACCTTACTGATGGAAGCGCCCTGCACCTTGATGGTACAGATGGCATTGGTCGGATCGGTTCCCATGAAGGTACCGAACGTGATGATATCAATATTCTGCTCGCTCAGAGCCAAGGATATCTTGGCAATGGTACCAGGCTTGTCGTCAACAACAAAGGAGACCCTGATGCCAAAATGACGGGCACCGAACAGCTCCAACAGGATCTTGAACATATCACTCTTGCTGACAATACCGATAAGCTTGTCACCTTCGAGAACTGGCAGACAGGAGAGGTCCTGGTCAACCATCATGCGAGCGGCTTCCTCAACAGTGGTGTCCTTGTTGATGGTAACCACATTCTTGCTCATCAGTTTTTTGACAGTCAGCTTGCTGAGCAGGTATGCCATCTCATGGATAGACAGACTACTAGCCGGAGAAGGGGATGCATAGAGGATATCCTTTTCAGTGATGAGCCCTACAAGCTTCTTGTCCTTATCCAAAACAGGCAGCCTATGCACCTTCTCTTGCTTCATAAGGTTAGAGGCTTCTGCAATTGACATGTCAGGAGTAGCTGTAACAGGGTTGCGAGTCATTCTTCGTTCGATAATCATATGATTCTCCTACCTCCCATCTACCAATACTATAGTTCAAGACAAAGCTAATATCCAGTCATTATTCACCCAGATATGCCGCCCTGACCTTTTCATTCTCCAAAAGTGAAGCCGAAGCATCATGGAGGACAATTCTTCCATTCTCCATAACATAGCCCTCTGTCGAGGCCTTCAGTGCCATACGGGCGTTCTGCTCAACGAGAAATACCGTGACATTGTCCTGTTTGTTGATCAGGTCGATCTTCTCAAAGATGTCCGCAATGACCAAGGGGGCCAGCCCCAAACCGGGTTCATCAAGCAAGATCAGGCGAGGCCCGCTCATCAGGGCACGAGCGATAGCCATCATCTGCTGCTCCCCTCCGGAAAGGGAACGGGTCTTCTGCCTTCTGCGTGCCCCAAGGATGGGGAAAAAGTCGTACATGGCCTCTTTGCGTTCAGCGATGATAAGCTTGTCACGGACCATGAAAGCACCCATGTCCAGGTTCTCTTCCACACTCATGTCGGCAAAGACACGCCTGCCTTCGGGAACCAGGGCAATGCCCCTAGAGGCAATGAGGTCAGTGGTGAGGGTTTTATGGCCCTTCTTGAAACCCCACTTGTTGCCATTTCCTGCAGTATTGCGTGCCTGACAGATCTCTTCGCCATCGAAGGAGATAGAGCCTTCCACCAGAGGCTCCTGTCCCACTATCGCTTTCAGAAGGGTACTCTTACCACTGCCGTTGGCTCCGATGAGACAGACAATATCGCCTTGGTTCACATGCATACTCACATTCCGAAGCGCCTTGATGTTTCCATAGGTTACAGAGATATCCTCAATGGTCAGCAGTTCGCTCATGCTTCTTCCTTTCCGAGATAGGCCTCGACGACACTCGGGTTATGCTTGATCTCCCTGGGGGTTCCTTCTGCAAGTTTCTGCCCGTAGTTCAGTACGGTGATGGTATCACAGATGTTCATGACAAGCTTCATGTCGTGCTCGATAAGTACGACTGTTATTCCAAGGTCACGGATCTTACGGATGATGCTCATCAGATGTTCGGTCTCCTGAGGGTTCATACCCGCTGCAGGCTCATCCAAGAAGAGCAGCTGAGGCTCAGTGGCCAAGGCCCTTGTGATCTCAAGCTCCCGCTGTTTTCCATAAGGGAGGTTCTTGGCAAGTTCATTCTTGAACTGGCCCATCTCAAAGAAATCCAACCAGGAGTCTGCCTTCTCGTAGATCTCCTGCTCTTCCCTCTTGAGATAGACATAGCTTTTCAAGGCGTTTACAAACCGGCCTTTGGTCTCGCTCTTACCGGTCTTGAAGTGACGGCCGATCATGACATTTTCAACGACCGAAAGGTCCTTGAAAAGGCGAATATTCTGGAAGGTACGGGCAATGCCCATACGACAGATCTTATGGGCAGGGTAGCCGGTGATATCCTTGTTGTTGAAGAATACCTTACCGCTTGAAGGGTTATCCAAGCCAGTCATGTTGTTGAACAGGGTGGTCTTACCCGCACCGTTAGGACCGATGAGGCCAGTAATGAGTCCTGCTTCAACAGAGAAGTTGACTTTGTTAACAGCGACAACACCACCATATGCCCTGGTAAGGCCTTCAGTTTCCAATAAGGTCATCGCTTGCCTCCCTTAGCACCATAGGTACGTTCTTCTCGACCAAGCAGGCCCTGAGGTCTCCAGATCATCATCACTACCAGGATCAGGCCAAACAGAATCTGCTTGAACTGAGGAGGTATGACACTGCTGAGGCCCGTCAGCTGAGGGAAGTAACTGATGAGCTGGATGATAAAGGTTCCAAGGATCGCAGCCTTGAAGTTTCCCAGCCCACCGAGGACAACCATGCACAAGACCATGACCGATACCATGAAGGTATAGGTCCCAGGGGTGACAGAGAGGGTGAACACTGCCTGTAGGGAGCCGGCAATGCCGGCTACGGCAGCACCAAGAACAAAGGCGTACACCTTGTACTTGGTGATATTGATGCCCATGGACTGGGCTGCAATTTCATCTTCACGTACGGCAGTAAGGGCCCTTCCCATTCTGGAACGGGCAAGGCGTTGGAAAAGAATGTAGGCTATGATGACAAAGATTATCACCATCACCAGGAATGAGTACTTCTTATAGGGGTTGATGGTGAAGCCAAAGAGGTCAGGCATCGGGATCTTCTGGATTCCCATAGGTCCGTTGGTAAGGGAATCCCAGTTGTTCAGAATATTGCGTACTATCTCACCAAAGCCCAACGTTGCGATAGCAAGGTAGTCTCCCTTGAGTCTCAAGGTGGGCAGGCCAATGAGCAGACCGAACAGGGCGCTGATGAGGGCCGCTGCAGGCAACGTCGCCCAGAAGGACCATCCCATGTGGGTGGACAATATGGCTGTCGTATAGCTGCCGATGGCAAAGAATCCCGCCTGACAGAGGGATAGCATCCCTCCATAACCGGTTATGATATTCTGCCCGATAGCCATCAGGGCATAAATCCCTGTATAGATGAGTATTAAAAGAAAAAAGTTAAACATATTACACCTTCTCCTTTTCGACTTTACCGAACAAGCCTTCAGGCTTGACCAGCAAGATGATGATGAGCACGCCAAAGGCTATGGTATCTTTCAAGCCAGAGGGGATGCCCAATACGGCAACTCCGAAGGTTTCAAGCAGACCGAGGAGGATTCCTCCAAACATGGCCCCTGAAATGTTACCAATACCTCCGACAACCGCAGCGACAAATGCCTTGAGACCGGTCATGGTTCCCATGCTGGGATAGACCTTGAAGTCCAGGGCAATGAGGATACCTCCGACGGCGGCAAGAGCGCTACCAATGGCGAAGGTAAGACTGATGACTTTGTTCACATTGATGCCCATCAGCATAGCAGTGTCCTGGTCCAGGCTTGTGGCACGCATTGCCTTTCCCATTCTTGTCTTGTCAACAAACAGTTTCAAGGCAAGCATCATGACAAGCGATACTACGAGAATTAGGATTTGGTGTGGTGTTATGATTACCCCACCTAGGTTGATGGAGCTGTTGTCAAACGGATAGTTGAACTTCCTGGACTGGGTTCCCAGCAACCAGGCAGCACTGTTGGAAAGAATGAACGAGACACCGATGGCACTCAACAGAGGAGCAAGCCTAGTGGCCCTTCGCAGGGGCTTGTAGGCTATGCGCTCGATGGCCATGCCCAAGATACCACAGCCAGCCATACTTATGAGCATGGCTATGAAAAAGGCAACAACTGTCCAGACGCCTAGAGGGGAATCCCCTCTTAACAGGTCAAAGACAAACAGGCCTATATACGCCCCCACCATGAGGATATCACCATGGGCAAAGTTAATGAATTTCAGAATACCATACACCATAGTGTAACCGAGGGCAATAAGTGCGTAAATGCCCCCCAAAGTCAGGCCATTCATCAGATGTTGGAAAAATTCAGAGATTCCCACGATGCGCCTCTCCTTATCCATTGTAACTGGATAGTACGATAACATGGAAGGACCGGTGTAAACAACACCGGTCCTTCCAATTTCCCTATGACCGGGAATAGAGCGATTAGTCGATCTGGGTCAACTTGCCATCAACAACGGTAAAGGTGCCCAAATACTCGGGAGTCTGTCCATTTACCTTGTACACGCCCTGATAGGCAACCAGATCCCCATTTTCAGCAAAGTTGACAATACCACTTACACCAACATAGTCCTTGGTTGCAGCTACTACATCACGGACTGCCTTGCGGTCAAACTTGCCAGTCTTCTTGTAGACAGAGTCCATAGAAGCGAGCAGGATGTTGGTGCCATCATAAGCATTGGTTGCGAACGAGTCGGGGCCAACACCATATGTAGAAGTATATTCAGCAACGAAATTGCTGTATTTCTGGCTTTCCTTGACCTTGGCAGGACCGACATAGACAACACCGTCGGTAAAGTTGCCGGCGAGGTTATAGATGTCAGGGTTGGAGAATCCGTCACAGGATACAAAGGGAGTGGTAATACCAAGCTGCCTTGCCTGCTCGAGAATCTGAGCCATCTCTGCGGTGTAGTTAGGGATGTAGATAGCATCAGGATCTGCACTCCTGATCTTGGTGAGCTGGGTTTTGAAATCCTTGTCACCTACCTGGCAAGCTTCTACGATGGTAACTTTACCACCTGCTGCTTCAAAGCTGGCAGTCATTCCTTGGTAGAGGCCCTGGCTATAGTCATTCTTTGCATAGAGGACACCCATGGTGCGCAGTCCAAGCTTTTCATAGAAATAGTTACCGGCAACTTCACCCTGAAGTCCATCAGATACGACTGTGCGGAACACATAGTCACCGATGGCGGTGATATCAGCATGGGTTGCAGAGGGAGAGAGCATGACGATCCCTTCATTCTGGACACGTTCGCCAACAGCAAAAGTTGTTCCTGTGAAGACAGGACCGACAAGACCGACAATCTTATCAGCTGAGGAGAGCTTCTCAATGGAAGAGAGGCCTTTCTCAACGTTACCTTCAGAGTCTTCGGTAACCAGCACAACAGGAAGTTTCCCGTTGAAACCGCCCTTGGCATTGAAGTGTTTAACGGCAAGCATGGCTGAGTTATTGCTCAACACACCGTAGTTGGCGTTATCACCGGTCATAGGACCGATAAATCCGATTTTAGGGCTGGAAGCTTCACCACCACCCTGTGCAAACATAGGAGCAGCGACCAGTGCAAACAGAGCAACAAGAGCTACAAAAACATACAAGCTTTTTTTCATACTTGGGTACCTCCAAACTGTACAACAACAGAAATGTTAATCATCTCTGTAAAGTATAAATTAATTTATACAGTAAAGGGTATATTTATTCAACAATTAACCAGCCTAAAAACCTATAAATAGGAAATACACTGAAAAATCACCCAAAGAAGACCATTTTCACCTTTATCCAGTAATGATAGACTATACAAAATAGTATTTGGAGGCTCCTTATGGCAAAAAAAAGAAAAATCCTTGGAGAGTTTAGAAAATTCATAACCCGCGGCAATGTAATGGATATGGCCGTAGGTATCATTGTAGGCACAGCATTTACCGCAATCGTCAACTCCATGGTCAAGGATATCCTTATGCCGTTCATCGGCCTGATCATTGGCGGCGTCAGCTTCGCAGACCTAAAAATCATCATCACCGCTGCTACTGAGACAACTACTGAAGTTGCGATCCGTTATGGTATGTTCATTCAGAAGATCATCGACTTCCTTATCATCGCCTTGGTTGTGTTCTTCATTGTAAGGACCATCAACAGGATGAGAGAAAGAATGGAAGCACGAAGAAAAGTTGAGATAAAAGTCGAGGAAACAAAGAAAGAGGCAACCCCTCCCCCAGCACCTGTTATTCCAGCTGATGTCAAACTTCTGACTGAGATTAGGGATCTGTTGAAGATACAGAAGAACTAACTGCCCCTGCCTATATGGCTTACAACGCTCGGAAATAGAAAAAACTGCAAAGGGATAACCAATTGCAGTTTTTTTTCTCTTCCTTTATACATTCATGGGATCTATCTACAAATCAGTTCACGCGCTTGAAATCGATATATCCACGTTCAACATTGGTGCTTGTCAATTGCACCCGGAGTGAGTCTCCAACATCCAATCCCTTAAAACCTCTGTACAACCGCCCTTCGAGTGGTGGATTCATGATGCGTACCCATGTACCTTTATCAGCTGCCCCTGTAACGATAGCATCGAACTGGTCTCCAATTCTCTGTTCAAGGAGAATCGCTGCGGCCGATTTCACCATCTGCCTTTCCACTTTCTTCGCCGAATTTTCGGCGTTATTGCAGCGCTGAGCAAGCTCTCTCAGTTCTTCAACAGAATATGGGGAAGGGCTTCCTGAAATAGCTGCTTTCAAGATACGTTGGGTCATCAGGTCCGGATACCGACGATTCGGAGCTGTCGAATGGGTATAGCTCTTAACGGCAAGCCCAAAATGGCCTTCACTCACATTGCCAGGAACTTGGACAACATAGTCTCCAGAGCCTAGAAGCTTTATGATACAGAGAGACACATCAGGGAACCGAATAGGGTCTGCCTTTTGCGATGACACCAGGAATTTCTCAAGTGCTATCGAGTCGGGTTGTGCCGGAAGAGTTGTGCCATGTTTTGCCACTACCGACACAATGCGGTCCCATCGTTTAGGTTCACTGACCACACGTCTGATCGATACATAGTTCATGGACGCAAGATATTTCGCCGTAACGCTGTTTGCCGCTATCATGAAGTCTTCTATCATTTCTTTTGCACGGTTGTCGGCTTCAGGTATGAGATCCACCAATGTGTCGCCGGAGAATACTGGTTTTGCCTCGATAGTTTCGAAAACAAGTGCGCCATGCATATGTCGGAGAAGTTTCATTTTTTGGGCTGTAGCGTCTTGGAGCCGCAGACTTTCTTCCATGCCTTTGACTGACGCAATTCCCTTTGGCATGGATTCCTTTTTGTTCAACCATGCGGCGACGCTGTTGTATGATAGCCTCGCTTTGTTGCGCACTATTGCCTTGTAGAACGCTGAATTCACGACAGAGCCATCATCAGCGATTTCAATTTCAACGACCACAGCCAGACGGTCACATTCAAAATTGAGCGAAGTGATATCTGTCGACAGTTTTTCAGGAAGCATTGAAAATATTTCAGAGGCGGTATACACCGAAGTAGTATTCTGTTGCGCATGCTGATCAATTGCTGAGTCTTTCTTGACGACAGCATCAACATCAGCTATTGCTATCAGTATTTTGACCCTACCGTTTCCCATTGCCTCTGCCGCTGCCAGCTGGTCAAGATCACGGGAATCATCGTTATCAAGTGAACACCAGAGCAAAGAGCGCATATCAACCAATCCTGCTTTTTCTGGTATAGTTGCAGGCTCCTTAATCTTATTTAGTTCAGCTAGGACTTCTTTTGAGAAATCAGGAACCAGCCCATGCTCAAGCATCGCTCTGTGTGCGATACTTTTGAGTCGGATACGGTCTCTTTGTTCGTTCGCTTTATTCATTGCTAATCCTCCATAGTAAATAGAAAGCCGGTGATTCGCTTGCAAAATAGAAAAAAGGGGGTAAATCCAGACATATTGCTGGGCCAATCACTTATATGACCTCCTATAGGGTAGCACATTATTCAGAGAATTCGAGTATCTACCAGAAAAACCGTAAAAAAGGGAGAAAAGGCAGTCAGCAAATCTTCTCCCATCCCCTTGAACACCCTCCTATTTTCCGTTATTATCGGAACGCATCCGCTCTGATAGCTCAGCTGGATAGAGCACTTCCCTCCTAAGGAAGGGGTCGGGCGTTCGAATCGCCCTCGGGGCAACAATAACCCTTGCAAGAAAATTCTTGTGAGGGTTTTTCTTTGCCCAACTGCGTCCCACATCTACACTATAGCCCAATCCAACCACTCCTTCACTCTTGCCTTTTCCCCCACTCTTTCACTATATTATAAGAAAGAAGGGGTTGGAGCACAGAGAGTAGATAGTTTTGCAGAACTTACTACTACCCTGATTCTTAATATCCAACTACCCCTCCTCTTTCTACCAAGAGGAGACTAATGTGAACAAAAACAAACAAGACTCAACCAAATCAGAAAAAGAAAACAATGCTACTCATAAGCATGATCCCAAGAGAACGATCATCAGGAACATAACCACCATGCCATGATGGTTCAGGATTTCAAACGAAGGTTCTTCATTTCCCTGATACTCACCATCCCCATATTAGCCCTCTCGCCCATGATCCACTCATTCATGGGGGTGGACTGGACCTTCCTAGGCTCCAACTACCTCTTGTTTGCCCTATCGACAGGACTTTTCCTCTATGGAGGAAAACCCTTCATCACAGGGGCGTGGGACGAGCTGAAAGAGCGATCTCCTGCGATGATGACCCTCATCGCCTTCGCAATCATTGTCGCCTACCTATATAGCACAGCAGCTGTCTTCTTCCTGAAAGGCCATGACTTCTTCTGGGAGCTGGCAACCTTGGTGGTCATCATGCTCCTTGGACATTGGATCGAGATGAAGTCAGTCTTGGGAGCCTCCAAGGCCTTGGATGAACTGCTCAAGCTCCTGCCTGAAGAAGCACATCTGATCAAAAAGGACGGGTCCACCGACGATGTCGAAGTGACAGGGCTACATGAAGGCGACTCCATCCTCGTGAAACCCGGAGAGAAGATTCCCATCGATGGAGAGATATTTGAAGGAACATCAGAGGTTAATGAAGCCATGGTAACAGGAGAATCAGTTCCGGTAGCAAAGACCAAAGGCGACGAAGTCATCGGAGGTTCCATTAACGGAGACGGCCTACTCAAGTTTACCGTCAGCAAAGTAGGCGATGACACATTCCTATCACAGGTCAAACATTTGGTGGAAGAAGCCCAGAACTCAAAATCAAAAAGCCAACGCTTGGCAGACACTGCAGCAAAATGGCTCTTCTATATTGCAGCAAGTTCCGGCATTATAACCTTTACCGCATGGATGCTCATCAGAGGGGACCTTGCCTTCTCCATTGAACGGGCAGTGACTGTCATCATCATATCTTGTCCCCACGCCCTAGGACTTGCCATACCGCTGGTAAGCGCCATATCTTCGGGCATAGCAGCAAAGAACGGCCTTCTTATCAGGAACAGACTTGCCTTTGAGCAAGCACGAAACCTCGATGCCATTGTCTTTGACAAGACAGGAACACTCACTAAAGGTGAGTTCGGGGTAACCGACATACACCCCCTCGACAGAACAGAGGAAGAACTGCTCACCCTAGCCTACTCAGTAGAGCTAAACAGCGAGCATCCCATCGCCAAAGGCATTGTACGCAAAGGCGAAGAGCTGGAACTAGAAACCAAAGAGGTCTCTGACTATAAGAGCCTTCCCGGCAAAGGCCTTGAGGCTAGTATAGGCGGGAAAACCCTACACATAGTCAGCCCCGGCTATATGCACTCTGAAAAGATAACCTTTGATGAAAAGGCATACGAAAAGCTTGCATCTCAAGAAAAGACTGTAATCTTTGTAGTGGAAGATGAAAATCTCCTTGGCTTCATCGCCTTGGCCGACCAGACACATGACCATGCAAAGAAAGCCATCGAGCCAGTGAAGGCAATGGGAATAGAAACCATTATGCTAACTGGAAACAACCAGTGGGTTGCTTCACATGTTGGTAAGAAACTGGGCATAGATACCATCATCGCAGAAGTGCTGCCTGAAGACAAAAACAAACAGATCGAAGCATTGCAAAAGCAAGGCAAGCGCGTTGCCATGATCGGCGATGGGATCAACGATGCCCCAACCCTTGCCTCATCAGACCTCGGTATTGCGATCGGTGCAGGAACCGATGTGGCGATTGAGACAGGAGATATAGTCCTGGTGAAGAGCGACCCCTTGGACATAGTGAACCTGCTCAAGCTGGCTAAGGCAACCTACTCAAAGATCGTACAGAACCTTATCTGGGCAACAGCCTACAACGTCTTTGCCCTACCCTTGGTAGCAGGAGTCCTCTATAACCAGGGAATCGTCATCAGCCCCGCCCTAGGTGCTGTCTTGATGTCCCTAAGTACCATCATAGTGGCCATCAATGCAAAGCTGTTAAAGATTGGATAAAAACAGAATAACCAGGATTTCTGATTTGCATTCTGTTCACCAACAAAGAACCGCTACCCTAAGGCAGCGGTTCTTTGTGTTTCCATTCTCTTTTCATTCATTCTTTTTCATTCGTTCATAGATTCTTCAGTTCAGTCTTATACTGCTATAATGTAAATCTCAATCGCCAGCAAGATCACAATGACCACCACAAGGCTAAAGACAAGCCAGAACTTCTTTCTCCTGCGTTCAAGGGCCTTAGCAACGGTAAACACAGGTTTCTGCTGCTCTTTAGCCAAAGCCTCTTCACGAAGACGCTTCTGTCTGGACTCTTCCTTCTTCAGCTCAAGCTCACGCTTCAGCTCATTGGCAGCTACCTGCTTTGCCTCTTTTTCCTTCAGATCGATATAACAGCGACTGCAGAGCACAAACCCTTCACAGTCAACCAGCTCGTCATAGTAGCTTTCGTTACACTCAGGACAGACATAGCACCTCATGAGCTTGCCCTCTTCAACCAGCTTGCAGACAACCATCTTATGGGAAACAGGTGCGAGGTCTTCAGCGGAGGCGAACAGTTTCTTCCACCAGGGCAACTTGGGAAGCTTATTGGGTTCTTGGTCAAGCTTATTTGCCAGGGTAACAATTCTCTCACTCAGCTCACGGTCTTGGGTGATAAGCATCAGATTCTTGTTGCTGCCAATGCTGGCAAACAGCTCCACCAGATGGTCATCAGCTATACCGGTGCTTCCAGTATCACCGATACGTACAATACCCTTACGGGCAAGGAACCGAAGCAGATCGGGTCGAATGGTAGAGCGGACCCGGACATCCTTGTCCTTTTCGGGGTTGTCCTTGAGACCATGGAGCTCTTCCATAGTTTTCTCTAGGACAAGCAGTTTCTTCTTGCGCCGCTTAAGGATCAGTTCTGCATTGGAAACAAAATGCAAAAACCAATCCTCCTGGATAATGGGCGCAGTATCCACATAAATTTCATCAAAGGCGCGTAGTTGTTCATCCAACTTAGCCAAATATGGCTCATTTCCACTTTTGAACCGGGAGAAGTCCCCAACCTTACAGGCGAGCACCTCACGAAAGAGGTCCATCTCTTCTGCAGAACTGGATGCTTCAAGATTAATTCCTACGCTCCTGAGAGTGCTGAGCACCTTCTCCTTTTGCATGCGAAACTCGGAACCAAGCACATCTACGGCATTGCCGGATGTATGGGTCGCCTTTCTTCGCTGGGGAGGGCTCTTTCTCAAAAGTTTAGCCATCTCTTATTTCTTATCCTTCTCGCGTTTTGCGCGAATTACTTCTATGGCTTCTTTCAGGGTAAGGACCTCAATGAGCGCCTCATCCTTCTTGTACTTGGCAGGTAGAGGCACATTGCCCTTACCTACCTTCAAATAAAAGCCATATCGACCGCTTGCCAAGGCAACGGTCTCTTTGCCGAGAGAGCCAAGTTGTCTGACTACAGAAGCAGAACTTTTTGCTCGTCCTGCACCTTTCTTCCCAGATGCTGGCTTCTCTTCTGCAAGCAGGGCTTGCGCTTCTTCCAGTGTGACTGAAAACAGCTGCTCATCATGATCTCTCTTGTTCAGGTTCCGATACTCACCATTACATTCGATGAAAGGACCGAACTTACCCTTGGCAGCGACAATGTCGTTGCCATCCTTGTCCTTGCCCAAGATCCTAGGCAGGGAGAGGTACTTGTTGGCGATGGCCAGATCATGTTCCTGACCAGCTTCGCCGATCCACTTGGGAATGCTTGCTCTCTTTGCTTCCTTGCCGCTACCTTCCTGCCAATAGGGACCAAACCGACCAGTCATAAGCTGTACGGGTTCTCCTTTTACCACTCCTATACCAAGCTCTTCAGGTACTACCTTTACCTTGCCTTTTGCAATAAGTGCTTGCACCTCCTCATTGGTAATGGTTCCTGGAAGCCAGGTAAGAGGGAGCGAGATATACTGAGCCTTTCCATCGACCTCAGGACCCTGAACGTAGGGGCCATAGGGACCGATGAAGATTGGGTTCTCATCATTGATATGGGGAAGAGACAAGGTCTTGGATTCAGTCTTGTTGTCCTTTTCCATTTGTACCTTGTTCTGGTTCTCAAGCCCGTCTTCCCCAAGGTAGAAATCCTTCAGGAAGGCGACCTTGTCCAGTTCGCCATCGGCGATTTGGTCAAGAGCGTTCTCCATGTTGGAAGTAAAGCCATAATCTACAAACTGTGGGAAGTTATTCTCAAGAAACTGGCAGACTCCAAAACCGGTAAACGTTGGAGCCAGGGCAGACCCTTCCTTGACCGCATACTTGCGATCCATGAGGGTCTTCAGGATTGTCGCATAAGTTGAAGGCCTCCCGATGCCTCGCTTCTCCAGCTCCTGTACAAGCGAAGCTTCGGTGTAGCGGGCAGGTGGCTTGGTCTGGTGCTCCAGGCTCTCCAAGGAGACTAAAGGACAGACTTCCCCAACAGAGAGAGGAGGCAGCAAGGTCTCCTTGTCCTCTAGGGCTGCATCAGGGTCATCAGAACCCTCCACATAGGCCCGTAGGAAGCCAGGAAACACTATCTGCGTTCCACTGGCAGTGAACATGGCATCCTTTGCCTTGATGCTGACACTGGTGGTCGCCTTCTGGGCATCGGCCATCTGTGAAGCAAGGGTGCGCTTCCAGATCAATTCATACAGGGCTCGATCCTTTCCGCTAAGATTGGTATTCGAAGGAATGATAAAGGTATCGCCTGAGGGGCGGATGGCCTCATGCGCTTCCTGCGCCCCAGAGCTCTTCTTTGCCTTGAAGTATCTGGCAGAGGGAGAGAGAAAATCCTTGCCGTAGAGTTTCTCAACCTGAGTGCGTGCAGCCTGGGTCCCTTCCTGACTGAGGGAGGGACTGTCAGTACGCATATAGGTGATGAATCCGTTTTCATACAGTTTCTGTGCAATGCGCATCGTATCCGAAGCGCTGATATGGAGCTTCTTGATAGCATCCTGCTGCAAGGTACTGGTGGTGAAAGGTATGCTGGGCCTGGTGACAAAGGGCTTGCGCTGGATGTCGGTGACCTTATAGGTGGCATCTTCAAGGTCTGCGACTATCTGTGCAATCTTTTCCTTATCTAGGAGCAGTTTCTTATCACTACCCTTGTAAATGCCTGTCACTGAATCAAAATCTTTTCCCCCAGCAAGGCTTTTATCTTGGTAGGAGGTCAGCTTGGCCTCATAACTCTGCTTTGAAGAGGAGAGCAACTCTGCCTTCGCATCAAAGTAGGTGCTTTGGGAGAATGCTATTCTCTGCCTTTCGCGCTCCACTGTCAGACGCAGTCCAACAGACTGCACACGACCGGCGGAGAGCTTCTTGTTGGCAAGCTTTTTCCACAGTGTAGGAGAAAGTGTGTACCCGTAAAGACGGTCGACCACCCTCCTGCCTTCCTGGGCCTGCACCAGGTTCTCATTCAGGTCCCTACCGCTATCAAGGGCCTTCTGAATGGCACTCTTGGTGATCTCGTGGAATACCATCCTCTGGTGTGGGATCTTGGGCTTCAGCACCTCCAAAAGATGCCAGGAGATACTCTCCCCTTCACGGTCCTCATCAGTTGCCAACAAAAGCCTGTCGGCACCCTTGAGACTTTTTTTCAGATCCCTAATCAAAGACTCCTTGCCTTCGACCACCTTATACTCAATCGCAAAGTCATTTTCCACATCAATGGCCATGTGTTTTTCGGGAAGATCCCGGATATGGCCCTTACTTGCAACGACTGTACAAGTCGAAGGAAGAAATTTTGATATCGTCTTCGCCTTAGTTGGCGATTCGACGATGATGAGAACTTTAGAATCATCCATGCAGTGCACTCCTCAATGCCTCGAAACCTTATAGCCTATCACTATATAATGCCGCACAATGGTTTTGTCAACGCATTACTTCTTGGGAATGTCTGCCAAACTCCCCTTTTCCACAAAAACAAAGACTCCATTCTCCCCTGGGTTGGGAGACTTGAATATACCAATGGAAGCCAATCCATCACCGGTATTATGAAATAATACCCTTTTTCCCCCTGCCTCCGAAACTTCAAAAATTAAGAGCGATTCAGTCTTGAAAGAAAATATTCCTACCTTTGTAGAAATTTTTGTCCTCAGAGAAGAATTTTTTCTTTCCAGCTCCACAATCTTCCAACTCTTGGGTTCAATATTCGTAGTGTTGAACACCGAAGCATTGCTGCGATAGGCGAATTCCACATCCCCATCCCCCTGATATTCAAACTGGGGATACTCCTCAGCAATGTGCATCAGCGGGAAGATCTTCACAGCTTTGTCTGGCGCATCGGAGAAGTAGCTATACAGCTCAAGTTCCCCAGTTGCATCACGCACTTCAAAGTGCAGGTTCTTGCATTTTCCCCCGTTGTCATCATCAGTAAAGTTCTCCCAAAAATAGTGTCCTGCCCAGCTGGTTGTCCTTACAGAAATCTGCATGGCAGATAAGGTCACATTCTTGACAGTGCGAGCCGCCACGATCGCCTGATACTCCCGGTTTGATTCCAAGCTCTCCTCGTTAGAGCCCAAGACCTGACTAAGATGCGGGGCCTTTACCCGTTTAATCGGCTGATTATCAAGATACAAATCGTACCAAACGGCCCCTTTGACTGCATCCCAAGAGATTTCCACTTGGTTAGGAAAGCTATCCAAAAGCCGGGCTTCCATAGCAGAAAGAGAAGAAAGAAGAATATATAAAGAGAACATCACTACTAAGAGACGTTTCATAAACACTCCATGCAAACTCTATCATTACTGCCATATGCTTGCAAGAGAATAGCAGAGCCAGTATTATCGACTCATGAAAATCCAGATCGTATCCTGCTGTCTTGAAGAGGGAAACCTCAGCTTTCCCCTTGGAGCCCTCTCAATCCAGACAGCAATAGAACACCATCCCACCCTCAAAGACCACCCATGCAAACTGGGAGCATACACCCTCGAGGACGACCCC
Organism: uncultured Sphaerochaeta sp.; assembly: GCA_964469205.1. Lineage (GTDB taxonomy): Bacteria > Spirochaetota > Spirochaetia > Sphaerochaetales > Sphaerochaetaceae > Sphaerochaeta. The sequence continues at coordinate 5,073 of CAYXYD010000002.1, read as the reverse complement.
ATCAAGGCGGCAGAGAAGAGTGCAAAGAGCGAAGCTACCCATATAGGGTGTTCAATCTACCTCTGGAACAGGGCCTGGTTTGACCAGTTCGCCCAACACCTGAAAAGCTTGGCGCCTTCTGTGACACTGTTTGCCGGAGGCACTGAAGTTACAGCCAATCCGCATAGCTTCGATCTCGGCCTCTACGATTTCCTTACCCTTGGGGAGGGGGAGCAAAGCACCACATTAGCCCTTTCGCTGCTGCTTGAAGGCAAAGAACCCCAAGGACAGGGCATCCTGACCAAGGGCAAAGAACTCTCCTATGCCTTCCCCCAGGACCTGAGCATCCTAGACTCTGTATTCCTTTCGGGATCAGCCGCAGCCTTTGTAAAGCCCGGGGCTTCTATCCTCTGGGAGATGACCCGAGGCTGTCCTTTCAGCTGTGCATTCTGCTTTGAATCCAAGGGCATACGAGCGGTACGACACTTCACTTACGAACGCATCGACAAAGAGCTGGAGTATCTGCTTGCCAACCAGGTCGAGGAAGTGTTCATCCTCGACCCCACCTTCAACATGGACAAGAAGAGAACCACTCAGATGCTCTCCCTCCTGGTCGAGAAAGCACAGGATATCCACTTCATCTTCGAGCTGCGGGCAGAGCTTCTTGATGCGGAACTTGCTGACCTTTTTGCGCAGCTTAACTGTTCCCTACAGATAGGGTTGCAAAGTTCCAATACTGCAGTGCTCAAAGCCATAAACAGACGGTTTGACCCTGCAGTATTCCAGGAAAAGATAGCTCTTCTCAACGAGAGGGGAATCGTATTTGGGCTCGACCTTATCATAGGGCTTCCCCATGACTCCTTCCCCATCTTTTGTAGCAGTCTCGATTACACCGTAGCGTGCAAACCCAGCAACATTGACATCTTCGCCCTTTCGCTCCTGCCTGGGACCAAACTCGCCGACGATGCAGAAAAACTTGGAATAAAGCACCAGAAGGATTCACCCTACACTGTCATCACCACCCCAACCTATTCAGAGGAGGACATTGCCAAAGCACTGAAGCTGAAGGATGCCTGTGACCTTCTCTACACAAAAGGGGAAGCGAGCATGTGGATGCATACCCTTTGTGAAGCAGCACAATGTACTCCAAGCACTTTGTTCTCCTACTTTGCAACGTACACAGACTTTCTCAAGAATAATCGGAACATCGACCCTACTGAGCTGGACATCTACGAACTGCAGGAGCAGTTTGTCCGTGACCTGCTGAAGAAACTGAAACGTCAGAAGTATCAGAGGCCGATACTCTCCTTCATGGAGCTCCACCAAGGGGTTGCCTTCTTGCGGGAAACTGGGGAGAACCCCATTATAACAATAGGTTATGAGCTTGATGACCTTGCCAAGCTCGATACCATGCACATCGAAAAGTTCGTTGCAAAACATCCCAATCAAAAGCGGCAAACACTGGGTATTGTTGAACATGATGATGGCTCAATTGGCTTTGTTGAGCAAAAACTGTAGCTTTCTCCCTTGCTAGCAGGGAGAAAATCACATACATTAATGCAAGAAGGATAACCAGTTGATAAAACATACACAGACACATATGCTACTTTTCGCCTTGATTCTCTTGCTACTTTTTTCGGCCAGTTCGTGTGTAGTGACTGAACAGCTCTCTTTCAAAGGCAGCGGATACAACAATTCAGCGTTCGACTTCACCGTCGAAGACTTCTTTATCGCTGTGCTTGAAGACTTCAGCGAGTTCTCCCCTGAAGACCAGGACACATCCCTTATGGATAGTGCCATCACAGACTTCGAGAGGGCGCTGCGGTACAGCAGTACCACCAATAGCGTCAATATCCAGAAGCTGACAGACAATGCCTATGAGGGTCAGTTCAACTTCATGAACCTGGACAAGCTGTTCTCCGATCTTGGAGCAGGAAATGACCAAAGCTTGCTCGTACAACGCAACAACACCCTCACCTTTTCCCTCTCGATGGACAACTATGACCAGCTTGTTCCGGTCATCCCCTTTCTTGCTGACGAGAACTTCGAGGCCTTCGGTCCTGTATACAACCAGGGTCTGAGTGAAAGCGACTATCTGGAGATGATCAGCTTCATGCTTGGAGAAGAAGGACCCCCTGCAATAGAGAAGTCCACCATAACGCTGAGGATTGCCACACCCAAGCCCATCAAGGGCTTCACCAACGGAAAGAAGGTAGGAACGAGCCTCTACGAGTTCAGCTTCCCCCTCATTGACTTCCTGTTGTTGGCTGAACCCATTACGTTCTCAGTGAGCTGGTAGGAGAACAATGGCAGGATACTTGATAATAGTAACATTCTGAGTCATCACAACACAAAAAGAAGACATCCACGATCAAATCAAGGATGTCTCTTTTTATGTTGTGTGTTGTAGTTAGTTTTTACTTCCTACCAGCATCGAACCAAGAAGATGGATTACTCAAACATTGAACCTGAAGTGCATAATGTCCCCGTCCTTGACGAGATACTCCTTGCCTTCGATGCGAAGCTTTCCCGCTGTCTTGACCTTCTGCTCGGTCTTGTAGAAGAAAAGGTCCTCACAGTTATAGACCTCTGCCTTGATGAATCCTTTCTCAAAGTCAGTGTGGATGACACCAGCAGCTTGGGGAGCCTTGTAGCCTGCACGGAAGGTCCAGGCACGGTTCTCATCAGATCCTGCAGTAAAGAAAGTGCGCATTCCCAGGGTGTGGTAGGCAAGACGAACAAGACCGTTCAGAGATGACTCTTCAAGGCCTACGGCCTCAAGGAACTCTTTCTTGTCCTCGTCAGTTTCCAAGACAGCGATCTCAGATTCAATCTTGCCACAGATGACAATTACCTCAGAACCCTCTTCCTCGGCAATGGCTCGTACTACCTTCACAAACTCGTTCTCCTCAGAGATACCATCCTCATCCACGTTACAGACATAGATGACAGGCTTGAGTGTGATGAGATGCAGATCGTGCAATATTGCAAGCTCTTCCTCTTTGAGGGCTAGGCTGCGTGCAGGCTTGCCCAGTTCAAGGCAATCCTTCACCTTTCCCAGCAAAGGGAGTGTCTTCTCACTCTCTTTCTGTGCTTTCTTGCCCAACCTACCCTGCTTTGCCTGTTTGGCATAGCGGGTGCTTACTGTTTCCAGATCAGCGAGGGCAAGCTCAATGTTGATAGTCTCAATATCACTTGCAGGATCGATCTTATTGTTTACATGGACGATGTCGCCATCTTCAAAACAACGGACCACGTGCGCAATGACACCCACTTCCCTGATGGAAGCGAGAAACCTGTTGCCCAAACCTTCCCCTTTGGAAGCGCCGGCAACAAGACCGGCAATATCGACAAACTCAAAGATTGTCGGAATGACCCGTTCGGTCGGGATCAATTCAACAATCTGGTCCAGACGAGTATCAGGAACGCTAACGATTCCCACGTTGGGATCGATAGTACAAAAAGGATAGTTCGCAACTTCGGCAGGTGCTGCCGTCAAAGCGGAGAAAATTGTCGATTTACCGACGTTGGGCAAGCCAACAATACCGCAATTCAAACCCATACATTAACCTCATATATGCTCAGTGGAGCTAGGTAGAAGAGTGTAGCATATATTGACTTCTCTGGTCACCAGCCCTATAGTTAGCCCCAATGGAAATCGATACAATCACTGAAAAAGATGATCCCACTGTCAAGGGAAAACAAATACACGACATAGAAATAGAACGACAAAGGGCAATCTTACTTGTCCTTGTCCCCGTAACTGAAGACAGGGTGCATGCAAAGCACCGTGGTCAAGAGCTCCAAGCCCTGGTAAGCACCATGGGCCCCCTTACTGTGCACATACTGATGATACCCATGCGCGACCACAATAGCGCCACCCTCATCGGTAGTGGTAAGGTCTCAGAGGTAAAGACTCTCATAGACACCTATGAAAGCGACCTTGTCATCTTTGACCAGGGCATCAGCCCAAGGGTGCAGAGAAACCTCGAAAAGGAGTGGGAGTGCTGTGTAATCGACCGTGACGAGGTAATCCTACAGATCTTTGCAGACAGGGCTGCCACCAAGGAAGCAAGCCTGCAAGTCGAACTTGCCAGGCTTGAGTACTCCCTACCCCGTCTTACCAGGATGTGGACAGGTCTTGCACGTCAGCATGGTGGAGTGAAAGGAACCAGAGGTGGAGGCGAACAGCAGCTTGAACTTGACCGAAGGCAGATCAAGGAAAAGATTGCCCTCCTGAAAGATCAGTTGAAGAAGGTCCAGCAACAACGCTCTGTACAACGGTCACAGAGACAGAACAGCAATGTTCCCCTTGGGGCCATCGTAGGCTACACCAACAGTGGCAAGTCATCGTTACTCAATGCCCTTACACAGGCAGAGGTGCTGGTGGAGAACAAGCTCTTTGCCACCCTGGATCCGACAACGCGGGCTGTAAAGCTCCCTGGAGGAGTGGAAGTCCTTCTCTCCGATACCGTTGGTTTTGTCAGTGACCTCCCCCACAATCTTGTTGATTCTTTCAAAAGTACCCTGGAAGAGGCAAAGTATGCAGACTTTCTGATCATAGTCTGTGATGCCTCACACCCGGATATGCTAGGAAGCTACACCACAACGGTAAGCGTCTTGGAAGAGTTGGGCTGTACGGACAAGCCAGCCATAGTCATGATAAACAAGATGGATGCCGTCAATGATGATTTTGCAGTCGCAAGACTCAAAAGCATGTATAGCCCGGCTGTTGAAACCTCTGTCCTGAAAGGAGAAGGCCTTGACGACCTACTCATCCAGATAGGGGAAACCATCCATGAGCTCTGCCCTATCACACACTACCTCATCCCCGAATCCCGCTATGACCTAATAGCCCACATACGACGATCAGGTCAGGTCTTGAGCATCGATTACCTCGATGAGGGTATCATGGTGGAGACTCAGATACTTGAACGATACCAAAGTCCAATACGTGAGTTCAAAGTACAAAAATAGATTGAGTATGCATAAAAAAGCACATAAATAGGAATTATTCATTCTCATATGAATAATTCCTATTTATTCATATATTCATCCATATACATATATTTTCAGCATATTTCTTTGTCTTAT
>CAYXYD010000001.1:41429-45402 GCA_964469205.1 uncultured Sphaerochaeta sp. | reverse complement strand
AGAGTGAAGGAAAGGGATACCAACCAGGGCAAATGCATTCTTCAGGACCTGCATTACCATGGCTGAAAGCTCAATCCTTGCACGGACAAGCTCATCACTACCTGCCTTGAGCACAGGGTTGTCATGGTACCAGCGAGAAAAGAGGCGCGAAAGCTCATACAGGAATGAGCACAAAAGCGAAGGGTCCAACTCAGAGCCTGCTCGCGCTACCACCTCTGGGTAGAGGGCGATCTGCTTGATGAGCTCACGCTCATCGCTGAGGGTGAGCAGGCTGCTGTCAAAGGAGAGTTTGCTCCTATCGCCGCCCTCACTCTCATACCGCCCTAGCATGCTGGAGATTCTGGCCCCCATATACTGCAGGTAGGGTCCGGTATTCCCATTGAATGAGATGGACTCTGTCGGGTTGAAAATCATATCCTTCAGAGGATTTACCTGTAAGAGATAATAGTTCAGGGCACCCAACGCTATCGAGGAAGAGGTCTTGGCGACATCGCCAACCTGCTCTTCGCGCTGTTTTGCACGAATCTCGCCGGCAGCTAGGCTGGTCAGCTGTTCAACCAGCTCATCAGCATCAACGACGGTACCTTCACGGCTCTTCATCTTTCCGTCAGGCAGGTTGACCATGCCATAGGAAAGATGGTGCAGGGCCTCTGCCCAGGTGTACCCAAGCAGGGCAAGGACATGGAACAGCACCTTGAAATGGTACTGCTGCTCACTTGCCACCACATAGATAAGGGAGTCAAAGGGCCAGTCCTTGTGCCGCATGATGGCGGTCCCCACATCCTGGGTCATGTATAGGCTTGTGCCATCCTTACGGAGCAGCACTTTCTTGTCCAGCTTGATATCCTCGAGGTCGACCCAAACAGAGCCATCTTCCTCACGGTAGAAGACCCCTTTCTCCAAGCCTTTGAGGATCTCATCCTTGCCATACTTGTAGGTCTCAGACTCATAGTAATAATGGTCAAAGCTGATACCCATGCTCTCATAGCTCTGGGCAAGGCCATCGAGGGTCCACTTGTTCATCTTGTGCCAGAGGTCCATCACTATAGGATCGTCCTCTTCCCACCTCTGCAGCATCTCTTGGGCCTGCTGTTCGGCACTGCTCTCTTCTTTTGCCCAAGCGGCAAACTTCACATAGTACTTGCCGACAAAGTGGTCGCCTTTCATGCCGGTTGACTCAGGGGTCTCTCCATTGCCAAACTTCTGATAAGCAAGCATGGACTTACAGATATGCACACCACGGTTGTTGATCAGGTTGACCTTACGTACTGTCGCACCATTGGCCTTCATGATGGCGCTGATGCTCTCTCCGATGCTGTCGTTACGCATGTGTCCCAAATGTAAGGGTTTGTTGGTGTTGGGACAGCTGAACTCAATGGTGATACGTTTATCACTAAGGCTCTTGTTTGCCCCATAGAGGGAACCTTCCGATTCGATAGCTGCACTAAGCGAGGTAGCCAAGGCTGCCATATCAATGCGGATATTGAGGTAAGGCCCTGCTACAAGCAGATCACCCAAGGGGCGGTCTTCTCTCTTCTCTATGCGGCTCTTGAGTTCGGCAGCGAGCATGGGAGGTGCCGTCCGAAGAATTTTCGCATAGGCAAACAAGGGGAAAGCCAGGTCTCCCAACTCGGGCTTGGGAGGGGTCTGAACTGTCAAAGAAGGTAGTTCCACCTCTTTTCCAAGGATTGTAAGGGCATATGAGGCAAGCTCTTTCTCTACAAGGGCTTTCCAAGACTGTCGTACCGTATCAAGCATTATGTTTTCCTTTTCGTGCAAGTAGAAGAAACTATACTACAAACCAAACTCATGCATCAAGGCCGATGCTGATCTCACCACTGCTTAAGATCTCCCTCTTTCCATCCTCTGTCTCCACTACCAGATGAGCCTCGTCATCGATAGCAATAACTAAGGCTTTGCGCTGTTTCTTATGTTGACTAATCAGTATCTGCTTACCCAGGACTATCGAACGAGAACGATATTCAGGCAGGAAGGAGCGCTCTGATAAGGTATGGGAATATCCAATGAGTGTAGTAACCAGATTGGCCACTAAAGAAGATGCATCGACATCCTTGGGAACCAGGGAGGTTTTCCCATACAAAGAGGTCACTATAGGGCGAAGGTCGGAGGGATAGGCCTGTTGGGGAGTGGAGAAGTTTATGCCGATGCCCACCACTACAGAAGAGAGCGTCCCGCTCTCCACATTCAGCACCCCTTCGGTAAGGATGCCCCCTACCTTACGGCCGTCTAGGAAGAGGTCATTCACCCATTTGATGCCGCAAGAGATGGAACAGACCTCTTCGATAGCCCTAGCTGTAGCAACAGAGGCAGCGCTGGTGATCAGGGAGGCCAACAAGACTGAAGAGGGGGGAGCAAGGATCAAGCTGAGGTAGATGCCGCCCTTGGGGCTTGAGAAATCCCGCCCAAGGCGCCCCCTACCCCCGCTTTGACAGTGGGCAAGGACCAGGGTAGGAATCGAACACCCTTCACTTGCAAGCTGTTTTGCATAGCGATTGGTAGAGTCTATGGTATCAAAGAGGTGAATGGGCACAGAAGGTAACAAAGCCTCAAGCTTTGGCAGGTCAAACAGCAATTCTTGCTGCAAGAGCGTATAGCCCCGGTTGGTAACGGCATCGATGAGGTGGCCTTCGTCGCGAAGGTTCTCAATAGCTTTCCAGATGGCAGTACGGCTTACGCCAAACTCAGTGGCAAGCATTTGGCCCGAAACATACTGATCTTGATGGCGGCTCAGATAAGAGAGCACGGCTAGGGATGTATTCATATAAGAACTCTACTGTGATTGTCAACCAAATTCAAGTTTACAATATAAAAAGCATTGTGGTACCCTCACCACATGAATACAAGAAAAACCGTCCTTACCGCCCTGTTCGCTTCTCTGATAATCGTAGGGGCATATATCCGTTTCCCCCTTCCCCCTGTACCCATCACACTGCAGACGCTCTTTGTCATCAGTACATCGTTACTGGGAGGGACTGCAATAGGACTGAGCAGTGTTGCAATATACCTTCTTCTGGGTGCGGTAGGACTTCCGGTCTTTACTGCAGGAGGGGGCCTAGGCATCCTCCTGGGACCTACCGGAGGTTTCCTCTTCGGCTTGCTTCCTGCTGCATTGCTTGCTGGCATTGCGGGCAACTATGCGAGAAAAGAAAAGCATGACAAAAAAGACAATATAGCAGACCAATCAATAGAAAACCCTGAAGACAATCTAACAAAAGAAAAAGCAGATAGCACAAGAAAGAAAAGGACCTATCTCTTTCTCTGTATCCTCTTCGGAACCCTAGCCACCCTTGCCATCTATGCTGTTGGTGTGCCTTTCCTCAAATACAATCGCTCTCTCTCCTGGAAAGTCGCCATCCAAGTGGGTATGCTTCCCTTCCTGATAGGCGACACCATAAAGCTCATCGTCTCAGTTCAGCTTGCCCAGATGTTTTCCCCTAGAATTAGAGAGTTTCTAAATGGATCGAGCACTTCGTAGTTCCTTGCTGGATGCCAAGAGGAGAAAAGATTGCTGACACGTCGGTACCGGTCTATACTCAAATCATCAAAGCGAGTACGAAACCATGAAAACGACTGTTGAGAAATGGGGTAATGGATTGGGAATACAAATCCCCCTATCGTATTGCAGACAACTAAACCTGAAAGAAGGCTCAGTTGTTGAGATTTCGCAAAAAAAAGAGGGGATGCTTATCCTTTTACAGAAGAAAACCCGACAAGATGAACTGGAAGAGTTATTGAGCATGATTTCCCCTGAGAATATGCACAGCGAGGATTTCTTTGGCAAGGAAAATGGCAACGAACTAGAATGAAACCCTTTATATTCTTGACAAAGTGAATATCGCGTTGATACATACTACTCCGCAGGCTAGCCATTACCCTTGACTTGTTGTTCCTCAAAAAAGGTAAACTGATAGGACTATTTTAGCTAAACCCCCAAGCAGAACATTGCCAAACT
>CAYXYD010000001.1:34475-41329 GCA_964469205.1 uncultured Sphaerochaeta sp. | reverse complement strand
CCCAAGCAGAACATTGCCAAACTCCCAAGCAGAACATTGCCAAACTCCCAAGCAGAACATTGCCAAACTTAGAAGGCGGTGTTATAATCATAGAAAACAAGGGTAATAACATGAACGAATATATGCCAAGAGTTATAGATAGAGTTCTTGAAGAATCATTACAAGCGGCAGGTGCAGTATTAATCGAGGGACCTAAATGGTGTGGGAAAACTAGAACTGCTAAAGAAATAGCAAAAAGCGTTCTTGCAATGCAAGATCCAGATAATTCAGATGCATATGAAAAACTAGCAGATACAAAACCCTCTTTATTGCTAAAAGGGGACTGCCCCCGTCTGCTTGATGAATGGCAGGTTGCACCAGTACTTTGGGATGCCGTGCGATTTGCTGTTGATGAAAGGAATAAAACTGGGCAATTTATACTTACTGGGTCTGCTGTCCCAAGAGACAACCAAACAAAGCACACTGGTACAGGAAGAATAGCTAGGCTATTAATGCGCCCAATGAGCCTTTTCGAATCAGAAGATTCAAATGGTACAGTTTCATTAAAAGATGTTTTTTCAGGGAAAAGAGAAATAGAATCAAGCTCAACATTGACAATCGAAAAAATTGCAGCAACAATAGTTCGGGGGGGCTGGCCATATTCCATAGGAGAAAAGCCCTCAATATCAACGAAAATGGCAACAAATTATGTTGATTCGGTAATAAATGAGGATATTTCGAGAGTTGACAATGTCGGAAGAAATCCAACTCGTGTACGGTTGGTTATGCGATCACTTGCAAGAAATATCTCCACCATGGCTAATATCTCGACAATCTACAATGATATTTTAGCCGATGATGATACATTATCAAAAAATACAATAGCGTCATATATTGATGCCTTAAGAAGAATATTTGTTGTTGAAGATCTACCAGCTTGGAGTCCTTTGCTACGTTCGAAGACAGCTTTACGGACATCACCTAAACGGCATTTTGTTGATCCTTCGATCGCAACAGCAGTACTTCGTGCAACTCCGGATAGTATCTTAGAGGATTTTACCAGTTTCGGTTTTCTATTTGAGTCTCTCTGTATTCGTGATTTAAGAATTTATGCACAAATGCTAGATGGGGAGGTATTTCATTATAGAGATAAGAGTGGACTTGAAGCCGATGCAATAATTCATCTCAATAATGGTCAGTGGGGAGCCTTCGAGATTAAATTAGGATCGAAAGAGATTGAAAAAGCTGCTCAAAATCTTATTATACTCAGAGATAAAATCAATACAGATAGAATGAAAGAACCCGCATTTTTGGCAATTCTTACGGGAACTCAATATGCATACAAACGAGATGATGGTGTTCTGATCATCCCTGTTGGCTGTCTAAAACCGTAAGTTCAGACCCTCACAACACAGCTTATCCTGTATATTACACGCTCAGGAGAACAAACATGCAATCTATCAAATCCGCTTCAGTGCAATTCAACCATCACAAAGATGACAAGGCCTATAACCTTTCGGTCATTGAGAAGTTCGTAGAGAGAGCATCTCTTCAAGATGTCAACCTGATCATATTTCCCGAGATGTGCATCACCGGCTACTGGCATGTGCGTAATCTCTCAGAACCTGAAGTGCGCTCTTTGTCAGAATCGGTTCCTAGTGGCCCTTCCACCCAAGCCCTCATCGCCCTCGCTGTAAAGTATCAGATGACCATCGGAGCAGGCCTCATTGAACTTTCGGAAGATGGTTCGCTCTACAACACCTATGTAGTTGCCATGATTGACGGCACCTTTGCCAAGCATCGTAAGTTGCATTGTTTTATATCAGCCCATATGAAAAGCGGTGACTCCTACACTGTCTTTGATACACCCTTAGGGGTGCGGATGGGAATTCTCATCTGTTATGACAACAACATCATCGAGAATGCACGCATAACAGCCCTGATGGGAGCCGAGGTCCTGCTCGCCCCCCATCAGACCGGGGGATGCAAGTCGGCAAGCCCAGGGGCTATGAGTCGCATTGACACACAACTTTGGGAAGAGAGAGAGATCCGTCAAACAGAGCTTGAAGCTGAGTGTAGGGGTCCAAAAGGACGAGGCTGGCTTATGAGGTGGCTACCCTCCCGTGCCCATGACAATGGGATGTTCCTACTCTTCAGCAACGGTGTGGGTAGAGACGATGACGAGGTACGTACAGGGAATGCCATGATCTTAGATCCCTATGGGGAGATTCTCTCTGAGAGTAGTAGCATTGGTGACGACATGGTGGTTGCCCACCTTGATGCATCCCTGTTGCCCTTTTCCAGTGGCCAGAGGTGGATGAAGAGCCGCCGACCCGAATTGTATGGTCTGCTTACCCAGAGGACAGGAAAGGAGCAGGACACCAGGGTCGTGAGATTCACCTACCAACAGGATGAAAAGCAATCTGAAAAGCAATAAGAGAGCTCATCAGAGGGATGAACAACTATGCATTTACCTTGGTATCTCTTGAACAGAACGCTCAAATAGCCGTATGGTGATAGTATGAAAGATTGTAAAGACCAGAATTTTGATGCCACAGCCTTTCTTCCCACCTTTTTGGGAACCTTTGAAAGAGTCAAGGGCAATGCCAATTTTTATAGTATGAAGCAACTCCCCCAGATGCTTGAACTCGGGGAGATCGCCAACGAATATATCGAGCTGATGTTTCCTGGCCGCTGCGGACGCGAGCGAGTCGGTCTCAGCTTGCAAGAGATACTGCTTGATCAGCTGAACAAGGTTTCTTCTGCCCTGATGGTTCAAGTCTTCCTTGCACTGAAATATGCACATCCAGAAGAGGAAGAAGCAAAACTCAAACAGAAGAGCGAACACATCATCAAAAGCATCTGCGCCCTGTTTCCAGAGATACGCCTCAAGCTGAAGCTCGATGCAAAGGCAGGATTCGAAGGGGACCCGGCAGCAAGAAATGTGCGCGAGGTAATCCTCTCCTACCCCTTTATGAAGACCCTAGCCATCCATCGTATTGCCCATGAGCTGTTCAGAATGGAAGTTCCCCTCATCCCACGCATGCTCAACGAGTTTGCACATAAGGAGACAGGGATCGACATCCACCCCGGAGCAGAGATTGGAGAGTCCTTCTTCATAGACCATGGCACTGGTGTGGTCATCGGAGAGACTGCAGTCATAGGCAACAATGTGAAGATCTATCAGGGTGTAACACTTGGCGCTCTCAGCTTTCCCAAGGACGCCTGCGGAGAACTTATCAGAGGGGCAAGGCGCCATCCAACCATTGAGGACAATGTCACCATCTACTCCAATGCGACCATCTTGGGAGACATTACCATAAGAAAGAACGCTGTCATCGGATCCAACGTCTGGATCAAGGAAGATGTTCCGCCCGATACTATGGCTGTAATCCAGGAGCCCAAGCTGACCTTCAGGGATTTGAATAGAAGGAAAAACTAGGATTTCCTACCCAATGGGTGCTGCTCGTTGAGCAGTGCCAATTGGTAGTAGTCTTCCCATTTTCCGTTGAACAGAAGATACTCCCGACTCATGCCTTCCTGGACAAACCCCAGGGAGGCTGCAAAAGCCAGGCTAGCGTGATTTTTTGTCATGATGGTCGCCTCAAGCCTATGGAGCTTCAACTTCTTGAAGGCATATTCACCCACTGATTCTACCGCCTCAGTTCCAATGCCCTGTCTCTGCCACTTCACAGAAGTGCTGTAGCCTAGCTTAGCACTATAGGAAGCACCATAGATTATCTCACTCAAGTAGACCTGGGCAACGATGGCAGAGCCCTCTTTCCTCGAAAACACTAGGGGGAGCTTACGTTTCTGTTTATAGAAAAATGTCTGCTTCTCACAATGATATTGGAAGTTGGCCAAGGTATAGTAGCTGTCATTGCGCTGGGGTGAGAATTGGGAAAAACACTCTCGGTTCTCCCTCTCATAGGCGAGCAACTGCCTTGCAACGCCTTCGTCCACAACGAAGGCATTGAGGCGCTCGGTCTCAAACAACTTAAGCATGGCAGATGACAGATGGCTTGCTGGTTTTGTCGTCAAATTGTGCAAAATGCGCCTGCACCAACAACCCTTCCCTTGCAAAGAGGGGGGCATCGAGGACTTTCACCTCAAGATAGTTACCACTGAGACCATACCAAGAGCCGCCCTTTCGGTTCTGCAGGACAACTTCTGTTGGTTTGCCACTTTGGCGTATCAGATACTCTTTGTAAAGTTCATCCGAAAGGTCGCGCAGCCTCTTTGCCCTCTGGTCACGCACACGCTCTGGCACCCTGTCCTTCGCCTTGAAAAGAGGCGTGTCAGGGCGTGGGGAGAAGGGAAAGACATGCATCTGGGCAAACCTTTGCTCTCTGAAATAGCGGTAGGTCTCTTCGAATTCCTCGTCTCCCTCACCAGGAAGGCCGGTTATAACGTCTCCTGCAATGAAAGGATCATCCTTAGCCTCTCGCAGGCTATCGAGGATAGCTGACAGCTCTTCTATATCATAATGACGGTTAACCCGTTTCAATACCTTATTGCTGGCACTCTGCACGGGAATATGGAAGTGTGGTTGCATCCTAGGATCTTTGAGAGCTGAGAGCAGCCTCTCATCTATATGGTCAGGTTCCAGAGAACTTAGGCGTAGGCGGATACCATCGCCTAGGGAAGCGAGCAACTCTTCAAGCAAGCCTCCCAAACCCTTTTGGGTATGGTCGTACATGGTGAGGTTCACCCCGGTCAGCATAATCTCACTGAAACCTGCTTCCTCAAGGGCAAGGGCACGCTCTACGACCGTTGCACTATCGAGGGAGACAGCCTTTCCCCGGGCAATGCGCACCCGGCAGTAGGCACACTCATTGTCACAGCCATCCTGCACCTTCAGGTACGCACGGCTATGGTAGGAAAAAGAAGCGGCATCATAATCGAATACAGAAGCTTTGCCGTCACTGAAGGAGAGACAGCCGCTCTTCAGGTCAAAGCCGGCCTCGAGAGAAACCTTCAGATGTTTTGCTAGCTTCAATAAATGGGCCTTCTTCTCAAGGGGCACCACAATGACCTCGTCCGAAAGGGCCTTGAGCTCCTCTTCGTTGACTTGAGCGTAACACCCGGTAGCCAAAGTAGGGGCGACTGCGGCAAACTTTCGGATCATTCTTCGAGCCTTCTGCTCGGCCTTTGAAGTGACCGTACACGTATTGACAATATAAAGGTCAGCCGCGTCCCGCTCACCTACGACAGTGAACCCCTCCTGGGAGAAGGAGTCTGCAATTGCCTCACTTTCGCACTGGTTGAGCCGACAGCCCAAGGTATATACACAAACGTTCAAAAACTACCCTCCTGGTCTTTCAGGGTCTGCATTACCGTATCGACAGCACCCTTGAGCCCCATGCGCATCTGTTTGGCATAGGGGTTGTATCGTTGCAAATCATAGAAGAGCTGCAGGGGGTCATTGCAAGTCTGCTCCACTATGGAAGTGAGGCTACGGTAGCCGGTGGTGGCCAGTTGGGTTTCTCCGAGGGAGAGTTCGCTCAGAGTCCTTCCCACAAAGTGGGTAATACCCTGTGACCAGGCCGCCTCACGGTCATGCTGGTCACAACTCATCTGATGTACTTTGAGATTCCATCGGCTGAACTCATCAGCCCACTGTTGCACAAGCGAAGAGGGTGCATGCACAGGACAGATCACCATGGGTAAGCCCTCTATTCCGTCCTGACCTGAATCAGGGCCAAACATAGGGTGAGTGGCAATGCAGGGGACATCCTCTCCCAGGAGCTTACGCATAAGCCTGGCAGGATATAACTTGACCGAGCAGGTATCCATTACCAAAGTTGAGGATTTAATCTTAGGGGAAGTCCTCTTCAAGACCTCTTCAAAGGCACTGATGGCAACACAGAAGAAAAGCACATCACAGGCGAGGACCTCGTCCTCGGATCCAAGCTGCACCCCAGAAGGGGCCGTCTTTGCACTGCGTCCATACCCATAGACAGTAAACCCATGCTTAGCGAGTTCACTTGCCCAAAATGAGCCAAACCGGCCTAGGCCGTATACACCAATTTTCACAGAAGTATTCATTGCCGGCATTGTACTGAATATAAGCCTTGCTAGCAAGAACGTGAGGCAGCCCGGTCAAAAAGCATGAGACAAGCCAAGGCAACAGCCATGCTGAGCACCAACACCACAAGGCCTCCTTGTAAGGTATAGCGCATACTTACCAACCCTATGAGGGCAGGCAGGGTGAGCCTTCCTAACACCATACTCACTGAGTGCATATTGGCTATCTGAAGCATATCCTGTGGCCAGGTATGCACCTCAAGCAGTTGGGAAGCTGGGTTGAGGGCCCCAAAGGAAAACCCCAAAAGGACCATTGCAACAAACGCTACTGCTAGGGTCGGGGCCAATACCAGCAAGGCAGCTGAGAAGATACCTAGGATGGTAAGGGTCAATAACAGGGGCATAGGATTCTTTGCCCTGTTGGTCAGGGGTATGACCAAAAACCTACTGGCGGTACTGCCAGTAAAGAGCAGGGAGAGAGAGAAGCCTATCTGAGCGGCAGTAGCTCCCTTGTTCTGCTGCAGGTAGAGCAGAGGATAGACAGTACAACAATACTCAACCGCATTGAAAAGGATGAGATAAAGGAAAAAGAACCTGAAGCTTTTCTGTTTTAGCAAGGAGAAACTCTGGAGAAACGAGCCACTGCTACCCCTGTTGCTGAATAGTTGGCTCCTCTCTCTCGCCTTGGGAATATACGCAAGGAAGAGAATGCTCATAACCAGATAGACAGAGGCTATCTGGTAGAAACCGAGATACCAACGGTCCCCTTTGATCAGGGAGATGTAGAAACCGGCTCCGATGCTAGCAACGCTCCAGATAAGATGCATCAGGGGGATATTGGTCTTTTT
>CAYXYD010000001.1:0-34375 GCA_964469205.1 uncultured Sphaerochaeta sp. | reverse complement strand
TACATTTACAGTCAAGGAGCAGAACCATGACGTTTGCTGAAAAAATGAAGGCCCAAGCTATTGAGGCCAACAAGAATCTTGTACTTGCAGAAGGAACAGAAGAGCGCACCATTCAAGCCGCACGCAAGATCATTGACCAGAAAATTGCCGCCTCAGTCACCCTAGTAGGACAAGAGGATGCTATCAGGAAGGCCGCAAAAGCGGTCAAGACTTCACTGAATGGAATCATCCTTGAAGACCCCCTTACCAATGCCGACAGAAAGAGCTTTGGGAGAGCTTACTTTGAGCTGAGAAAGCACAAGGGCATGACTGAAGAAGAGGCCTTTGAAGGCATTACAGATCCTTTGCGCTGGGCAGCTATGATGGTTCGCCTCGGCAAGGCCGATGCAATGGTAGCAGGAGCTGAGAATACCACCGGCAGTGTACTGGTTGCAGCTTTCAACATCATCAAAACCAAGCCTGGCATCAAGTTTGCCTCCTCTTGCTTTGTCATGGCAACAGACAAGACAGACCTAGGAGCTGACGGCTCCTTCATCTTCGCCGACTGTGCCACCATCCCCAATCCAACAGCAGAACAGCTCGCTGAGATCGCAGAAGCCTCAGCCGTCTCTTGCAAGACTTTCTTGCAGGCAGAGCCCAAGGTAGCCATGCTCTCCTACTCCACCAAGGGATCGGCGAAGGGAGATCTGGTAGACAAGGTTGTCAAGGCAACAGAAATAATCAAGGCAAAGCTTCCCGATCTTGCTGTCGATGGCGAACTACAGCTCGATGCAGCAATCATCGGCAGTGTTGCCAAGAGCAAAGCACCCGATTCTAAGGTTGCCGGTAAGGCCAATACCCTGATCTTCCCTGACCTGCAGGCAGGAAACATCGGATACAAGCTAGTACAGAGACTTGCAGGAGCTGAGGCCTATGGCCCAATCCTCCAGGGCTTTGCCAAGCCGATCAGCGACCTCTCAAGGGGCTGTTCGATCGAAGACATCGTCATCACCAGCTCGATCACTCTCGCCCAGGCAGCTTCTGTCTGATAGGGGTGACCAGGTGCATATGGATGGGGCCCGCAAGGGCCCTTTCCTATGTATGATTGTCTCTTACCCTTTTTCTTGTTATTATGCGCTCATTCTCAAGGAGCTTGTCAGATATGGACCTTCCTAAAAAAACCCTCGACCTATTCGACCCCACCCGCTCACCCGGGTTCATCATCTGGGCCTTGGCCTGGCCTACAATAGTCGAGCAGATTCTCCAAGTCACCGTTACCTTTGCAGACTCTGCGATGGTTGGGGCGCTGGGGGAACAGGCAACTGCTGCGATCTCGGTAACCAGCTCGACCATCTGGCTGGTGAACGGTTGGATGAACGCCCTGGCCCTGGGATTTGGTGTCCTGATGGCAAGGCATCTTGGTGCGGGAAAACAAGACCGTGCAAAGCTTGTGGTCCGTCAGGCCTTGCTTACCACGCTGGGCTTTGGTCTTTTTCTCTCCTTGCTTTTCATACAGGTAGCGCGCTTTCTTCCCTCTTGGATTGGAGCTGAAGAAGCGGTACGCCCCCTGTCACAACAGTACCTCACCATTATAGCACTCGGATACATACCCAACCTCCTGATGATCACGATCAGCACGCTATTGCGTCTTAGCGGGGACACCAGGCGCCCTCTCTACCTCAACGCCTTCAACAACGCAGCAAACATACTCTTAAACCTCTTCTTCATATTCCCTTCCATCAGACTAGGGGCCCTGGTCCTTCCTGGCCTTGGCCTTGGTGTCAAAGGAGCTGCGATGGCTACGACCCTTGCCTGCACCCTGACAGCAATCCTGTTGGTGTTTGTCCTGTTCAAGGGCGATCACAAGATAAGAATCTCCTTCAGGGCGCGATGGGACTTTGATGCGACGATACAGAAACAGGCACTTAGACTTGGCATCCCCATCGCACTAGAGCGTTCCACGCTCTCCTTTGGACAAATCGCCCTTACCAAGATGGTAGGGACGCTGGGAACCACAGCCCTTGCAGCCCACTTTTTAGCCATCAGTGCAGAGTCGATCACCTACCTACCTGCATCAGGTTTCTCCACTGCCGCTACCACGCTGGTGGCACAGTCGCTGGGAAGGGAGGACAAGGCACTGGCAAAGCGCTATGCAAACCTCTGCGTACTCTGGGGAACGCTGATGATGAGTTTCATGGGTCTGGTATTATATCTAGCTGCCCCACTCCTTATGACGCTCTTCACCCGGGTGGAAGCTGTCATAGTTTTGGGGGCGAAGGTGTTGAGAATAGAGGCATTCGCACAGCCGGCCTTCGGGCTCTCCATCCTGGTCTTTGGCGTGATGAGAGGAGGGGGCGATACCAAAGGCCCGTTCCTCATCTCGCTAGCAGGGATGTGGCTGTTGCGTCTGCCCTTGGCTTTTCTCTTGCTCAAGCTGACAAGCTTGAGCCTCGCAGCAATTTGGATCGCCATGATGGGCGACCTTATGCTCAGAGGAGCAATCTGTCTGTACAGTTATCGGAAAGGTGCCTGGCTCAGCAGCTGGAAACAGCTTCACTGATGGCGATGAACTGAGCCCAATTGAGCTGTTCGGCACGCTTACCGGCATCGACCCCACTCTTTTCCAGAATGAGGGCCACACCATCCTTACCAAAGCGGGCACCGGTCTTTCCCCCTAGGAGATTGTTCTTAATCGTCTTCCTCTTTTGGGCAAACAGGTCACGCACCACTACAAGAAACACATCCCGGAGAGCAGGATCTACCAGAGGCGCTTCGCGCTTGGTCATCGTGATGACACTGCTACCTACATTGGGTTCTGGATAGAAGGAACTGCCGCTGATGGTAAAGGCACTCTTGACCTCGTAGTCCATCTGGGCAAGCAAGCTGAAGGATGACCAGGCTTTCTCCCCTGGCTTGGCACTGAGGCGTAAGGCGACCTCAGTCTGCAGGGTATAGACCATTTTAGGGGGGAGGCACCCCGACTCAAGCAACTTTGCAATGACGACCGACCCCACATTGTAGGGAAGGTTTCCACAAATCCTGTCAGGGGTTCCTTCTTCCTTCCAAAGCTTCTCCCAGGTTTTCAAGGCATCACCTTCGATGAGGCGAAAGTTCTCGTCGTCTCCAAAGGCCTGATCAGTAAGGATACGGCAAAACCCATGGTCTATCTCAAAGGCAGTGACAAAACACCCTACCTCCAGGATATGGGCAGTCAGCGACCCGATCCCGGGGCCTACTTCCCAGACTTTCATCGTAGGGTCGAGTTTGAGCTCCCTGACAATATTCTCGCGAACATGACGACTGAGGAGAAAATTCTGCCCAAATTTCTTGCTCAAGGCGAGCCCTTCCTTATCGAGCAAGCTCTTTATGGCCTTCGGTGAATCGTACGCGAATTTCCAACTCATAGGAGTCTCTCCTTCTTTTTTGCAAAGCCCGTTCAGCATAGCCAATAGAGGCAAGGAGCGTCAACACAACCAAGAGATAGAGCACAAATCCTCCCGTATCAAGGCCACCTCCAAACAGGTCGCTACCAAAGGTAAACACTGATCTGAGCAAACGATGGAGGATGTTCACTAAAAAGGCAAACCATTGGCCAAAGACGAATACAAACAAGCTACAGCCCATCAAAAGGAACATCAGCATTGATGCAAAAGGTGCTATGAAGAGTCCCCCTATCTGCCAGGTTCCCCAGACAGACAGGGTGGGGATGGCAGTAAACAGGATGGCATAGACCGAAGCGAAGAATGGCTCCAGGAATTTAGGCCTGTAGAAAGAGAACAGCCTATTGCACAAAAGTCCCCCATAGGCAGCATAGCTGAACAAGCTGCCCATGCTCGACAAGGCAGAGGGAAACAGCACTATCTGAAGGCAGGCAGTAGCCAGGTACGAGTAATAGGAAGCCATCCTCCCCCTGAGAAACAGCGAGAAGATCGCCATGCCCATAGCCCGTACCAAGGAGGGTTTGGGTCCCACTAAGAGAACGTACAAGAGAGCCAATGAGACTGAAAACGTTCTGCCCCGTCTCTTTCCCAAAAGCGGAACCAACAAAGAAGAGAGCAACGAGATGAAAAACTGCAGATGCATCCCAGAAAGGGCAAGCAGGTGGGCACAGCCACTACCTAAGCTGAGCTCCTTGAGAGGGAACGCGGCATCACCGGTTCTGCCCAAGAGGAGCATCAGGGCAAGGCTTCTACTCTCTTCATCGTCTATCAAGAGGGTGAAGCGCCTCTCGATGAGAGAGAGCAACTTGCGCCTAAAGACCCTAACCCTTGAGATAGTGAGCAGCTGGATAGTATCGGCAAAGAACAGGGAGCCATCAGGAGCTAATTCTCCTTCCATGGAGACTCTGCTCCCACTGATCAAGAATTCATCAACCTTCACCAAGGCCGGCAATACCCCTTTGGCACTCCCTATCGCACCATCTTGTGTTCCACACGAGTCAAGTCGAAGTCGTAGCAGCTGCTTACCGCCCGATGAGAGCAAGGAATCCTCGACGAGGAAGCCTTGTACCTTTATTATGCGCACAGAGCAGAATGCCATCTCAGGGTGATTACCCGCCATGGAAGAACCAAAGAGGACATAACAGAAAAAGCTAAGCGTAGCGAATTTGATGATTGTTGTTTTGAGGTTAGTATTGTGTGAAAAGATTCCAAAGCAAGTGAATGCAAAACTCAAGATGAGCAACACTGTTGCCATGATAAGAGGATAGGCAAGCAGAGAACTCTCTGTTGCAGCGAGAAAAAACAGCAGGGGGACACCCATGATGATGCAAAGGCGGACCCAAAAACAACCACGCATACCCCCTAAGGCATAAGCGTGGTCTGTTTGCTTCAGTCTACCTGTTCAGAAAGAATGACAGTAAGTGTAAGCAGGGGAAGATCAATCTTCTGCTGCATGCTGAGATGGAAGAGACGCTGGGAAAGCCTCAGATTCGGTTTCTGAGATTCTCTGACAGAGTGTACTCGATGATACATGCGATAGATGTTCTTCTGCCTCACCTTCAGGTGCAGGAGCAAGAGTTCAAGGAATTCTTTTGCCCAAGGTCCCTTCTGCTCCTCAGTGAGAAGCTCAAAGCCCTTCTTTTCAACCAGGCAGAGATTGTCACTCACATCCTGCATGTCCAAAGCAGAAATGTCCTGAAGAAATGCCTCCAAGGCAAAGAGCCCTTCCTGTTCCTGGTAGTCAGTGCTTCCTGCTTTCCCTTTCAGCTCGTACCTTCTTTGCAAGGCGAGAGAGGAGCGGGTATCACGTTTGGCTAAGGCAACCCAACAGAAGATGGTCAGAGCCGTGGAAACAAGCATCTCATCGAGCATGGGGATGGGGTCGCGGATAGCAAGGGACATGAAGAAATAGGTCACCATAAAGACTGCAGCACAGACGAGGAGCCTGGGTATGTACTGCTTGTCCTGGATCCAGCGGTCAACAGAGAAATCAATCGCTCTGTAGAGCGCATAGGAAGCTTCATCCTTCTGGCCCTTGGTAAGCATACCGCTACTCTTGAGCACCACAGGGGTGTCCGCGTCCAGATGAGCTGCCTTATCCGTATTCAAGTATGGGCTGAGGTAGAGGTTCGATCCAATTTTTCTGAGCAGTGCATAACAAGTTATCATCTATAAAGCCGCCTTAAACATTTCTACGAGGTCAGGAAGAGTTGCTTCCAATGCCTCCCTACCCCCTTGTTCTGCTTTGACAAAGAGGTAGTATTTGATCTTTGGTTCAGTCCCGCTAGGACGAACCACCAGTTTTTCTCCCGTGCTGAAGTGCATGATCAGGACATCTGAGGAAGGGAAGCCTGTGTCCTTACCAGGGAGCAGGTCCTTGGTGGAGATTATGGTCTTGCTTCCCAGAGCATCCCCTTCCTTGAGTTCCCTAAGGGATGTCATGATCTGTTCCATCTTCTTCTTCCCTGCAGAACCCTCATAGTCGCGGGCAAATACCACTTCTGTACTGTACCCATACTCTTCATAGATGGCATCGAGGCGCTGTTGCAAGGTGATGCCTTGGGCAGCGTAGTAGCTCATCATCTCAACGGCAACTAGGGCAGAACTTACAGCATCCTTATCGCGGACAGAGGGAATGGTCAGGTAGCCAAAGCTCTCCTCACAACCAAAGAGGAAGTACTCCTCTTCACTCTTCTCCAAAGACGCAATCTCCTCTGCGATGTACTTGAAGCCGGTCAGCACATCTTTACACCTGCCACCATGGCTCTCTGTAATCTCCTTGACCAGGTCGGTGGTGACCAGGCTCTTCACACAAACAGGCTTTTTCGCTTGTTGGGATGCGTTGATCAGGTAGTCGCAAAGCAGCACTGCTATCTGGTTTCCACTGAGGAGCTGGTAGGAATCCTTTTCTGGAGTAAGGGGAATTGCTATGCCTAGGCGATCTGCATCGGGGTCTGTTCCCAGCACGATGTCAGCCTTGCTCTCTTTTGCAAGATCGAGGACCATTTTCATAGCCTCAGCACTCTCAGGGTTGGGCAGGCTCACTGTGGGGAAAGCTCCATCGGGCTCTTCCTGCTCTGCTACCACAACACACTTGATACCCACCTCTTTGAGCAGGTGCCGTATAGGAACATTGCCTGTCCCGTGCAAAGGAGTATAGGCTACCGTTATGGGACTTCCATAGACGAGGGCTGGCCTCTTTAGAGAGGCGAGCACCATCGCATAGTAGGCCTGGTCCACTTTGTCAGGGACAGGGACCAACAGGCCTTTGGAACGGGCACTCTGTTCGCTGATGCTCTGAATGTCATCAGCCTTCACCGAATTGGCCCTCTCTGCGATGCTGAAATCATGGGGAGGGGTTACCTGCCCACCTGTGCGCCAGTAGACCTTATACCCGCTATATTGGGAAGGGTTATGGCTTGCTGTGACGACAATTCCAGCGGTGGTATTGAGATACCTGACCGCAAAGCTCAGCATCGGCACCGGATGCAGCGTATTGTACAAGAATACAGAAACACCATTTGCCGCAAGGACCAGGGAGGCTTCCATGGCAAACTTCTCACTGAAGTGACGGCTATCATAGGCTATCGCCACAGAAGGATTGCTTGACTCCTCGTTGAGGTAGTCGCTCAAGCCTTGGGTGACCTTGCGCACGATGAAGGAGTTCATCCGGTTGGTTCCCCCACCAAGGACTCCTCTCAGACCTGCCGTTCCGAAGGAGAGGCTGGTATAGAACCTGTCGTACAGGCCCTCCCAGTCTTCCTTAGCAAGAGAGAGTTCCACCTCTAGGCGAAACACACTCTCCTGCTCGCTACGAATATACGCTTCAGCCTTACTTCTCAGATCCTTTTCATTGTAAGTCATTGATAGCCTCCTGCAGTTCTTCTACCGAATCCACCAAGTTTGATGCATTCAGCCGAACTAGGTCCTCTCTTGGTCTGAATCCCCACGATACCAGAATATGTTGGCAACCAGCATTCACTGCTGTCTGATAGTCAACTTCAGAATCACCTACATAAAGCAAATTTTCAACTGTAAGACCTTCCTTCTTTGCAAAATGCTCAAGACCGGCCCTATCAGGCTTACGCGGAAAGTCATTTTTCATGCCCCGTACCCAAGCAAAACGGATATGGGGAAACAGGGTGCGGACAACCTCTTTGGTCAGGCCATCCTCCTTATTGGAAAACACGGCAAGAAGAATGTCCTTACGGTCAAGCTCTTCCAACATGGAGAGGATTCCCTCATACGGCTTGCTTTTGACGCAGTGGTTCTTGCGATAGTACTCCATCATACTAGCATACATCCGATCGATATGATCAGAGGTGAACTCCTTCCCCCAGAGCTCCACAGCCCCTATAAGGGCGTTTCGTAACCCTCTGCCTACAACCCGTTTGGTCATCGCGATGTCCATAGGGGGCAGGTCCTCAAATGCGAGTGCCCTGTTCAGGGCATCTGTTATGTCTTCTATTGTATCGACAAGCGTTCCATCAAGGTCAAATAGAACAGCCTGCACAGGTATTTTCTGCATAGTGACATTATCGGGTATCTGAGAGGCGCAAGTCAACAAACGTTTTGACAAAACTGTTGAGTTCCACTACTCTTAAGCCATGCAAACAATTACAATTAAAGATGGCAAGGAAAAACAGCTCTTACGCCACCACCCATGGGTTTTCTCAGGTGCAATCGACTCGGTAGCCAATAGCGAAGAGGTAGGGATTGCTAAAACAGTAACACAGGACGGCTCCTTCATAGCTTGGGGTTGGTACGATCCCAAAAGTCATATTCCCCTCAGGCTTCTCAGCTGGAACGAGGCTGAACAGGTCGATGACAAGTGGTGGGCAAAGACCATCACTGCAAGCGTGCTCAGAAGAAGCCCTTTCTTCAGGGACAAGAGTTCCCCAACGACCACATTCCGCATTATCTTCGGCGAAGCTGACATGCTCCCAGGTCTTGTTGCAGATGTATATGGGACACTTATTCGTGTAGATATCAGTGCAAGGGCGGCTTGGGACCATAAGGATCTTATCGTATCCACGCTGGAGAAGCTTTTGCAACCAGCTATGATCATCGTCACCACAGACACGGCCTACTGTTCGGTAGAAGGGCTCAGTGAAACAGTGCTGTTCTATCAGGATGGCGCATATTTTACCCCAAGCAAGCGACTGGACCCTGTCAGGTTCCGTGAAGACGGGCTCTTGTATGAAGTGATCCCGGGCAAAGGACAGAAAAGCGGATTCTTCTGTGACCAGAGAGAAAACCGCAAGGCTATCGAAGCATATTGCAAGGATGCAATCGTCCTGGACGGATGCTCCTACACGGGAGCCTTCACCCTGCATGCCCTGCGTAGCGGAGCGGCATGGGTAGACCTCATCGACAGCAGTGCCACTGCCCTCAAGCAAAGTCTTGCCCATGTGCATATCAACCAGGATGCAAACATTATTCCCAAAGATAGTCGCGATCGGGTGAATATCATCAAGGCAGATATCTTCAGGCAGATGAGGCTCATCGATAAGGACAAGTATGATCTCATAATCCTCGATCCCCCAAAGCTTGCCCCGACCAAAGCCCAGGCCGACAAAGCGGCAAAAGCATACAAGGACCTGAACCGTCTTGCCATGGAGAAGATAAAGAATGGGGGCATCATCGCCACTTTCTCCTGCTCCGGAGCCATCTCAAGTGAGATGCTGAGAACTATCCTAGCCTGGAGTGCCCAGGATGCAGGGGTAGAGGTGCAGATATTGAGAACATTGGGACAAGCTGAGGACCATCCGATACGCTTATCATTCCCTGAATCGGAGTACCTCAATGGGTACCTCATCAGGGTGATACGCTAACTGGCCTGTGGATTCGGAGTATCGTCAGGATTGGAATTGTCATTCTGGCCTGACAGCATGGATACAAGGAAACTCAACTGCTCTAGCTGCTCAAGGATAGCCTTGGGTAGCAGGGCCACTTTGGTCGCACTGCTGTCCAAAGCACGCAAGGCGTAGGCATAGTCCTGCATCACCGGTACTTCAGGGCCAAAATCAAGCTGTAGGGGCATGGTCTCTTCCTCGTTGTAGCGACAACGGCGGAAGATGCCATTACCATCCTTGTCCCCATTTGCACACACTCCGAACAGGCGACAGATCAGAGGCCTGGCAGGATAGACACTACAATGGTAGGGAGAGTCGGATCGGTAGAGGGGACAAGGCCCTGTCTTTGAGTTTTTAGCATCAACAATCTTATAGATCAATGCCGTATCTTTCTTGACCAGCAAGAGGTAGGCAGCTACAAGCCTTGCCTCCAAAGCGGTGATGTCCGGGATGAAATGTTCACAACAAGTACCACAGCCTGGGCCACAGGCAATGGCATGTTCAGAGCAGAAACGTGCAGTCTCTTCGTCTATCTGGTCATACAGTTTTGCAAGAGCGGCCATACCCTCTCCTGCATACGTTCCGCTGAAGGCCGTACATATCTCTCCAATGCTATCCATCATTTTCTCCCAATAAGGAAAGATAGTAGCATTGAAAAAACCGTGTAATCAATCAGGTAGGGCTCGTTTTTTCCGTCTTTTATTCCTAGGTTTCTTCTCTTTTATACGTTTTGCTTGTACCGAGCGCTGTACAAGGCGCTGGTTGCGTCGGTCAGAGAGCATCCAACCTCCCAAAAAGGCACTTAACCCACAGATTGAAAGTGCCCCAACCCAAGCATAGGGCTGGTGCATATAGGGCAGTTCTATGTTCATGCCATAGAAGCTTACGATCAGGGTGGGGAACATCAGGGCGATGGATATGATGGTCAGCCGCTTCATGATAACGTTCATGTTATTACCGATGACAGATGCAAAGGCATCCATCGTACCAGTCAGGATAGTGGTATAGACATTCGCCATCTCTATGGCCTGCTTGTTGTCAGTGATGGTATCTTCCAGGAAATCCCTCTCCTCTTCTGAGGGGAGCTTAAAATAGGAAATCTTCAGGAGCTTCTCCATCAGGACCTCATTGGTACTCAGGCTTGTGGAAAAATATACCAAGGACTTCTGGATCTGCAGCAACTGAATCAGTTCATAGTTCATGATGCTTTTCTGCAACTGCTCTTCAACCAGAGACTTCTGCCTGTTGATGTACTTGAGCTGGCGGATATAGACCATGGTGGCACGCCCGAGGATGCTGATGACAAAGCCTTCCTTGGTCGCAACGGGATACTGGCGGAATCGGTTCTTGGAGAAGTCTTCCAGCACGATACTGTCACTTTGGCAGATGGTGATGACCATATCCTTGTACAGCACGATCCCTAAAGGGACAGCATACTGGTTTATTCCCTTGCTATCATCGGCGAGGGCGGGCAGACGGACAATGAGGGCGACATAGTCGTCCTCTCGTTCAATGCGAGCCTGCTCATCCTGGTCCATGATATCTGCCAAGAGTTCGCTGGAGATTGTGTACTGTTCTTCCAGCAAGGTTATATCGTCTCGGTTGATGTTTCGGGCATCCACCCAAGTGTAGGATGCCTCGGCAGAGTTATCACCTGGATTGGTGCTCACTACATTATTTCGTATGGTTATCATAGTTCCTCCGTGGATTGGTGCGTAAGGCGTACCTCAGTAATCCATAGGAACAAACCCAGAACAGGGTCTAGAACGTAAGAAAAGAGGACACCAAGAATAAATAACTAGGCAGGGGCGGTATACTGCCACCTTCGTCTGAAACAGACATGGGATCCTCCTCCTCGCACGGAATACTTTCCAATACTGGAAAGACTGTTCCATACTACCACAACCTGCAAAAAATAATAAAGAGCAATAGGCGCAAACCTCCACTTTTTTTCACCACTTCCCTAATCATACCAAAAAAAATATACTGAATGGAGGAGGCCTGCGATGTTCAATAGAGAAGAAGCGCTACAATTGCTGAAGAAATACAACAAAAACGAGGCTTTGGTCCTACACGCTTACTGTGTGGAAGAGACCATGAGGAAGTTTGCTGCCCATTTTGGTGAAGACGAAACGTATTGGTCCCTGGTTGGGCTGTTGCACGATGTCGATTATGGATCCTTTCCTGAAGAGCACTGCTCAAAGGCTCCCTCTCTTTTACAGGAAATTGGCGCCGATGATGCATTCATCCACGCTGTCTGTAGCCATGGATGGGGCCTCTGCAGTGATATAGAGCCTTCCCATCTTATGGAGAAGGTCCTCTTCACCATCGATGAACTCACTGGCCTGATCTATGCCACAGCCCTGATGAGGCCCGAGCACATGCAGGGTATGAGTGTGAAGTCAGTCAAGAAGAAGTGGTCATCCAAAGGCTTTGCCGCAGGAGTGAACAGGGATATCATAACCCAAGGGGCCGCCATGCTGGAGATGGAGATTGCTCCCATCATCCAGATGACTATTGATGCTATGCGGGAAGCAGAAGAGAAGATAGGCCTTTAGACATCGTTCATCTGCTCGATCCTGACTATGCCGGCCTTGTTTAGCACAATGGTATAGTGGCTGTAGATATCAAGGTCTTCCTTGAGAGCCCTCTCACGGATAACCATATGCAAATGATAGACTCGCTCGCTGTTCAGCTGGTCCAGCTCATCAGCGTTCGGGTCCATCCTGAACACTATATCCTTAGGATCGTCCATCTCCTTGAGGAAATCATCGAGCCTGATGCGTGTCACCAGGGTAAAGTTATTCTCACGGGGAAACTTATCCCGCTCTATCTTATGCTTGGTCAAAGGATGCATCACGAGGTTACGAACATAGTGCAGGACATTCTCCTCAGGCAGCATATCCTTGAACGGGTTTGTCTTATCCTTGCGGATATCCTTTACCCTGGAGGGAAGGTCTTGTGGCTCTTCATAGTGCAGCCGTATCCTACTTGAACAAATTTTCGAGTTGCTTTTTGGCGAAAGGAATGAAGAGATTTCATCAGCCATCATCTTCGGCAGGACAGCACTGAAGAAAGCTCTGAGCCACTCCTTGATCCTATCCTTAAACACATACGCTATAATGACTATCAGTGCCCACTGCATACTGTTTTTCAGGTATGTCTTCTCTGCAAAGATGGATGCCAAGGTCGCAAAGGCCATCGCCACAGCAGCGGCGGTGCCTGCAAGTATCTGCGAGACCCTCATCGGCCAGCGTGAGACCTGAGGTATCAGATAGAGGGCGGACTGGGTCCACTTCTTCAGCACTGCCTTGCGGTACTGGATAAGTTCAGGGTTTTCCCCCCCACTGGGATAGCTCTGAGTGTTGCGGTACTCAGCCTCATCACGGGAGAATGTAAGCAACAAGGCCAGGATCTCCTGCAGTTCATCACCAAGATGGGAACAGGCCATATACAGGTCTATGGCCTGCTTCTCATTGAGCAGGCTCACAGCCTCATCAGCCCAGAGATAGGCTACGAGAAGGCGGTTTTCCAAGGAACACTTGGTCCTGATGACCTCCAGCATGTCTCGGATGCACTGCTGTATGACAAGGGTGTTACGGTACCAATCAACCAACGTCGAATTAAGGTCAGTCTTCATGCCC
Organism: uncultured Sphaerochaeta sp.; assembly: GCA_964469205.1. GTDB lineage: Bacteria > Spirochaetota > Spirochaetia > Sphaerochaetales > Sphaerochaetaceae > Sphaerochaeta. Next base: position 21,457 of record CAYXYD010000001.1, on the reverse strand, counting down.
AGCCTTGCCATATCCTTGCAATCCTGCAAGGAGGCCTTATTCTCATGCCTGGCGGCGTTTGCAACAGTCTGCAGCTCATGGATGACCGTATGTTCGGGTACGGAGGTTATGTTCTTTACCAGGTTCTCCGTATACCGTTTGAGTAACGTCAGAGGACTTATCATGTTGTCCTCATCGAGTAACTCCTCCAGCGTAAGCTCAGGAGAGGAGTACCTTCCATGACTCTGGAACTTATGCAACATCCTCTGCTCAGCATAGGTGTTCTTGTTTACATAGAGTTGGGGAGGAGAAAAGATGTAGTAATGTATTTCCCGTTCATATTTGTGGGTTTCTGGAATGGGAAGTATTATTTTGGTCTCCAGATGTCGGCTGGAGTGTTTTCGTAAATCTATCAAGGTGCCTTGCCTCCCGGTTGCAGTAGTATAGCACGCCTCTCAAAAACCACAAGTAAGGTCAGCGAAGGTGTGAAAAAGAGTCGAAAGGATATGCCTGTGCAACAAATAAGAAACTCTGCTCAAGACCGATCAGAGGAGGAATGGACACAGGTCTCTTCTCTAGGGAGAAAACTTGCTGGACCCGACCTCCCAACAACGATTGCATCAGAGGTAGCGGACACTCTGCCTCATAGAGTCTCTTAACCAGCAGCAGCAGTCCGCTGAAGCCCGGGATGCCACTTGCTCCGCCCTCCTTGTCAGCGAGGGTATGCGGAGCATGGTCTGTCTCAACCCAGTCGATCCGACCTGCAAGCAAGGCGGCAAAGAGAGAGGCTCTCTCGAATTCGCTACGCAAGGGAGGATTCATCTTGGCATAGAGAAAGTGGGAAGAGGCATCCTCGCTGTTAAGCAGGAGATGATGAGGGGTGGATGCGCAGCTGATGCGCCTCCCCCTCTTCTTTGCCTCCTCCACCAGAGCCAAAGAGGAGACAGAACTGAGATGACAGATGTGCAAATGACCCGCAAAACCAGCTTCTTCGCTGTATCGGATCTGATCGGCTACAGAAGCGACCTCAGAGGCAACAGGTCTGGCAAGCGAATGGGTCGAATAATCTGAAGGATCTTCAAGATCAGCTCTAAGCAGGCTCTCCTTCTCACAGTGCAGGGCCACCACCCCCTCATAGCCCAAGAGGGCAAGGGTGCGGTATACCTGTTTTTGGGTCTCACCTTCGACAAGGCCCATGTTGCCAGTGGAGTGACCGGCGAACATCTTAAGCCCTATTACCTCATAAGGATACTCGCGAGTGAGGGCAACGACTTCTTCTATCTGCTTGGGATCACCCGTGACTCCGGCATAGAGGTGATAGCGTACAGGAAGGCCACAGCGTTTTGCATCGGCGATGCGCTTCTCCACACTAGCCCTATCTGTAAGAGGGGGTGAGGTATTTGGCATATCGAAGAGTTCATCCACTCCACTATAGAGGGCGATACTCATCCCATGCAGAAGTGTCTCCTTCTCTGACTGTCCCCAATCCCTGAGGTGTACATGTGCATCTATCATAGGCCTACCATCTCCGGAGCATTTTCGGCGAGGTAATCATACTGCATGAAGGTTCCCCATCGGCAGGTCAGCCTATCACCACAGGCACACTCGCCACACATGCCTATGCCGCAGAGCGTCAGCTTCTCCATGGAAAGATAGAGAAGATCCTCTCTGATGCCTCGCCCTATCAGCTTTTTGGCAGCTATTTCCATGAACTTCTCAGGTCCCACCAGATAACACCCCTGATCGCTTTCAAGCTCAATTGTATCCAAGAGCTCAAGCACCCTACCAGGCAAGCCATCATCGGCAATACAGGTAAAGGAACCGCATGCTCCCAGCCTCTCTTCAAGCAGGGCCTTGCCAATGACTGACTCACTGGTCCCTACCAGAATGGTTAATTCTGTCTTTTGGTCTTGCAATTGCTCGACTAGGGAAGGGAGTACGGCTACTCCAGTTCCACCTGCAACCAACAGCGCTTTCTTAGTTTTAGTATTCTCTAGGGCGGCTCCATAGAGGCCCCGCACATAGAGTTTCGCCCCTTGCTTAAGCTTACAAAGTTCAGAGGAGAAAGGGCCCCTGTTCTTTACAATAAAGGTAAGAGGGCCATTATGGGCTACGCTGAAAGGTTTCTCCCCGAGAGAGGGCAACCAGAGAAAGGCAAACTCCCCTGCCTTGCAGGGAAGACTCCCATCGAGGGCTATGATGACTGTATCCTTGCCATACTGCTCCATCTTGGTGACTGTGTGTTCGGTATATGCCATCTGCATCTCGGAGATGAGAAAGGATGCGCTTGGGTTATCTACAGCAGGCTTATTACCTTGGATCAGCGATTGGGCTTCAGCTTGTACGCTAGCGATATAGGCAGGCCAGTTACGCTGATCGACCATACCGAAAGCCGAGCCGATACCCACGGCATCAGCACCAGATGCAATCATTGCAGCGGCTTCCTCACCAGTAGTCACTCCACCCATACCGATGAGAGGGACAGAGGGACCGACTGCCTTGCGCACCTCGGCTACCGCTCGCAAAGCATCCTCATGGATCCACTTGCCACTGCATCCACCCTTACCAGAAAGACTATTCTGCAATATGGGTTGCCCGGCTACAGGGTCGATATGCTGGATCGGACCGACGGTGTTGATGGCAACCAGGCCATCAGCACCTGCTTGGATTACAGCCTTAGCAATGGAGCCAATATCTTCAGTATTGGGGGTCAGCTTCACAAACAAGGGGGCCTTACAATCTTTGGTAACCTCCTTGATAGAGCGGACATACTCACTGGCAATCGACATATCACACCCGATGGAAGAACCATACCCTGCAGAGGCATGAGGACAGGAGAAGTTGAGTTCCACAAGATCAGCAACCTCGTCAAAAGCCTTCACCAGGATGATAAAATCCTCGATGGAGTTTGCCGAGAGAGAGACGTTGAGGATGGCGCGGAACTCATGCTCCGCCCTGAGGCTTTCAAGTTCGGCAAGGGCTACCTTGAGCCCAGGGTTTCTCAGTCCTACAGAGTTTCCAAAGTTGCCCCAACTGGTCTCACATATAATAGGCTCACGGTTGCCCGGATTGACCTCAACCTGAAAACTCTTGGTGGTTATGATCCCCAAAGAGGGAACCTTCTGGTCAAAATACTTGATCAAGGCAGGTTTGGTAGAGGCTACCCCGCTTACCGTGGTCAGTACCACCTCTTCATTCTTTCGCTGGTGGCGCCCTTGTAACAGTTGCATCACAGTCATACTTTGGTTTCCTTAAGAAGCTTGCGCAACGAAGCCTCACACATCTCCAGCCAATCTTCAGGAGCCTCACCCTTCTTCCAAGGGTGGGTCAGGGCACTTGAGCTGTTTATCCTTGCAAGTTCCACTGGATAGCCGACTTCGCGTAGGGCGGCCATTACAGAGGGTGCGGAGCCACCTTGGCTACCGACCCCGGGAATAAGTAGGGGAACAGAGTGCTTGGCATATAAAGAGGCGATATCCTCTAGTTCATCCATGTTGATCGCACCGACTACAGCACCCACGCTGCCACGGTCTTTGTTGTATGAGATGATCTGCTTAGCAACTTCCTGATACAGGAAGGAGGAAGCATCTCCACTCTGTACCTTCAGGTTCTGCAGGTCCTTGCCCCCAGGATTGCTGGTCCTATTGAGGATATATACCCCGTTTGTCAGAGGGGTATGCTCAATAAAGGGCCTGACAGCATCACTGCCCATGTAGGGAGCGACAGTTACGGCATCAGAGCCCCAGGAGATGAAGGCCTCATTAGCGTAGTTGAGACTGCTTCGTGCTATGTCCCCACGCTTGCTGTCAAGTATGATGGGAATTCCTGGAAAGAAGTTCTCCACCATGTCCATGACATCAGCAAGGGCAAGGCTTCCTGAAAAGTCCTCATCACGGGGGCGGTCCAAGGCTTGGTAATATCCAATGTTCGGTTTGAAGGCCGAGGGGATAAGACCGGAAAGGGCCATCCGTCTGAACAGCACTTGGAAAAACTGATTCAAGACGGTTCGCGTATCTTCCCCTTGAAAAGGAAGCACTTCCAGCTGGGGATCAAGACCCATACAGGTTATATTGCCAACTTGGGAGGCACTTGCAAGTAACTTCTCACTATAGGTCATTCTTTGCTCCTACTCTTTTTCACTTCTTTTTATTTCTTCAGGGGAGGAAATCCATGCTTCTCTCCCCAACCAAAGGGATCATCTCTCCACTCATTAAGCAATGCAGCCCCACTCTCATCCACATACCCAATTTCAAGCGCTGTCTCAACCATGCTGTCATACTTCAGAATAGTATGGGAAATGCAAGCGGGGTCCAGACTCGTAAAGGCATCGATGGATGCCTGTAGGCCATAGGTAAAGATGGCAAGGGTGTAGGGGCATACGCCTCCAGCGGATACGATGGCTTCAACTGCCTTGATCGAAGAACCGCCTGTAGAGATGAGGTCTTCGATGAGCAGCACTTTCGCCTTCTCGTAGCTTCCGCTTGGCCCCAACCCTTCGATCTGCTGATGCAGGCCATGGTCCTTGCCTGAACTGCGCACATACGAGAGAGGCTTACCCATCCTATCTGCAAGGGTTGTAGCATGGGGAATGCCTGCTGTTGCTGTCCCTGCAATATTATCAGGGTCAAACCCGAGAGCGATGAGCATCTCAGAGAAAGCCTCTGCTACCAAGGCCCTCGCCTTTGGCAGGGCGAGCAACTGACGGTTGTCGTTGTAGATGGGCATACGATAGCCACTTGCCCAGGTAAAAGGATCTTCAGGCCTGAGCCTGATGGCGCCCAATTGCAACGCCTCTTTGGCCAGTAAAGGCCCATAATGGTTTGTTATTTTACTTAGGTCTTTCATAATATTCTCCAGTCTATCCTATTTGTTCCTGCTCTGCCAGATTTCCTTGAAGGAGTGGGTCTTGTCGCAATATGCACAGGCGAACAGGCTCTCCTTGGTACGGGTAAAGTGAGCAGGCACCCCTTCGTTCTGCAGTGGGTGTGAGATGCAAGCTTCGTTTGTACAGACAAGGTCATCAAAGTTGTAGATTCTTGGCGGCATATGCAACCTGTACTTCTTCTCGATCTTCCCATCTCTGATGATGTTCAGCGTACACCCAGGGGAGACAGCGGCAAGCCGCTTGAGGTTCTTGCGTGTCAAGTCAGGGGCATCGGGGCGGAAGATGATGCCCTTGTAGGAGTCATCTCCCTTATGGCCCGAGCTTACCCACTCCCCGCCCTTGTCCTCATCAAGGCCAAGGACACTGCTTATCAGGCGCATATGGTCACGGATCTCAGAGGGACTGTCCCCCCTGCAGATATGGTCTATGACCAAGCCGTTATGGATTGGTTGCACACCTTCGCTGACCACCTTCTCCTTAGGGGGAATCTGGGTGAGGTCGACTTCAAAGATGTACTCGGCACGCTCTTGCTCAACAACCTTCTCCTCTGGGACAAAAGCCTCCCCTATCTTCCCTCCTATGAGGGCAAGCAGGATAATTCTGACATACATGCCGTTGATGGACTGCCTCTCCCATCCGTTGAGGGAAGTATCATCGAGGAAGGTTGGAATGGTGGGGGTAACCTTGTGGCGTGGAAGCGGATGATAGAACTTGGTCCCTTCCTTGAGAAGGGGCATATAGGCGCGTTTGAATGTGATGGCAGAGCGCAACTCTTCCTGACGCTGGAGGATACGGTCGCCCATTCTCTCCAGCTGGGGCCTGGTAAAGTACCACTTGTCTGCAATATCCTTCTGGGCGAGATACTCTTCGATGGAAGAGAAGATACGCACATCATAGCCGTTCTCACGCATCTTCAGCACATAGGTCTCAGGCATGGCAAGCTCGACGGGAGCGATGAGGTCGACCTTCACCTTCGCAAAAAGCTTGAGGCCAGAGGCCTTGGAGTGCACCGTCCTTCCATGGTAGAGGTCGCCGACCAAGGCCACATGGATAGAGTCGGTCTTCCAGTTGTTGTCCTCGATGAAGGTGAATTCATCAAGCAGTTCCTGGGTCGGGTGTTCATGCTTGCCATCCCCTGCATTGATGAAGGCAGGCTTGCGCCAGAGCTTGTTTCGCTGTGCATAGGCAGAACATTCGTCCTCAAGCCAGCGGCAGACCCCTTCTATCTTGCTTCGGATGATGAAGACTGCATTGGAGTATCCACTGAGCGTATTGAAGGTGTCAGCATAGCTTTCACCCTTATTGAAGGAGGAGCTGTCACTGTTGAGCTCAGAAACCTTCACATGATGAAAGTTGGCGGCATTACGAAAGGACTCCTTGGTTCTGGTGCTGTCTTCCAAGAAGACCTCATAGACGCCAAAGTCCTTGTCATCAATGCGGTAGCTCTCCATAACCGAGAGGTTGTTCTCTTCCATTGCCGCCTTGAGCTTACGCACCTCGGTAAAGAGGTACTTCCTCTCCTCGATGCTCAGATCATCAATGACGCACAGTGACCTTCCTGTAAACACACTTTTATTATCCATCGTGGCTCCTAAAAAAAAGCCGGTCCCAATTGACCGACTTTTCTACTACATATTGCATGGGAAAACAGTACGCCCAGAGGCTGCATTACATTCCTGTATCGTATCCTCAGCATCCTGGTTTCCTCCCTTTGAATCGAAAAAACCTTACCAGAGTACAAGGCCTCTGTCCAGTCCCCAACCCTATTTCTTTCCTTTTGCCTCTTCATCAGATTCGATAGTGGAGAGGCTGTCCAGCAGGGAACTAGGTTTCTTTTCACCAACTTTCTTCTCTTCTACAGAAGATTCTTTTGTAACTACAACAACTTCTTCAACCACTTTCTTCTCTTCAAGGGGCTTCTTTGCAGGAGCTGTTTCAGAGACCTTGGAAGAAGTAGTTGCATCTGGAGAATACTTTTTGCCTGGGGTAAACATGGAGAACCCAGACCAGGACGCGAGACTCTTGTGAGCAGCATCAGGACCAAAGGCAACAATTGGCTCAAACAGGGTGGCGGTAGTGCGCCCGCGCAAGGCAAGGTCCCTCTTGTACTTCCTGCGATACCAGCTTGAGTTCCTTCGCTTGCTCAGGACCCGCATCTTTTTGCTCTCATCAGCATTGCCGTAGGAGGAATAGCGGTAGGAGTAGGAGCCATAGCGTTTGCCATAGCCATAGCCATAGCTTCCAGTTGAGCCTGGAATAACGCCGTTGAAGACTATGCCGGTGATCGGCACCTTTCCTGTCTGCAAGCTGGAGACCAGATCTCCAAGGGCACCTCTAGTGGTGACCCCTGCTCGGACAGTGATGATAAGGCCATCGACCTGCTTACTTATGGCGATCAGCTCACTGGCAGAATCAAGAGGGGGAGCATCGATAATGATGAAGTCATAGACGGTCCTCAAGTACTTGATCATCTTGATATAGGTAGGATTGGAGAAGATGGCCGAAGGCACCAAGGGAGGAACTCCAGGTGGCAGAAGGTGCAGATTGGATATCTCTTCAAAAGGCTGGAGGATGCACTCTTCAAGGGTGGCATTGCCCCCTACATAGTCAACCAGTCCGATCTCCCTGTGCTTGAGGCGGAAGAACCGCTCCATACTGGGAAGACGCAGGTCTCCGTCGATGACCAGGACCTTACTGCCCATCTGGGCAAAGGAGAGAGCCACGTTGCCGATGATGGTACTCTTGCCTTCTGCCATGGCACAGCTTGTGATGGAGAATACTTTCTGGCCTTCTTTCGAATAGAGCATATTGGCAACAAGCTTGAATCGCTCAGACTCAAAGGAGTGTGGATCGTTGTATACCGTGAGGGTCGGATACTTATCCTTTGGCGAAATTTTCATCAAGGGGATCCAACCAAGCATCGGAGTATCGTTTCCCGTAATCTTCTTGATCTGTGCCTCTGTACGTATGGAGAAGTCAATCGCTTCCGCTGCTAGGGCCAGTAGGAATCCGATGGCAAATCCCAAAAGCAGTGCAACAGCTAAGATCAGCATCTTGTTAGGGCTAACAGGCACACGAGGAAGGATGGCTTCATCAACGACGGTGACATTTCCTGTCACTGCTGCTTCAACGAGTTTTACCTCTTCAAGCATATCGCGAAGCTTCAATCCAATGGCCTCATAGATCTGCACATCACGTACCAGTTCGGAGAGCTGGCGTTCAAGGACAGGAAGCTTTGAAAGCTCCTCAACAAAGACCTCACCCCGTGTCTGGAGCACCTCGATACCGACCTCGGTAGTCAGGGCCTGTACGATGGACTGGATGTTTGCATCCTTGGCATAGGTGCGGGTAAGGGTGGTCACCCTATCCAACAGATCCTTGGTTGTCTGGGCTATTGCACTGTTCAGGACATAGGTACGTGAAGAGCCTGAGCCAGCAGAGATAGCTGTAGCCTGATTAGGAGAGGGAGAGACGAGGGACTCGTACATTGTCAACTCTGTCTTCCAGGCTGCGAGTTCCTTCAGTTTGGCGGCAACAGCAGAGTCCTTGCGGATAGCATTGAGAGAGAGGACTCCTGTAATGCCAGCTTTCTGCAAACCGTCATTATAGGAATCGATGAAGACAAGCGATTCATTCAGTTGCAACTTCAAGGGTTCCAGACGAAGGGTATAGTAGGAAATCTGTTCGACAAGCAGGGAACTCTTGTCTGTAAGCTGGATGATGTCACTGTTCTCCCTAAAGTCACCCAGAGCATCGGAAGCATTCTGCAAAGACCCATCGTTGATAGGTATCTGAGACTGTATGAACTCTCTCTGTGCCGTCTTGGAGTTTTTGGCAATACCGGTCAGCAGATTATCATAACTCGAAGCCAGGGCATTGGAAAAATCCCGGGCAAACGAGCGGTTTGCATCAGTTACGGTGATACGAACTATGTTGGTATCCTTAACCGTGGAGACAACAATACGTCCCTTCACATTACCCAAGATATCCCTGTTGGTGTAATCCAGCCCATCATCATTTGTGTAGGAAGAGAGGTCAAGGATGCTCAGGGCGTACTCAATATTCTTCCGGCTGGTTATGAGCTCCACTTCAGTGGCAATCTTGGTAGTACTGGAACTGCTCTCCAAAAGGTTCTCAATGGATGAGGATTTCTGGATGGGCTCGACAAGTACCGATACCTGGCTTTCATACTGGGGAACGGCAAAATAGAGGTATCCGATCGCTGCTACAATAACAACAACCAACCCTATTATAAACCATCCGAACCTTTGCCGGAAAATATGGAGCAGTTCGGAGATGGAAATCCCCTCTTCATTCATTTCACCTTGATTATATCCAGCCTGGAACTCTTCTTGCTGACTCATTGCATTCTCCCCTTACAGCTTTTGCGATTCAATAATAACACCGATCACCGTTGCCACAATTCCCAAAATGGATGTGACCAAGCCAATAACTGCCACTGTCGGGGCGATATCCTTAATAAACGTATTCTTTGCCACTCTGATACTGGATTCAGGAGGGATTTCTCCAGAGTTATCCAGTTTCTCCCCTGTAGGTCCATAGACCTTGATGGAGGTAGGAACTGAGGCATCATCACTGAGCCCTCCTGCCAAGGAGAGATAGTAGTTGGCTCCCTTGTCTGGGACGTATGCGAAAACTCCCGAGCGGACGACGCCACCACTGACAGAGATGAAGCGCTGGTTAAAAGGAATGATGAAGGTATCACCACTTTCCAGTGTCAGCTGTGCGTTGGGATCGTCTGCATAGAGAATCTGTTGTGCCTTTAGGGGTATCCTCTTCTGAGCTCGAAGCAGATAGGTGCCATCGAGATCACTGACAGTCATCAAGCGTGGTGCAATTGACTCCAGCATCTGTCGGACATTTTCCCCTGGATAGAACTGATAGAAGATCCTTCCGGAGGAGGTCCCCATCAAGGCTGTAGATGAAAGATTGTCGTACGCTTCACTTGCTGCAACAGAGCCCTCAATGGTCACTGTTCGAACAGAGGACTTGAGCGTGTCAATGACAACCTGGTCCATAGGAAGCAAAGCCATCGGCTTACCGCCAAAAAGATCTGCATAGGTTACCTGCCAAGCCCCACTCTTCTTGTTGTAGCGCTGGATCCTGATATTCTGTACATCAGCATTATTCAATACCCCTCCCCCATAGGAGGAGACCAGATCACTGAGAGTCTCCCCTTCCTGCAACTGGTAGGTTCCCGGTGCATAGACATTGCCTGCAAGTACCACGATCTTTTCAGCACGGGCAATGGTTATGACATCACCGCTACGAAGCAGGGGATCCTGATTGAGCACGCCTTTACGCAAAGCAAGGTAGAGGTCATAGGTATCGGAGGAACCATCGGAATGGGTAATGAGGATATTTCGTGTAGATGCATAGGGGGTGGCACTGCCTACCACTGATGAAAGCCTTGAAAGGCCCCACACTGGAACAACGCGGGTTCCATCCACTTCACCAATGACCGAGACACTAAAGGAGCCGGTGCCGGTGAGGATAAGCTGGGGGTTGGAGTAGCTGTGGTAGGTCTGCACCATGGAAAGGATCTCTTTTTTCATTTCTATGAAGGAGAGACCCCGAGAATCTACCGTTCCAAGACCAGGGACCGTAACCGTGCTTTTTTCATCAGCCTGCAGATCAACGGTGACTGTCTGCAATCCATCGAGATAGACCAGACGAAACCTGTCACCAGGGGTTACAGGATAGGAGCCGTTGCTGATGGCGCTCAGTACTCTGGTTTCGGGTTTTTCTTCTACCTGTTCCATCGCAAGTCCCAGTTGTTCTGCATAGGACTGCAGGATCAGTGATCTCTCTTCAAAGGCAGGGGTCTGGGATTCAGGACCAAACAGAGGTGATCGTACAACCAAGCCTGAACCTTCAGCAGCGAACAGGAGAGTTGAAAAAAGCAGGAAGAGCAAGATTATCAAACATTTCTTTGCTGTTGTATTCATACCTATTGTGATCCTTTCTTGATTATTTTCATATTCTCTAGGAAAAGCACTATACCATATAATGCCCCTATCCTACCACTAGCACAAAAGTATAGGCAAGCGGTAAATGGAATAAGATATGTCATAATCATAGTTTAGTTCCTTTATATGACTTTATATAGATATAATCGATTTTAGATGAATTTCGCTATGCAACAAATAAAAATACATACTAAAACATTAATACAATAAATTTCACTATAAGCCAATCTATTGAAGAATATTTTTATACTTTTGTTGAATATTGTGGGAAAGAGCATATTATCTGTTGCATTATAATGAAATTCGCACAACACACCCTGTTTTCTGCGGGATACCACTTTAAATGTTTATTATTATTACTTTGACAGCACCTAAATCCTCCCGTATAATTTGAGTTGTTCTAGTTCTTAGGGTATTATCGCCCCATCACACAATCTTTTAAGGAGAGAGAGTCATGAAAAAAGGTATTGTTCTCTTGTTGATCGTACTGATGGTTTCTTCCTTTGCATTTGCACAGGGATCAAAAGAAGCCACCGAGGTAAAGACCGAGGGTCCGATGAAAGTCGGAGTTATTTACATCAGTCCTCCTGGTGATATGGGCTATTCCTTCATGCATGACCAGGGCACTATCGCCTTGGAGAAGCATTTCGGAGACAAGGTAAAAGTCACTAGATTAGAAAACATTGCAGAAAACGAAAACAGTGAAAGAGCCATGGAGAACCTCATTGAAGAGGGTTGTAAAATTATCTTTGCAAACTCCTACAACTACCAGCAGTACATGCTCAACGTTGCACAGAACTTCCCTGATGTCTATTTCGAACACTGCTCAGGCTATCTGCTCAATGACAACATGTCCAACTACTTTGGAAGAATGTATCAGATGCGTTACCTCTCAGGTATGATCGCTGCAAAGATGTCCCCAACCGGCAAGCTCGGTTTTGTAGGCGCTTTCAACACTCCTGAAGTTGTACGTGCTATCAACGGTTTCACCCTTGGTGCAAAGGCCGTCAATCCCAAGGCTACCGTCACTGTCGTATGGACCAACACTTGGTATGACCCCTCCTTGGAGCGCCAGGCTGCTGTATCCCTGCTTGATCAGGGTTGTGACGTAATTGGACAGCACCAGGATACCACCGAGCCTGCAAAGGCAGCCATCGAGCGTGGCAAGTATGCCATCGGCTACAATGCTGACTTCGGAAGTATGATTGGTGATGACAGAGTCCTCGTTTCCACCATGTGGAACTGGGGCAACTACATGATCCCTGCAGTCCAGAGTGCCATAGATGGCACTTGGAAGAGTCAGAGCTACTGGGGCGGTCTTGAGGATGATATGATTCACCTCTCCGCCATCTCCCCCTTGGTTCCTGCAGAGTTCCAGAAAGAGATCATGGCATTACAGACCAAACTCCATGACAAAAAATGGGATGTATTCTGGGGCGCGATCAAAGATAACACTGGAAAGGTTCGCCAGAAAGCCGGTGAGAAAATGTCTGATGAAGCTATGCTGACCATCGATTGGTTCGTAGAAGGCGTCGTTGGTAAAGTCAAATAACTGAATCACACTCAAGTAAATAGGGGCGGGCATTCGCCCGCCTCTACTCTTTAAGGAACGTCCTCCACCAAGGACAACCACACAACTGGATATAACATGCAAGAAATCAACCCCTCCGATACGCTTGTTGTGCGTATGGCAGGCATTACCAAACGTTTCCCCGGTGTTCTGGCTAACGATAACGTTAACCTTACGTTACACCGAGGAGAAGTCCTTGCCCTTCTGGGCGAAAATGGTGCTGGGAAAAGCACCCTCATGAATATGTTGGTCGGCCTCTACAGGCCTGATAACGGCGACATCTACGTACATGGAAAACTTGCAGAGATAAACTCCCCCCAGGACTCCATGGCTCTGGGTATAGGGATGATACACCAGGAGTTCATGCTGGTGGGTAACATGACCGTCGCTGAGAACATCATCCTTGGCATGAAGGACCTTCCCTTTGTCCCCCCTATTGCAGAAATCAAAAAGAATATTACAGAACTCAGTAAGCGTTACGGCTTGCAAGTCTACCCTGATAAGATAGTCCACGACCTTTCGGTAGGAGAGCAGCAGCGAGTTGAAATTTTGAAACTGCTCTACCGGGGTGCAGAAATCCTCATTCTTGATGAACCGACAGCGGTGCTGACCCCAGGGGAAGCAAAAGATTTAAATGAGATTCTCAAGAAGATGCTTGTAGAGGGCAAGAGTGCCATTTTCATCACCCACAAGATGGATGAGGTCATGGAGTTCTCCCATAGCGTGCAGGTACTCAGACGCGGGAAAAGCGTCAACGTCTGCCCCACTTCCTCCATCAAGAGAATTCAGGACCTGGCCAATATGATGGTCGGTAGGGATATCCTCTTTTCCTTGGACCGCGGGCCCTACAACCCGGGAGAAGTGGTGCTTGAAGCCAAGAATCTGGTTATGAATAGCATAGCAGGTGGAAAACGCGTCATTGACGACGTCTCCTTCAGCTTGCGAGGAGGAGAGATCCTCGGCATAGCCGGTGTAGCTGGAAATGGCCAGCAAAACCTGACTGAAGCCCTGACTGGGCTGATGATGGTAAACAGTGGGAAAGTGTTCATCAAGGGCAAGGATTATACAAACAAGACACCACTACAGATTATCAAAAGTGGTGTCAGCCATATCCCTGCTGACCGTGGCAGAATGGGTGTTGTCGGAGATATGAGTGTTGGGGACAACCTCTCCATGAAGAAATACCGTACCAAGGAACTCAGCGACCACTCCATCATAAAACGTGGCTGGGTACGTCTGTTTGCAGAAAAGCTAATTGAGACCTTTACCATCAAGACTCCGTCGCAAGACACTTCGGTTAAGTTCCTCAGCGGAGGTAATATCCAGAAGACCATCCTTGCCCGTGAGATAGACTCTTGTGGTGGCATCCTCATAGCCGTATACCCTTCGAGGGGTCTGGATGTAGGCGCCACTGAAGCGGTAAGGCAGAACCTTATAAAGCAGAGGGACATGGGCAACGCCGTATTCCTGGTTTCAGAAGAATTAGAAGAACTGTTGATGGTCGCTGATAAGATCGCCGTCATGTTCGAGGGGAGAATCATGGATATTATGGACGTGAAGGATGCCAAGACAGAAGAGCTTGGCATGTTGATGGCCGGTGTTGAAAGGAGGGACATATGAGATTTGCCCTCGAAAAACGGGACAGCAGATCCCGAAAGATGACCATCCTGGTCCCCCTCGTATCACTGGTGATCTCTTTTTTGCTTGGGGCAATTGTCCTCGGCCTTAACAACGCCAATCCAATCCAGACCTATGCCGCTATGGCTAAGGGTGCCTTCGGTAGCCAGTCAAAAATCCAGTTTACCCTGGTAAAGGCAATACCACTGCTCCTTTGTGGCCTTGCAGTAGGAATAGCCTTCAGACTGAAGTTCTGGAACATCGGTGCTGAAGGCCAGTATGTCAGTGGAGCCATAGGCATCACCTGGGTTATGCAGTTTTGGACCTTCCTCCCCAATTGGATGCTACTTCCTGTAGGAATAGTGGTAGGTGTCCTGTTTGGTGCAATCTGGGGAGGTATCCCTGGGGTTCTGAAGGCGCAGTGGAGTGTCGATGAGACACTGGCTACCCTGATGCTCAACTATATCATCATTGGATATGCAGAGTATCTCTACATCAACGCATGGAAAGCACCTAGGGGAAACATGGGAACCGTCAGGTACCCAGAGTTTGCCTGGCTTCCCAGAATCTGGGGCCGTGTCCATGCTGGCATTTTCTTTGCACTCATCCTTGTAGTCATTCTCTGGTTTGTCCTATACAAGACACGCTGGGGCTTTGAGCTGAACATGATCGGCAAGAACCAGAGGGCTGCAAGATGCCAAGGTGTCTCCATCAAGAAGAATATCATTGTGGCAATGCTCATCTCCGGCGGTATAGCAGGACTAGCAGGAGTCATTGACTCTGCAGCGGTAACCCACCAGCTAACCAAGGGTGTGGATGCAGGATACGGCTTTACCGGCATCATCATTGCCTGGATGAGCGGACTGAACCCGATAGCCTCCATCTTCATCGCACTGCTCATGGCAGCCTTGGAAACGGGTTCCGATGCTTTACAGATCACCCTCAAGCTGCCAGCAGCGATGGGAGAGGTATTGCAGGGCCTTATCCTCATCCCTCTTTTGGCCGGTACAGTATTCACCGATTACAGGCTGCGCATCTTAGGCAAACATAAGGAGTTTTCCAAATGAATTGGATAGATTTTACAACCAAATTGCTTGCAGCGACCCTAGCAATGGGAACCTCCCTCACCTATGCCACCCTTGGAGAAGTGTTTACCGAAAAGACAGGAATACTGAACCTGGGAATGGAAGGCATCATGCTCATGGGAGCACTGTCAGGCTTTGCAACCGCTTTTTCCACAGGAAACCTCTACTTGGCCATTCTGGTGGCTATGCTCGTCGGTGCCTTCTTCTCCCTGATACACGCTTTCTTGTGCATCAGTATGAGGGCAAACCAGGTAGTATCGGGTCTTGCCATCACTATGTTGGGAACCGGTATGGCTAACTTCCTCGGACAGAGACTCGGCCCTGCTTCCAACAAGTTCAACCTCTGCGGCATGAACCTCGCTACAAAATTCGACAACATAGCAATCCCGGCCTTGAGCAAGATCCCCATAGTGGGTGCCTTGTTTGATGTGAGTGTGCTCACCTATGCCCTCTACCTGATCATCCCCTTTGCCTGGTTCTTCATGTACAAGACCAAGCACGGTATGGTGGTACGCTCTGTTGGAGAGAATCCCAGAACCGCTGCTGCTATGGGTATCTCAGTTTCGAAGATACGCTACATCTACACTGTTATCGGCGGCATGTTCGCTGGCCTCGGTGGTGCGTGCCTTTCTCTGAGCTTCACCCCTAGTTGGAATGACGGCATGACCGGAGGTAAGGGCTGGATCGTCATAGCCTTGGTTATCTTCGCTGCCTGGAATCCAGGAAGGGTGGTAATCGGGACGTTGATCTTCGGTGGTATCACAAGCTTGCAGTTCAGCCTGCAGGCAGCAGGATTTGAGATGGTCATCCCGACCCAATTCCTCGCCTTCTCCCCTTACCTAATAACCTTGGTGGTGCTTACCGGCATGACCATCATCAACCAGAAAAAGAAAGGCTCTTTTGCTTCTCCGGCAGCTTTGGGTACCTCTTTTGCCATTGATGACAAGTAAGATCAATGCATTTCAAGCTGACGGGACCTGCGGGTCCCGTTTTTCATCCTTGCCTGCTTTGTATGAATTGGATAGGATGGTGCCATGAAGAAAACCAATGCGATGAGAATCCTGGAGAGCCTAGCCATCGAGTATGAACTGCTCGCCTATGCTTGGGATGAAGAGCATCTCGATGCTGTGCATGCCAGCATCAATACAGGGCTACCCAGCGAACAGGTATTCAAGACCATTGTGATGCAAAATAGTGACAATGAGGTATTTGTATTCTGTCTCCCTGCCGATTTCTCCGTGAGTCTGAAGAAAGCACGGGCTTTGACCGGAAGCAAGGACATTGACCTCATCAAGATGGAGAATTTGCAAAACCTCACCGGATATATCCGAGGGGGATGTTCACCTTTGGGTATGAGGAAACACTTCCCCACCTTTATCGAGGAGCTTGCCCTTTTGCAGGAGCATATCTATGTCAGTGCAGGCTTGAGAGGCTTCCAGCTAAAGATAAAACCCGATGACCTGGTGAAGGCTGCAGGGGCAAGCTTTACGGACTTCACCTAGCGGTGCTTGTTCTGGCTGGTAAAGTACCGTCTCAGCCTGCGGCTTACCGAGACACCACCAAGCAAAATCATCAGCACTATTGCAGCAGAGAAGAGGCTCACTGACCAGTTCAGGATCCAGATGCCGTCCCTGTAGTGGGTCATAAAGATATCCAAGGCTGTAAAGGTCAAGAACAATACTATCAGATTGAAGAATACGAGATCGGCCAGAGGGAGCCAGGTTTTTTTGCGCGTCAGAAACAAGAGGGAGAAGAGCCCTACTCCCAAGAAAAGCACACAGGCTGTGGGTAAGGCAACAGGGACAAACCATGTCAGGGTCCCTGCGACAAGACCGTTGATCATAGCAATATAGCCAAGCAAGGAGACCATAAGCAGAAGGGCTGTCCACCCTAGGTGTGCTTTAGCCTTTTTAGTAGTGGTGTAGACTGCAAAAATCCAAAGAAGAGCCAAAGCCCCTACTGCGAAGAATGACCAGAAAAGATGGCGGTTTGTCGCATCAAGGCAAAGAAGATAGATCGAAACCAGTAAGATATGGGTGGTAGCCTGAGCTGCATAGGTGTGCTTTGCCACCAGAGCCATCGCTATGACCAGAGCTCCCATTGCTATGCTGAAAAGAGGGATAAAACTATGTTCGATGTTCCCTGAAAACCACATGGTAAGGGCTATGGTGATCTCACTTACCACAAACAGCGACAAGATGAGTTCGATGATCCCCTTGCTTGTCTTTGTTATGCCCTCAGTACCCTTTGGGGATAAGGGGTGGGGAAAAAGGGGTTCGGAACTTCCCCTCTCGAGACCGGGAGGGAGTACCACTGGGGTCTGGCATAGGGGGCATTCTTGTGCCCTTTCCTCCAACTTGACCCCACACTTTATGCAATATGCCATACTTACTCCTTGTTTTCTTGTATGCGGTTGGTCGAGACTTCAACAGGGATACCGTCTTCGACAAGAAAACGACAAAACAACCGTTCCAGAGAGGTATCGGTGTTGTAGAAGCTGCTGAAGTTGATGACAACCTTGTCCTTAAAGCCAATGACTGCAAGCGACACTTTGTTCATCTGCCCTGGGCAGAGATAAAAATCCATGCGTGAAATGGAGCTTTCAAGCTCCTCGGGAACTTTCACATACCCAAGGTTGGAGATGACAGCAGAGTAGAGGCCATCGCCAAGTGAGTTGGAAAGCAATTTGAACAGGGGGTTCTTTATGGCTGTAGGGGCAAAACGCATCAGGATGTGGCGCTCCCCTCCAACATTTCGCTTGATCTGGCTACGGATTTTCTTGGGATCCTGTGAAAGGGCCATGTCCAGATGCATCTTTTTGAGAATCTCCTCAAAGGTATACTCTCCAAGGGCCGGTTCAATGCCGGGAACTGCAAAGAGGGTGAAATTTCTCATAGTGTCGAAGTGAAAAATGTTTCTCAGATTCATGGGGACTGAGAGTTTGATGGGTTTTCGCTTTTTTTCCCGGGGCACTTCCTGCTTCTGAAACTCCTGAAATGCCATTACGAGGATTGAGGCGAGATATACGGTTATCGTATAGCCACGTTCCCTACATCGTGCTCGCAAAACAGAGGCATCGACCATGGCACTGATGACCTTTACCCTGTCATCGTACTCTCCTGTCCCTTTTCGGTGATAGGAAGCTCCTGTTGAGGGGGAGCCGGGAATATTCTTGTCATAGAAATGTTGGAAAGGGTCACTGAACTCCTGGTCGCTTGGTTTTGCAGCAAAGTCCAATGCACCTTCAAAACTAACGTCAGCAATATCGGCAATGCGACAGTACTCACTGACTATCATCTTCAGGTAGACAAGAGCTCCTGACCCGTCTGTAAGGGCATGGAAACACTCCAAAGCTATCCTGTGCTTGCTGTACAGCACTTTGAAGAGGTAACCGTTGTTATCCTTGAAGGAGATCCTTGCACTCGGATAGGAGCCTTCCTCATGCAAGACAGGGCTCTTATGGTTTGGGGAGAGATAGTACCAGAAGAACCCCTTGTGGAGGCTCACCTTTGCATACGAGCATCGCTCCAAGATTTTATGCATGGCTAGTTCCAAGATCTGGGGAACTATCTCCTGTTTCAAATCCATGGAGACCCGATAGGTGTTCGCATTGTATCGGGCCTCTGTAGGAGGGTAGATAAGAGCAGAGTTGTCCAAGGCTATGAAACCTTCTGGTGCGTAGCTTTGTACTCGTATCATCCTATTCGTCGTACCGCTTCCCATGTTTGTAGAAGGGGGTTTTCACCAGTTTCACCCGTTTCTTCTTTCCATGGATTTCAATGGTCAGTTCATCACCAAAGGCAAGTTTTGGTTCTCGCTTGATAAGCACATAGGCACAGAAAATCTGCAAGGTGGGGCTTTTGGTTCCGCTGGTGACAAAACCGATGCTCTCATCTTCAAGAAAGACCTCACATCCAGCGCGAGGAACAGCCTTATCGACCATCACCACACCCCGAAGGGTCCTGGGGATGCCTTCTCCCTTCTGCTTGACAAGTGCTTCTTTTCCGCAGAAGTCTTCTTTTTCAAGACGTACAAAGTAGCCAAGATTTGCTTCCAGAGGGGTAATGCTGTCGCTTATCTCATGACCGTATAGGGGAAGTTTTGCCTCAAGGCGAAGCGTATCCCGGCAGCCGAGGCCACAACATTCGATGCCCTGTTCCTCTCCTGCTTCCAAGAGGGTACTCCAAAGCAGGGTAGCATCTTCAGATGCACAGTACAGCTCAAAGCCATCTTCGCCTGTATAGCCGGTACGGCTGATAAGGCACATGACCTCCCCTACTGCACAGGGGGAGCGGTACGTGAAGGGGAGCATCTCCTCACATTCAGGGATAAGCGTCTTAAGAACATCGATAGCAAGAGGTCCCTGCAGGGCAAGCAAGGCTGTCCTTTCAGAAAGATCTACAATAGTAGGTCTCTCTTCTCCTGGATAGGGAACTCCTTCCTGCATCCATGTGAGGTCCTTCTCAATGTTGGAAGCATTCATGACAACCAAGTATGAGGTACGGTCACGGCAATAGATGAGCAAGTCATCTACAACCGTACCGTTGGGATAACACATCATGGTATACATGATTTCACCTTTTTTCATGCTGCTGATGGCATTGGTACAAAGGTAGTCAAGGAATTCGGTTGCGCTTTCCCCGGTTACCAGACACTCTCCCATGTGGGAGACGTCAAAGAGACCTACCTTGGTCCGTACTGCCTCATGTTCGGCAATAATTCCCTTGGCATAGTTAACCGGAAGTTCCCAGCCGCCAAAATCGACTAGCTTTACCCCTTCGTACTGACTGTACACATCAAACAACGGTGTGCGTTTCATCCCCTTCCCTCCTGGATTTTATGTTAGATCAGAGCGATCATCTCGATTTCGACCGCTACATCCTTAGGAAGCTTGGCAACCTGGACAGCTGATCGTGCAGGAAGGATACCTTCGCCAAAATAGGAAGCGTATACTTTGTTTACTGCTGCAAAGTCATCCATGTTCTTGAGGAATACGGTGGCCTTTACAACTTTGGAAAGGTCAGTGCCTGCTTCTGCAAGGACAGCCTTCATGTTTTCAAAGACTTGTTTGGCCTGGTTTGCTGCATCGCCACCAACCAGTTCATTAGTTTTGGGATCGACAGGCAGTTGGCCTGAGGTGAATACAAAAGGTGCGGCTATGATAGCCTGGCTATAAGGTCCAATGGCTGCAGGAGCCTTGTCTGTGTTGACGAGTTTCTTCTCAATCTTGTTGCTCATGTGCTAATTCTCCTATGAGCTAACAATACTCCCTGAACCACTCTCTTGCAAGCAGTTCCAAGGCTTAATAGCCTCTGGAGGGGGAAACAGGCGAGAATAAGAATAGGAAGAGAGAGACAAAAACTAAGAGAACAGCCTATATGAAAAACCTCCACACAATGTGGAGGCATGCAACAGGTAATTTCTCTTACAGTAGGGAGAGTAATTCTTCCGGGCTGGAGACGACAGCCATCATCGTGTCTGTCTTCTGCTGCCCCCTAGGGAAGCCAAAGCCATAGTCGACTGCTATGAAGGAGACGTTGGCATCTTTGGCCCCCTCTTCATCATGCACAGTATCGCCGATAAGCACAGCTTCAGAAGCATCAACATTGAGGTCAGCGAGCACCCTTTTCACAATATCAGCCTTACTGAGGTTCGCTTTCAGGTCGCCTCCTCTGATGGAAGAGAAATAGGGAGAGAATCCGAAGTGGTCCATCATTGAGTGAGCCAAGCTCTCAGTCTTGAGGGTGCCGACAGCAAGCAGATAACCCCTATCCTTGAGTTTTTCCAGGGTATTCTTCATCGATGGGTACTCTTTCGCTCCAAACTGCCCACGAAGATGATACTCCTTGCGGTAGTGCCCTATTGCGTCTGCAATGAGCTCTTCTTCAAGGTTAAAGGTATTGATAAAACATTGGACTATGGGAGGGCCGATGAATTTGCTCAGTTGAGAGATATCATGTTCAGGCTTACGCCCTACCAACTCCACAGCCTTGTTCGCAGTGGCGAATATACCAGAGGAGGTATCCATAAGGGTACCATCGAGGTCAAAGATTGCTAATTTGAATTTCATTCTTGCACCATATTAAATAACCAGTCTTGAATCAAGCCATTAGTTGCAACAAGGTCACAACGACTGTCGGTAAACGGGACAAGAGGGTCAGCAGGAGCGAAAGCGCCACCGGCCTCCTCTAGTATGCAGATACCAGCGGCCATATCATAATAGCCCAAGCAAAGCTCATAATACCCATCAAGTCGACCTGCTGCTATATAGCTCAATTCAACCTCTCGGTTGAGGAATCCCAGTCCTCTTAAGGGGCTGGGATGAATCAGC